>JAAVAM010000014.1:10710-13927 GCA_014804085.1 Treponema sp. | reverse complement strand
GGCTCTCATGGCATTTTTTGGTATGTCCGCGGCGGCGGGCGCGGCGGGGTTCTTTGACGGGAAGCCGCTGTACGCCAAGCTCGCGGTGGGGTATGAGATGCGGTCGGTGGACGTGCCGTGGAACGGCAACGCAGATGACTACGTGACGGCATCCGAAAGCGTGAGTTTTTTCAAATTGAAGCCGTCGGCGGGCATGGTTCTCTTCCCTGAGCACGAGAATTTCTTTTTGAAGGGGCTTGCGGTGGAGGTCGGGCTGGACTTCGGCTTCGGCGGGAAGGACATCGGCTATGCGGGCTGGGGGATCGACGCGTTCGCGTTCACGCTCATTCCGGGCGCGAGGGCGGTGTGGAACGCCATGATTCCTGAATCCCGTTTTATCCCGCATGCGTTTGTGGGGTTCGAGATCCCGATCTCTTTCGTGTCGTCCGAGATAACGGGCTATTCGGCCCTGAACGGCGCGGGCTGGCGCGACGTGTCGGGCGGGTTCGACATCGACCTTGGCGTGGGGGTGACGTTCAATCTGACCGAGAAGATCGGCATTTTGGCGGACTTCACGGGCTTTTTCGGCACGTCGAGCGGCTTTTCGTTCACGGCGGGCGCGTCCTACCGCTTCAAGTAGGCGCGTGGTTTTTTGGTGATTGGTAAGGAGTTTTTTATGAGGAAATATATCAGTTTGATGTGTGGCGCGGTGCTTTTTGCCCTGCTCGCCGCAGGATGCTCGGGCGCGTTCGGGCTTGACGGCAAGGATGTCGGCGAATTAGGATCGGGAGCGGGCGGCAACGACAAGAACAATCCGTTCAAGGGTACGGTGTGGGAGAACACCGAGGACGGGCTTACGCTGTCTTTTGATGAAGATACCTGCACGTATGCAACTAGCACCGCACGTGCTATATCGGTCAATTATTCTTATATTTGTAAGAATAACAATGGAACATATACGGCAACGCTGACAGTGCCCAATTCCGATATTGAGTGGGCGACATTTACGATTAATGCTTCTAGCGCAAGTGAGGGAATACTTACGGCTTCCGATGGAAGTTATAAGTTCACAAAAAAGACTAGCGGCGGTAGCACAGGCGGCGGGTCTAGTTCGGGTGGCAGCACTGTTGTAGATGCCAACAATCCGTTTGCCGATACGACATGGAAGGTTCTTTCCGGCGTGACTGACCTGGTTTTTACGAAAGACAGTGCTACTTATGCCAACCTTGACTTCTCATATACTCCCGAAAAGAAAGAGGACGGAAGTTATACGGCAACGCTGATATCTAAGCTAAACGGGGGTAACTACGGAACTTTTGTGATTGACACGCTCCATTCACCCTACGGAAGATATAACGTGAATAATAGAGGAACATACACCTGTCTAAAGAATATTGCGGCAGTGGCAGCAGACTATCAAATCGAGGACGGCAAGCTTGTCAAATATAAGGGAAGCCAGGAGAGCATAACGATTCCGAGCAGCGTAAAATGGATTGGCGACGAGGCCTTCAAGGACTGCGATTTCATTGAGAGCGTGAGAATTCCTACGAGCGTGAAAAGTATCGGAAAAGAAGCGTTTGAAGGATGCAGCAGCCTTAAGACAGTGCTTTATAATGGAACATCAAATCAATGGAGACATATGCTGTTTTACTACGATCAGCAGGGCGAAACCATTGGCGATGCCACCGGACTAAAGGGCAAGACGATAGTCAATACGACGACCAATGGCATTTCATGGTATTTCGACAGTGCTGTCAGTTACTGGAAAAGTACGTATGAGAACAACAATACTGTCGGCATGCAGATTGAGACCTATGCGGGAGAGGATACGAAGCTTACCATTCCCGCAGGCGCAACGCAGATAAACAGCAGAGCATTTTATAATAGGACTGGTATTGTTAGCGTGACTATTCCGAACACCGTGACGGAAATCCAGAAAGAGGCGTTTTTAAATGCTGAAAAACTTGCAAGCGTGACGATTCCCAACAGCGTGACGAGCATTGGGGAAAGCGCGTTCTCCGGGTGCAAGAGCCTTGCGAGCGTGACAATTCCTGGCAGCATGGAGAGCATTAGTAATAGTATGTTCTCTGGCTGCTCAGCACTTGCGGAAGTAAAAATTTCTGAGGGCGTAAAGACTTTCAAAAGTTATGTGTTCACTCACTGTGAAAGTCTTGAAAGCATAACCATTCCCAGTAGTGTGACAGACATGGGAACTGGTATATTCAACGGTTGTTACAACCTTAAGGAGGTAGTAATCCTTGAGGGCGGCCTGACGGAAATTAAGAATAACGTATTTAATGGTCTTTCCAGTATTCAACACGTGACGATTCCCAACGGCGTGACAAGCATTGCGAGCAGTGCGTTCTCCGAGTGCAGCGGGCTGGCGAGCATAGAGATACCGTCGGGCGTGACGAAAATCGGGGGCAATGCATTCTACGGATGCAAGAGCCTTACGAGCGTGAAGATACCTGACAGCGTAACGGAAATCGGAGACTATGCGTTCTCTGGATGTACTGGTCTTGAGGACGTGGAGATACCGGCAGGGACGAGCATTGGGAGAAGCGCGTTCTCCGGATGCAGCAGCCTTACGAGCGTGACGATTCCCAACGGCATGACGGAAATTGGATCCTATGCGTTCAGTAAGTGTACTGCCCTCCAAAGCGTGACGATACCTGTCTCCGTGAAGACCATTAACGCTTCGTTTTATAACTGTGGAAGCATCGGCGTGGTGAACTACGGCGGCACGCTCGGGCAATGGTGCGCTGTGAACAATGACGGAGATCTTGTGAGCGGCGCAGAACGCATACTGCTTTCCGATGGAACGGACATAAAGCAAAAGACAGAACTTGTAATTCCCAACGACGTAACGGAAATTGGNTGTGCAGCGTTCTCCGGGTGCAGCACTATTGAGACCGTGACGATACCTGAGGGCGTGACGAAAATCGGGTGGAATGCATTTGAGAACTGCGCCAGCCTTACGAGCGTGGAGATACCGNCGACCATGAAAAACATCGGNCAGGATGCGTTCACCGGGTGCGATNCATTGAAAANNGTGACATACAAAGGCTCTNAAANAGATTGGACCGGNGTAAGCAGAGATAAAANCNTCATNTCAANAGAGANAATNGACGGCTTGNNNGGCAAGACGATAGCCTGCACGGACGNCAANTTGACGGCGNACTAGCCTTTACNGGCTTTCCCTGCTTTCGTTAAAACCNCCCTNGCNNNNGCANGNCGC
>JAAVAM010000014.1:0-10705 GCA_014804085.1 Treponema sp. | reverse complement strand
CNTTCNTTTTGCGGAACGGCGGTTTTGTTTTTCTGNCGCGCCGCCTGTCGCGGGGGAGCGGGCGGACTTCCCCCGGCGTGGCGTTCCGTGGTATACTGGGGGCATGAGTGATTTTGAGTCGTGCAAGAGGCTTTTGGAGGCGTGCCGGGCGGAGGCTGCCAAGCGGTTGGTGGGGCAGCGGCAGGTGGTTGACGGTATTCTGATTGCGCTGCTGACGGGCGGGCATGCGTTGCTTGAGGGCGTGCCGGGGCTTGCAAAGACGCTTGCGGTCAGGACGTTCGCGGAGATTTCCGGGCTGGGCTGCAAGCGGATTCAGTTTACGCCGGATCTGCTTCCTGCCGACGTGACGGGGACGCTGCTGTACGAGAGCCAGAGCGGGCGGTTCACGGTGCGCAAGGGACCGATTTTTACGAATATCGTGCTTGCGGACGAAATCAACCGTTCGCCGGCAAAGGTGCAGAGCGCGCTGCTGGAGGCAATGGCGGAGCGGCAGGTGACGATTGGCGACGAGACGTACCCGCTGCCGTCGCCGTTTTTGGTGCTCGCCACGCAGAATCCCATTGAGCAGGAAGGCACGTACAACCTGCCGGAGGCGGAGCTTGACCGTTTCCTGATCAAGGTGACCGTGCCGTACCCGACGGCGCAGGAAGAGGCGCAGATCGTGCGGACGGCGGGGCATGCGGCGGACATTGCGGTGGACAGGATTCTGGACGCGGAGAAGATTGCCCAGTGCCGCGCCCTGCTTGAGGCGGTGACCTGCGACGACGCGCTGGTGACGTATATCGTCTCCGTGGTCGCGCTCACGCGCCCGGCGGCGGAGAAAAAGGCGGGCGGGCGGCTTGCGGTTTCTGCCGTAAAGAAGGACGATATTTCCCGCTACGTGAGTTACGGCGCGTCGCCGCGTTCGGGGATCGCGTTGTTGCAGTGCGCCAAGGCTTACGCGCTGTTTGCGGGGCGTTCGTTCGTGCTGCCGGAGGACGTGAAGGCTGCCGCGCCTGCGGTGCTGCGGCACCGGCTCGTGCTTTCGTATGAGGCGGCGGCGGACGGCGTGACGGCGGACGATGTGATTGAGCGCGTGCTTCAGACGGTGGCGTTGCCGTAATGCAAATCTTGGACGAGAACCGCGGCCGGTTGGCGCGCCGCGCGCAGCAGTTGCGCCTGAACGCGCGGACGGTTGCGGACAGCTTGCGGCAGGGCGCGTTTCGGTCGGTCAGCCGGGGGCAGGGCATCGATTTTAGCGGCGTGCGCGAGTATCTGAGCGGCGACAACGTGCGTTCGATTGACTGGAACGTGACGGCGCGGATGGGAAAGCCGTTCGTCAAGCAGTATGAGGAGGACCGGGAACTGCACGTGCTGTTCGTGCTTGACCGCTCCGCGTCAATGCTGACGGGGAGTGCCGGNCGGGTGCGGCTTGCGGCGGCGAGCGAGGCGGCGGCAGTGCTGTTGTTCGCGGCGGAGCAGAACGCATGTGCGGTCGGCGCGGTGTTTTTTGACGGGGCGATTCAGTGGGCGTGTGCGCCAAAGGCGGGGCGCGCGCAGGTGATGGCGTTGTTTTCCCGGCTTGACCGCCTTGATGACGGCGGCGTGCGCGGGTCTGCGTTGGCAAGCGCGCTGAACGGGGCGGGGACGTTGCTCAAGCGGCGGTCGCTNGTCTTTGTGCTTTCGGATTTNCGNGCGGACGGATGGTTGCAGCCNNTGGCGCGGCTTTCCGGCAAGCACGATGTGGTCGCCGTCCGCGTGACCGATCCCTGCGACACGGAACTTCCCGCCGTCGGCACGGTGCCGTTTNNGGACGGCGAGACGGGCGAGCGGCGCATGTTGCCCACGTCGTCCGCGTCGTTCCGGCGCGCATGGTTTGAGGACAACCGCCAGCGCACGGATTTTTGGCAGGGGGAATGNNTGCGCCACGGCGCGTATCCGCTCGCGCTTTCTACGGCGGACGACNCGGTGCAGGTGCTTTCCCGCTTTTTTTCGCAGAGGTCGCGCTGATGAGGNCGTTTTTTNGGNTCGCCCTGTTCGTTTGGTGCGTTGCGCTTCCGCTGCCTGCCGAAANGCCCCCGGAACANTCTGCGCCCGTGCAGATTTCCCTGCCCGAAACCGCGTATCTGGGCGACACGGTGGAGATTCGGTATATCTTTCATACCGACGCGGAGATTATCGTCTGCGACGATGGTACGCATGAGGACGTGCCGACGGATTGGCCTGCGTTTGCCGCGCAGCGCGAGCGTTGCACGGTGCTTTCCGCGTCGCTCGANCGGTTCGGCNCGGCATACACGCTCACGATNACGCTGGTCGCCTGGAAAGTCGGNACGATTGCGTTCGCGCCGTTTTCGCTCGGCTCGTACACGGTGCTGCTNGANCCGATNGAAATCAACTCTATCGTAGAAAAGTCGGGCGCGGCGGGATTCCGTCCGCCGTCTCCGCCGCTGGTCGTGCCCGGAACGACGGCGGTGCTTGCCGTGATNGCGGTGCTTTTTCTGTTCGTGCTTGTTGCGGCGGCGTTCGTGCTGTTGCATCGTTCTGCCATTGCCGATTTTTTTGCGGCNCGGCGGGCGCGGCGGAATATGCGGGTCGTGCTGAAAAAACTGCGCGCGCTTGCCGTTCGGCATGATAACATTGACGACCGCACGTTCTGTGCGGCGGTGCAGCATATTTTGCGCGGGTATCTTTCCGAGCGGTTTGCCTGTTCGTTTGCGGCGGTGGAGACGGGCGGTCTGTATGCGGCGGTGAGCGCGATTTGCGGCGGCACGTTGGACGAGGCGCAGGACGCGATGCTGGAGGAGCTGCTGTATCTGTTCAATCGGACGGATTATATCCGCTATGCCCCTGCCGATTTGCCTGCGGGCGAAAAGGAGTTGTTGCTGAGCGTTGCCGTGGACGCGGTGGAATCGATTGGGGGCGCGCATGGCGACCTTTGAGCATCCGTTTGCGTTGGTGCTGCTGCTCTTGCCGTTTGCGCTGTTCGCGTTGCGCAAGGCCGGCGTGTTCCGGCGCGTTTCGTTCCCGCTCACGCTGTCCGACTGGGGCGGCAAGATGTTTGCCTGGAACGGCGCGGTCAGGCGGTTCTTTTCGCTTGTGGCGGGCGTGCTGTGCGGGGCGGGGTACGCGCTTGTGGTCGTCGCGCTCGCGAATCCTTTGGTGCATCGGCAGGAAAAAGTCTATACGTCAAAGGGAACGGACATTCTGTTCGTGCTTGACACCAGTCCGTCCATGGCGGCGCAGGATATTGCGGGCATGACGCGGCTTGAGGCGGCAAAAGTTGCCCTGCATACGATGGTGGCGGCGAACAAGGGCGCGGCGTTCGGGCTGGTGGCAATGGCAAGTGAGGCCGCCGTCGTCGTTCCGCCCACGATTGACCAGACGGTGTTCTTGCGGCGGCTGGACGCGCTTGCGCCGGGCGGCTTGGGTGAAGGCACGGCAATCGGCGTGGGATTGAGCGCGGCGGTCTACCATCTGATTGCGTCGTCCGCGCCGAAAAAATGTATCGTCCTCATTACCGACGGCGAGAACAACGCCGGGGCAGTGCATCCTGAGACGGCGGCTCGGCTTGCCGCGCGGCAGGGCATAACGATTTACACGTTCGGNATCGGAACGCGCGGGTCAGTGCCGATTGCGTATGTCGATCCCGAAACGGGGCGCGTCCGCTCCGGCTATTATGCGTCCGAATTTGACCATGCGCCGCTGGAGGACATCGCG
Organism: Treponema sp.; assembly: GCA_014804085.1. Classification (GTDB taxonomy): domain Bacteria; phylum Spirochaetota; class Spirochaetia; order Treponematales; family Treponemataceae; genus Treponema_D. The sequence continues at coordinate 7,009 of JAAVAM010000014.1, read as the reverse complement.
CGGATTGCGGGCGGGCAGTATTTTGGCGTGGAGCATACCGCCGCGCTTGCGGAACGGCTTGCGGCAATCAGCCAGCTGGAAAGCGTGGCGCAGTCGTTTTATGTGCGGTCGGTTGACGAGCCGTTCGGGCAGCAGTTTCTGTTTGCGGGCGTGGTCGCGCTCGTGGCGGCATGGGTGCTCAAGCGGCTGTTTTTGGGGGAGATACTATGATTCGCTGTGCGCATCCGGGGGCGTTCTTGCTGCTCGTGCCGCTCATTCCCGCGCTCGTGTTTTTGTTCGTGCGGACAAAACGGCTGTTCGCGTCGTTGGGCAGTCTGCACGGCGGTATGTCAGTCCGGCGGGAGCGTCGTGCGCTTGCCGCAAAAATCATGCTGCGCGCGGTGGCGTGGGTCGGCGTGGTGTTTGCGTGCGCGGGCATTTCATGGGGGAAGAAAGTCGTTCCCGTGCAGAAAAGCGGCGATGCCGTTTGCTTTGTCTTTGATATTTCTTACAGCATGAACGCGCGCGACGCGGTGGGCGGCATGACGCGGCTTGAGGCGGCGCGGCANTATGCGAAGTCGCTTTTGGGCGCNATGCCCGCNCCGTCCGTTTCCGTGGTGATTGCAAAGGGCGACGGNGTGCTTGCCNTTCCGCTGACCGAGGACCGTGCGTCCGTGCATACGCTGNTGGACGCGCTTTCNCCCGAACTGATGACGGCGGNCGGTTCGCGGNTGGGGCGGGGCATTGCGGCGGCAGTCACGGCGTTTCCGCCGCAGTCGGCACAGGCGGCGCACGTGTGGGTGTTCACCGACGGCGACGAGACGGACGGCGGCTTGCGGTCGGCAGTGGACGACGCGGTGCGCTATGGAATTNCCGTGGCGTTGATCGGGTTCGGCAGCGAGCAGGGGGCGGACGTGACGGCGGGCGATGGCACGACGGTCGTNCATACGGTCTTGCAGGCGCAGAAATTGCGCTCCTGNGCGGACAGGGCGAACGAAGCNTCGGCGTTTCCNAAGCGGTCGCGCGGCGCGCTGGCGCAGTATATTCCTGCGGCGGAATNNNGCTCGGCGTATCGGCTGTTGCGCACGCTTTCGGCGGGCGGCGCGGACGGCACGGCNTNTGCNTACGAATCGCAGGATATTGANCGGCGCGCGTTTTTCCTGCTGTTCGCGCTNNTNTGTTTTGTCGNGTCGTTCGTCGTNGGTGAGNCGNNGCNTTCCGTGCNNTCGCTCCGGCAGTCGGCGGTGCTTGTGGCATGCGNCCTCGTGCCGTTCGTGTCGTCCTGCAATGCGCGCGGAAATGCGGCGGTCGCNCGGGGGGCATGGGCGTGGTATCAGNAAAAATACCCGCAGGCGACGGCGATTTTCTTGCAGGTCGAAAGCGATGCCCGTGCGGCGCAGGACGACGTGCTNGCGCAGTACGCGGTGTTCGGCCTTGCGGCNACCTACCTTGCGCAGGAAGAATTCGCGGCGGCGGACGCNCGGCTCAAGCANATCGCTCCCGACGCGCCNGCCTCGNTGCGGAGTGCCGCNTTTTACAACGAAGGCGTGATTGCGCATCNGCAGGGCGANAACGAACGCGCGGNCGAATGCTTCAANCAGGCGATTCTTGNCGATCCNGCCAACCGGGACGCNAAAATCAANNTGGAATTATGCCAGTCNGAGGCGGCGATGCGTCAGGCGCAGGGCGCGGAAAAAGAAATGCGCCNNGCGGGCGAAGGCGAGGACGATTCCGCGCTTGAAAAAGGCATTTTTACGCTCNTAAAGGAGAACGAACANAACCAATGGAAAAAAGTGCAGTCGAACAAAAAAGACGACGGCGGCATCGATTTNTNNTTGCNGNGCTTGCGGCGGTATNTTCNCCGTTGGCGGCAGCACCGCTTNCGCCCGAAGCAATCCGNGCNCTCANACTGTTGCCGCCGGNNGAGACGGTTTTTGTCGGGCAGCCGTGNNCCTACACGCTCACGCTGGACGGCATCGACCNGTCGCTGGTGCGCNCGGAGCTTCCCGATTTTCCGGCGGACGTGCGGTTCATATCGTCAAAAAAAGAAACGGTGTCCGGCGCGGNCGGCGACACGGGNACGAGATTGCAGTTTCAGTTCGTGTTCNCTGCGGCAGGAACGCCCCGGCTTCCGCCGCTTCCCGTGTATGTCAGCCGACGCGCGTATGCCATTCCGTTCGCCCCGGTGACTGTTTACGAAGATCCGGCAACGCTGCTGCCGCGCCTTTCGCTCGAATTTGAGACTGCCCAATCCCGCATTGTACCACGGAACGGCGCGGTTGCCGTTTCTGTCGGCGAGACGGTGCGGTGTACGCTGTCTGCACAATACTGTCCGCAGCTGCTGCATTTTTCGTGGGACGTGCCCAAAAACGCGATTTTTACCGAAACCGAACGGTTTCCCCTTGCGCAGGGCGAGCCGCTCCCCAAAACGTTTTCTCCCGCTGTGGTTCCCGTCGCGCGCTTTGACTGGACGCCGCTGGTGGCAGGTACATATACCGTTCCGTCGTTTGCGATAGAGGCGGTCGCGTACAACGGCTCGCGCGTCAACCTCACGCTCCCGGAATATCGGCTGATTGTGCGTCCGTCGGCTGCCGCGCCGCAGCAAACGGCGCGTGTCGATCCGCAAGACGGCGTGTTCGCCCGCGCATTTCAGCCCGTTCCCGCTGATGATGCGGACGATGACGGGGCGGACGAGCGGGCGCACGGTGAAGCCGTTCCGTCTGTGCCGGGAAAAGCACGTGCGCATGTCCTGCTTGCGGCGGCGGGCGTGTGCGTGGTGCTTGCTGTCGCGTTGGTTTTGTGCCGCCGCCGGTGGGCGTTCGTTCCGTTCGTGCTTGCGCCGGTCTTTCTGCTTGCGTTCGGGTGGGCGCGGGCAAATGACGCGCACGGGTACGCGGTTTTTCGTGGCGGATCCGTCAGCCCCGTTCCCGATGACGCGGCGACGGCTGGCACGGCATTGCCGGTCGGTACGCGGGTGCGCGTCCGGGAGCGGGCGGGCGGTTGGGCATATATTGACTGCGACGAGGCTGCCGGGTGGGTGCGGGGCGAATCGCTTGAGGAGCAAGACTGATGGATTTTGGCGATATTTTGAATCAGTGGGCTGACCAGCAAAAAGCGTCGGCTCGGCAGAAAAAACAGCCGCAGGTTTCGCACAAGAAGGCGAACGCGTCCACGGCGGAAGAAAAGGCGGCGCGGGCGCAGGGCTACACGGCGGAGCAGCTCATGGCGCAGGACGTGAAAAAGACAGTCGCCCCCATGGATTTGTGGNTGCGGCGGTACGGCGTGGTGGACAAAGACCGCATNGCCCAATCNCANGNGCAGGAGNCAAANATGCGCAGNCCCAAATACNTGCGCTCGCTGCCGCCGGANGCAAAAATCGACCTGCACGGGCTGACCCGCGACGANGCATGGGCGCGNNTGGACGAATTCGTGCGCGACTGCAAGCGGCGCGGGCTGAAAAAAATCCTCATCGTGCACGGCAAAGGCAACCACAGCCAGGAAAATTCCCCGGTNCTCGGCGCNATGGTGCGCACGTTCATCGAATGCANNNCGNNNNTGGGAATGTCCGGGCATCCTGACGGCAGTCAGGGCGGNNCGGGCGCGACNTGGGTGATATTGAAGTAACGGCGTTTTTTTTCTATTATGTATCGTATGAAAACATTGCTTTTGGTGGTATGCGTCGNGCTGACGCTGACGGGGTGCAAGAAAAAAGCNNANCNTGAGCCGGTCGTCGAGNTTGCGGCGGCGGCGGACGAACACGACCATGCNTGGTATTATTTTACGAANGCGAACCTTGTGCAGATTCAGCTGCCGCAGATTTCNCAGTTGCAGTCGCTCAAGCCATGGACGGAAAACCTGCGCGTNTCTGCCGCAAACACGGACGCGGACGGNAACGGCTTCCTGCTCGTGAACCGCCTCGGCGTGCTGCTGTTTGAGGGCACGGCNGAGCCGGTGCTNGTGCATGACATCCGGCTGTTCGGGTCGAGCACGGCAGAAAANTTGGTGTTTGACCGCGGCATTCCGTATTTTACGCTGTACCGCAACGCNTTTTTTAACAAGGCNATNGCCGAATCNGCCAGCAGCGATGAGAACCGGCCGTATCTGGTGCGCGTNTCNCGNATAAACCGTATGCTGTANCCCGCGCTCACCTATGGCGATTTGGACGTGNGCGGNGCGTATGAAATNGTCGGCACGGTNTTTGACGGCGACAGCTGGATTTCCGCAATCAAAAAGACNGATGACGAGCGCACGAATTTTGCCTACCGGCAGTGGAAACCGCTCCTCGCCCTTGAATCNGTGCAGCCGGTGACCCGCGCGGGAAAGATTACGATTGCGCCTTCGAGCGANGAGCAATTTTATGCNGCGCGCGTGCCGCAGGATTTTTCTTCCGCCCCGGCGCGNTTGCANGGGCTGCTCCGTTCTATTCCGGCGGATTTTCCGTTCCTGCTCACGTGCTACACGGCGGGCGGCACNTCCCCGCGCTTNTTCGTNCACGGCGANGACGGCGCGNCGGCAACGGCNATNATTGCGGACGGNTGGATTTGCGCCGTNTTTTCCGACGGCACGACCTATTTCAACGGCGCGCTCAAAAATCGTCCNGTNCTGAACGGCGGCGCGAACCTNGCGTTCCGTCTGCCCAAGCTTCCCAAAGAATATCGGTACACCCATTTCTGCGTGAGCGGCGATTTTTTGGTGGTCGGCTGGGAAGAAAGCAATTTCTACAAGACCGGCCGGAGCGGCATTCTGGTCGTGGACATGGCAAAACTTTTCTACGGAACNNCCCGATGAATCACGCATCCCGCTCGGCGGGGATTTTTTCCTCGGAAACACGCTCCCCGTCATGGCAACCGTCGCCGCCGGAAANATTTTTCCGNGCATAGAAAACNCACGCGCCTCNTTTTCAGGGNGGGGGAAGTCTCCCCCTCGGCTNCAATGAACGCAAAGTTTTCACTTTGCGTACCATTTTCGCCTACCCCCTCTGCGGGGGACACCCCCGCAACGCCCCCTTCCGCGTTCTGCCTACAGCGCGAGCGAATGCGCCCGCACGTTGTCCGCAAGGTANNCNTTGAATTCCGCGAACGGCATGGTCTGCTGCGGCTTGCCGCTGTCGGCNCGGAATCGGACGCACACGGTGTTTTCGTCCCGTTCTTTTGCGCCCACCACCANAATGTACGGCGTTTTGTGCTCGCTCGTAATCACCTTGATTTTGCTTTTCATNTTGCTGTTGTCAAGNTAGGCGTTCGCGCGGAATCCGGCGGCGCACAGGTCGTCNGCGACTTTNTGGGCATAGGNCGCAAAGTCATCGCCCACCGGNACGACGGCGACCTGCTCAAACGCGAACCATGCGGGCATNGCACCGGCAAAGTTTTCTATTAAAATGCCGATAAANCGTTCGAGCGATCCGAGCACGGCGCGGTGCAGCATGACNGGGTGGTGCTTCTGATTGTCCGGNCCGATATAGGTNGCGTCNANGCGTTCCGCGCTCGGCAGCTGNTANTCCAGCTGAATCGTGCCGCACTGCCATTCGCGCCCGATCGTGTCGTACAGTTTGAATTCGAGNTTCGGTCCGTAGAACGCGCCTTCGCCGGGCTGAATTTCATAGTCCAGTCCCGCCGACTTGCAGGCCGCTCCCAGCGCGGCTTCCGCNTGNTGCCAGGTCGCCTCNTCGCCCACGTGGTCTTCGGGCATCGTGCTGAGCCTGACGGCGACNTGCTTGTCAAAGCCGAAATCCTTGTACACGTCGAGCAGCAGGCGGCAGAATTTCGCGACTTCCGCTTCNATCTGCTCTTCCGTNCAGATGATATGCGCGTCGTCCTGCACAAANCCGCGCACNCGCATNATGCCGTGGAGCGTTCCGCTCGGCTCGTTGCGNACGCAGTGNCCGAATTCNGCCANCCGCAGNGGCANGTCTTTGTATGAGCGCAGGCGGCTCTTGAANATTTCGAGCGCGCCGGGGCAGTTCATCGGCTTGACGGCAAAAATGCGCTTTTCGCTTTCGGTGATGAACATGTTCTGCTGNTAATGNCCCCAGTGCCCGGAGCGTTCCCACAGGCTGCGCGGCATNATNGCCGGCGTGTTNACTTCTTTGTAGCCGTCGGCAATGATTTTCTGCCGCATATAGTCCTGCAAGGTCACGTACATCTGCCAGCCGTTCGGATGCCAGAAAATCTGACCGGGGTCTTCGCTGTCAAGGTGGAACAAGTCCATCTGNACGCCCAGCTTGCGGTGGTCGCGCTTTTCGGCCTCCTCAAGCCGGTGCAGGTAGTCTTTCAGGTCGTTCGGCTTTGCGAACGCGACGGCGTAAATGCGCGTGAGCATGGGACGGTTNGAGTCNCCGCGCCAGTANGCGCCCGCCACGCTCATCAGCTTGAACGCCTGCGCGTTGATGTCTTTGGTCGTCGCCACGTGCGGACCGCGGCACAGGTCGGTAAAATCTTCCTGCGTGTAGGTGGAAATGACCTCNCCCGCCGGNAGGTCGCGTATCAGCTCAAGCTTGTAGGGCTGGTCGGCAAACTGCGCGAGCGCGTCTTCCTTGGTCACTTCCGCGCGCACGAACGNCGCGCCCGTCGCCANAATCCGGCGCATTTCTTTTTCGATGGCGGGAAAATCTGCCTCGCTCGCCTTGTGGTCGGCGGGAAAGTCAAAGTCGTAATAAAAACCGTTTTCNATGGCAGGACCGATTGCGATTTTCGTTCCCGGGAACAAGTGCAGGACNGCTTCCGCCATAACGTGCGCGCAAGAATGCCGCATCATCTGAAGTTTTTCATCAACAGCCATTTCGTAAAAACCTACTGGACAAAAAGATTTGTACTATATTATAACGCCCGCCGGTCGCTGTCAAGACTTCTCGCGGCGCATACTCCCGCGCAGACGGATTGTTTGCCGCGAAACGGGCTTTTTTGTCGTTCTGCGCGGACAAGGATTTATCCTTTGGATAAATAAAATTATCCTTACCATAAATCAATTTATAGTAAGGATAACCATAGGTTACAGTAAGGATAAATCGATTTATCCTTACTGTATTTGGATT
>JAAVAM010000013.1 GCA_014804085.1 Treponema sp. | reverse complement strand
CCTATGTCGGCCGTTGCGGCACTCGCCAGCATCCCCGCTACAAGCACCGCGCCTACGATTTTTTTCATAAAAATCCTCCTCTGTCTGTTGGGGCATTTAAACCGACGGTTTTTTCGAGAGGGTAGGGGCAAAACAGCGTGGTATTTTTGCCTGACAGGTTGCAGGGCAAACGGTCGTCTCTATTGTGTGGATGTGGTATCTGTTTGGTAGCAGAACCTCACCCTTATAGGGGTGAGCAATACCACCCTTAGAAGGATGAGGCATGCCACCCCTATAAGGGTGGCATATCACATCCCTATAGGGGTGGCGCATCACACCCTTGTAGGGGTGCAGGTGCGATGCGTGAGGGATTGGAGCGCCGCCGCAGGCGTACCGCTTGCGGTATGGAGCGTGAGCGGAAGCGCGCAAAGCCCGGCCNCCGCTTGCGGCGGACACGCCCGAAATTTCTTGCACATTCTTTCCCCAAGCTCCGTCCGAAAAGACAAAGTATACCGCGAAGTTCACGTCAAGAATGAAAAAAGATTTTGAGAAGATTCGGCGGCGCGGGTACGATATTGCGGAATTCGCCCGTGTCGTGCAGAAATTGGCGAACGCCGAGCCGCTCGAAGAACGCTACCGCCATTCAGATTTGTTCAAAAAGTAAACGGCGCGCGTTCCTATCCTGCCAGTGCTTCTACGGGGTCGAGTTTTGCGGCGCGGCTGGCGGGGTTCAGGCCGAAGAACACGCCCACGAACACGCTGAACACGAACGACACGACGCATGCGCCCGCCTGAATGGCGAACGGCTGACCGCGCACGTATTCCACGGCAAAACTCAGCGCGATGCCGAGCACAATGCCGAGCGACCCGCCCAGCAGCGTAATGCTTGCGCTCTCCACCAGAAACTGGCGGCGGATTGCGGCGGGGCTTGCGCCCAGTGCCTTGCGGATGCCGATTTCCTGCCGCCGTTCGGTGACGGTCACGATCATGATGTTCATAATGCCGATGCCGCCCACGAGCAGGCTGATTGCCGCAATGCCCGACAGCATGAGGCTGAGCGTCTGCGTAATCGTGCGCATTTGTTCTATTATTGTCTGCATGGACATGGCGTTGATCGAGCCTTCCGTGCCCGTCTTTTGTTCCGCCCAGGCGGTTATGTCGTTCACGATTTGCGTGCAGAACGCCGTGCTTTCTGCCTGTACCATTACCACGGACGCGTCGGGGTTGGGCACGATTTTCTTGGCGTAGAATCCGCGCGGAATATAAATGCCCGACGTGCTGTTCTCCATGCCGCTCGTCTGTTCTTTCAGCACGCCGACGACGGAAAAACTGAACGGCACGTTGCTCGTGACCAAAAGGATTCCGCGCCCGACGGCGTTCCCGTCAGGAAAAAGCGACGTGGCGACCTCGCTGCCCAGAATGACTTTCTGCGCGCCGTACACGTCGTCGGTCACGGTAAAATAGTCGCCGTAGTCAAGGTCAAGCCCGTACATCTCAAGGTAGCCGGGTTCTATCGCCGTGCAGCTCGCCGTCACGCTCGTGTCGCCAAAACTGAGCGTTGCGGAAAGCGAATTCTTGTACCAGATNCGCTTGATGTTGCGCACGTTGTCGAACAGTTCCTGCCGGAACGTCTCGTCGAATTTGAGCGACACCGCCTCGCGCCTGCGCCGCATGAAGCCTGAGCTGACCTGCACCAAATCAAGCCCGCTCGACCCGAACGTGTCCTCGATCTGCCGGGTGGAGCTTTGCCCCATGCTCGTAATCAAGATGACGCTCGCCACGCCGATAATCACGCCCAGCAGCGAAAGAATGGTGCGCGTCTTGTTGCGGGCAAAATTGCGCAGCGAATCGACAAAATCCTCAAGCATACGCGCCCCCCGCGTCGTTCAGCGTGTCGCTCTGAATCAGGCCGTCCAGAATGCGGATGCAGCGTTTGGTGCTCGCGCCGATTTTTGGGTCGTGGGTGACGATGACGATTGTCGTACCCGCCGCGTTGATTTCGCCGAACAGTTCCAAAACGGCGTTGCCCGTGGAGCTGTCCAGCGCGCCCGTCGGCTCGTCGGCAAGGATGATAGAAGGGCGGGTGACGGTGGCGCGGGCAATGGCGACGCGCTGTTTCTGTCCGCCGCTCAGCTCATTGGGCAGGTGCGCGAGGCGGTTTTCCAGCCCCACGCGCTTGAGCGCGGCCTGCGCCCGGTCGCGGCGTTCGGCATGGTCGATGTTCTGGTAGCGCAGGGGAAGCATGACGTTTTCCAGCACGGTCATCGACGGCAGCAGGTGATACTGCTGGAACACAAAGCCGACCGTCCTGTTGCGCAGGTCGGCAAGCTCGCGTTCGCTCATCTGCGCGGTCTCTTTGCCGCCGATTTCCACGATGCCCGATGTCGGGCGGTCAAGGCAGCCNATCATGTTCATGCAGGTGGATTTTCCGCTTCCGCTCGGTCCCATAATCGAAACGAATTCGCCCTGCTTAATCTCAAAACTGATGCCCCGCAGCGCGTGNACGGATTCTTCGCCCATTGCGTACACTTTGGTCACCTCGCTCATGCCGATGACGCGTTTTGCCTCGTCCATACCAGCCCCGCTAAAACCGTGGCGGCGGTGCGCCGGCGTTCTGCCGGTTGCCGCTGCTTTTGGGCGCGCCNCGNACGCTCACGCTCATTCTGCCGCTNTTGCTCGCGTCGCTCTGCGCCTTGAGGACTTCGCCGCCGGAAAGTCCGCTCAGCACGTTGACGTAGCCCGTGCCATACGGCTCGACTTCGACGGCGACTTTNGTCGCCTTGCCGTTTTCGAGGATTTCCACGAACGCGCTGCCTTTTTCGTGGCCGATTGCGTAGCGTTCCACCACGAGTTTCGTCTCCGGCTCGGTTATCTGGATTTTTCCCGTGAACGAAAAATTCGGCAGGATTGCTTCGGGCACGTCGTCGATGCGCACGGTCGCCTTGACGACGGTCGCGCCCCGGTTGGTCACTTCGCCGATTGCGGGGAAAGAGACCACGTAGCCTTCCACCGTGCCGTCATACGCCGGGAACGAAAACTGCACTTTCTGCCCGACGGCGAGTTTTGCCACGTCCGTTTCGGCAATCTCGACTTTTGCCGTCAGGTAGGATTTGTCCACGAGCGTNCCGATCGNNTCTTTCGCCTCNANNTAGTCGTCTTCGTCCACGTCGAACGAGGCGAGTACGCCGTCAAAGGTGGCGATGATCTTGCATTCGTCCACTTTCTGCACGAGCGAAGCCCGCTGCACTTCCATCAGCTTTATCTGCTGCGCCGCGCCCGTAATCCGCGTNGAGGCGAGGTCGTAGTCCAGCTTGGCGAGGTTGTACACCTGCGTCGTGTCGTCCACTTGCAGCAGCACGTCGCCTTTTTTNACCACGTCGCCTTCTTTTGCGTACACGGCGATGACCGTGCCGTCCGTTTTTGCCTGCAAGGTCTGTTCCTTTGCCGCGCTNGCCGTTCCCGCAATCTCNATGACGTTCTCNTAGATTTCCNTGCGCACGCGGTACGTCACTTCGTCGGTTTTGCGGGACGATACGACGGCCATCCGCGCGCCGAACACGATGAGCGCGACCGCCACGACGGCAATCAGCGCGGCAAGCGCGCGTTTNGTTCCTTTTGAAAGCCCGTTCTTTTTCATTGCGNCGCCTCACANAACAGCAGCCGCGTCGCGTCGTTGCACAGAATGACATCNATCGCGTTGATAAGCAGGTGTATCTGCGCCTTGCTGCGGTTGTCCCGNGCGTCGCGCCAGTCGCTTTCCGTCACGATTCCCTGCCNGTACCANGCTTCCGTGTCTTTTTCCAGCTGCTCGTACATGGCATATTCCTCTTGGTACGATTCTTTTGCCCAGATCAAATCGGCAATCTCCGTGGTTTTGTCCGCCATGTCGGTGGCGTANTCGTTTGCGGCAGACTGAANGGCGATTTCTTCCAGCTGCACGTCCAGTTCGTCCTGCTGTGCGTCGATGTTTGCCAGCCGCCATGCGTTCGGATTCCAGCCGAGCGACAGCGTGTAGGACGGGTCGCCCGCGCTTGCGCCCGCCGCGCCGCCGTTCCCGAACAGCGTGCTGCCCGTGGCGAACGAAACGCCCGCCTTTGCCGTCAGTCCGNTCCAGGAGAACGCCAGCCCCGCGTCCACGGTGTCCGACTGCACNGACGCATTGGAGAACGTGTAGCCCGCGTTCGCNTTGAGCGTCAGTTTGTAGTCGGCATCGCGCTTGAGCTGCGCGATNTACTTGTTCCAAGCCGCNCGCTCGCTCGCCGCATATAATTCCGCGGGGAACGNGTCCGGGTCGAGGAGTTCCACGGCGGGAATGTCGAACGGCAGGAACGCCATTGCCACGTCGTACTGATTTTCTCCGTCCGNCGCCTTGGCGTAATCCGCGCCGCATTTTTGGGCAAAGACTGCCGTCTCGCGTTCCAGCAGCCGNTCCGCCTCAGCCACGTCGCGCCGGTCGGAACGCACGCGCAAATCGGCTTTCTGATAGGTCGATGAGAGCGTCGCGTAGCCCTGCGCCTGCAATTTTCTGAGCGAAAGNTCGTCGTCGTACAGATCGCCGCGCTTGGTCAGCACGTTCAGCGCGTAATTNTACAGTTTTTTGAGCGCGGTATAAAAATCCCGCTCTGCCGTAATCGCCGCGTCGTGCGCGCTGCGCTGTGCCTCAAGCAGTTTGCGCTCCGCTTCCATGACGGCGATTTTNTTCTGCTTTGCCGCGCCCGTGATGATTCCCGTGGAGATTTCGAGCGACGCNTCTTTCAGCGCGGTGTCGTCGTCGNGGNCNATNGTGACGGGAACGCGNGCGGAAATCGTCGTGTCGTTCGCTGCCGGGAGTGCGAGTTCTGCCTGCGGCTCAAAGCTGACGGTCGTNCCGNCNGANGANGGCGCGATNCGGATCGTCCCCGAAGAGAGCGAAAAACTCATGCCGTTGTTGATTTTTGCCGCGTCTAGTGAAAGGGACGCGCTCTGCGCTGTGATCGCCGCTTTTTGGAACGACAGGTCGTTGGCAAGGTAGCCCGACAGCAGCGCGTTCAGCCGGTTTTCGTCCGTCTGCGCACCGGCATATCCTATCGCCCCTGCCGTCAAAAAGAAGATGCTCCATGCCTGCCGAAAATTCCGCCGCGCCATACATACATAAAACGTTTTTTCCGTCAAATAGTTAGGTCGGCGGNGGATAATTTTGGCACGCCCGGTTTTGCGCGGTTNAGGCGAAGAGTTTTTGGACGAACGCGGTAATCGTGGCGATGAAATTTGCGCCTGCCACGAATGTTCCTGCCGTACTGCCGATTGATGACAGCATGAACACGAGCAGGACGCGCAGGATGCGGTTGCGGTAAAATCCCCTGANGCTCGTCACGTCGTCCTGCAAGGTCTCCATGTCGGCGACTTTCGGCTTTTTGAGGACTGCCTGCACGATGCCCGTCANCATGCCGACCCCGATGAGCGGGCACAGCGACGTAATCGGCGCGCCTACGAACGCGGTCAGCACGGTGAGCGGATGCCCGGCGGCAATCAGCGTACCGATTGCGGCGAGCGCGCCGTTCCACAGCACCCACGTGCCGAGCATGTCGGCGGCTTTCTGCCTGCCGCCAAAATAGAATCCCGCCGCAATGAGTGCCACGATGANCGCGGGAATGACCCAGCCGGCGATTTTTGCGCCCGTCGTTTTTGGCGGCACGGACGCGATGTCTGCCGTGTCNGCGGATGCTTCGCCGGCGGCAAGCGCGCGCAANTTCCGTTCCACGCCGGGAAGATGTCCCGCGCCCANTACGGCGGCAACGCGNGTTCCNTCTGCGTTCCAGATGTGCNCGGCAAGGTAGCGGTCGCGTTCGTCAATCAGCACTTCCTTGACTTTGGGCATGTACTCGGACAGTTCGCTCATCATGCTGTCCATTTCGCTGCGGTTNTTNAGGTTTTCGATNTGNTCGCTGTCAACNGTNTCTTTCTCGAANGCGCTTGTCAGNAGNGCGGCNAGCANCTTGCATTTTNCCCACAANGAATTGCGCGCCCATGCGCGACGCAGCGTNACCTGAATCGGGCGATCAACCATGACAGTCTTGATGCCACGTTCGGTCGCCGTCTCATAGGCTGCTTTCATCTCGTCACCGGGATTTACGCCCATGTTCGCGCCCATGCGCCGCTGNAATCCGGCAAGCACCAGGTTCGCCAGCAGCAGGAANCCCTGTTTGTTCTTGAGCACTTTGATGATGTCCATCTTGCGCCAGCGTTCTTTGTCGTTGAGCGACGCAAGCCGCTGGGCATCCAGCTCAATCGCCACGCAGTCAAGGTCGTGCGCGCGGATATACGCGGTCACTTCGTCAATGCTTTCCTTTGAGATGTGCGCCGTTCCGATCAGCGTGATCGTGCGCCCGTTCAGTTCGAGGGTGCTTTCAGTTTGTGCCATCTGCGACGCTCCATTCGGCAAGGCGATATTCAAAGAACATCGGATTTTTCATGCTGGTCACTTCCGCATAATATTTTCCGGCAAGCGTCGGATTTTTTTTCAGCTCAAAGTACAGTGCCGTGTAGTACAGGAATTTTCCTTTTTTGGTGCGGTTCTGCTCGTTGACGACTTTCTGCANCACGCCTGCGTCGCCGGCCATGTCATGGTACATACGGACGACGGCGTATTCAAGGCTCTGCCGGTCCATGCCTTTCATCACGCTCTCGGTGAATTTTTTGAGCTGGGGAATGTCGTTTTCTTTCCAATAAGTCGCCGCGATCATCAGCGCGTAAGAGATATTCTGCGGATTCTTTGCGCGGGCTTTGTCGAACGCCGCGCGGGATTCTGCCCATTTTCCTTTTTTCCAGGCNAGCATTCCCAGCGATTCATAGGCGTAAAAATACTGCGGATTTTTTTCGATGACTTTGCGGTAATACGTGTACGCGTCGTCAAATCGGTTCTGCTCGTCGTACAGCCCGGCAAGATANGCGTAGCCCAAAAAATAATCGGGCGTGAGGGAGACGGCTTTTTTCCATGCCGCCTCCGCACCGGCATAATCGCCCGTNTAGCGCGTGTACGTGCCNAAATCAAGATAATATTCCGCGTTGTCGGGATCGGAGCGGATAGCGCGGTTCAGGTAGTCGCAGGCGACGCGGTAGTGGCGGTTTTCGCCTTCCAGTTTGCCCAGATATGCCAGTGCCTGTGCGTTTTCAGGCTCGATCGTGAGAATCCGCTCAAAATAGGCGCGCGCGTCGGCATCTTTTTGCAGATAATACGACATTTTTCCGTANCTGAACAGCGCGTCCGTGTTGTTCGGCTCGGCGGCGACGGCTTTTCGGTAGTAATTGATTGCGTTGCGGTAACTGTGCTTGAGTGCCTGCTCGTCGCCCAGCTCCATGTTCGCGTCCGCGTTGTTCGGGTCGATGGCGATAATCTGTTTGAGCAGGCGGCTTTTGGTCGCCGTGTCGCCCTTGTTTTTGGCGACCATTACGTTCAGGCTCAGGATATTCACGTCGTCCGGGTGCGCGGCGAGCAGGTCTTTTGCCAAGGTTTCGGCTTCGCCCTCACGCCCGGAGGTGAGCAGGAGCGACGCTTTGAGCATCTGCAATTCGTCGTCGCCTTCCATGCCTTCCGGCATCGCGTCGAACAGCGCGAGTGCCTGTGCGGTGTCGCCGCTCGCAAGCATATCGCTCACCTGCTGCACGAACTGCACTTCGGTCAGCACGGCCGGCGTTTCTGCAACGGCGGGCGGCTCAGCGGTCGCTCCGTGCGTGTCCGCGGCCGGTGCGGTGGTCGCGCACGAAAGCGTCATCATCGTGGCGACGTATGCAGAGATAATAGAAACTTTTTTCATAATCGAGGACTCCTCATAATCATAGCGACACTTTACAATATAGTTGCATTTATCGCAATCATTAGTTACACTATACCGAATATGTTGCGCCATCCGGTAAAAAAGATTTTTGGTCTCACCGTATTATACAGCAGTATCATTATCGGTATATTCGTGCTTCAGTTTAAGAACGAATCCGTTATTTCGCGNAGTATCGGCTTGCTCCGCATGACGCTCGCGCANACACAGCGGGCGGACGGCANNANNGCGCTCAAAAANACGGTNNNNGTCTCGTTCAAAGGGATTTCGTTCACTGCCGATGACGTAACGCCTGCCATGCTGCTGCGGAACGCGCAGGAACCGATTCCGCTTACGCTCGTCTCNTGGGAACAGCGCGATGACAATGCCGTTACGNTCCTGTTCAGCGANGACNTTGCGNTTACGTTTNCCGTGTCGGACAAGACTGACCAAGCCGCGCTNACCGTTTCCGCNCAGTTGCCGCCGGGCGGGGAGCGGCTTTCGCTGAGCTATCAGACTGCCGAAGGCTATTCGGCGACGGAACAGTCGGCTTCCCGCCAGTTGATTAGCACAAAAAGTGCGCAGTATGTGCTTTCGGCAGATTCTTTTGCGGGGGAGACGATTGTCTTGTNCCCGGCGNTGCTGACGGCGACGTATGCCCTTTATGAGCCGGTCACGACGTTNGCCTTTGAGAACGTCTCNGCAAGNACGCCGCTCGCCGCGCAAAATCTGTATAAGGACAACGTGCAGAACGTGCGGGATGCAGTTGCCGCCCTGCCCGTGGAGACCATGCGCGATCCGTCGCAGGGCAATGAGGCTGCCGTCATTGCGTTCCTTGCCGAGCAGGCTTCGCGCGGAAATTACGCTGACGCGCTCAAGAAAATACCCGATTCGTTCCGTAACAGCTCGCGGCGCACGTATCTTTCCGCGCCGTTCTTCAACTCNCTNGTTTCCATGAACCGAAGNCTGTCAATGGTCACCGAAAATATGCGCGGCATGATTCAGAATGCGGTCGCGCAGCAGAATCTTGCCGTTTTTGGCAANCGNGCCCTTGTCGATTATATGCTGCGCGAAAGNACGAANGCCGACGTGCGCTCGCTTGCCGCGCTTCCCGCCGCGCTCGCCGATTTTGCGCCGACCNTCGAGCAGGCAAGCAATATNNTGCGCGTGTANGTCGCCNTGGCAAAGGCNTCGTCCGCNTTGGCAGATTCGCTNGCGCCCGTNGTTCCGGCGTGTCTTTCGNCCGTGCAGGACGCATGCGTGTTTGAGGANGACACGCTCCGCCTGACGGAAAAGGAATCGCCCCTGCCGTTCTTGCGGACGGTGGAGNCGGGNAAATCCCTGCTCGATTACGGCNCATACCGCGCGGATCAGGCGTGTCAGATATGCGGACGGCTGCTGGTCAACACGGCATTCGCGCAGGCTTCNGACCAGAACACGCGCGCGCTTGCGGANCTGTATCCGCTTTTGGTGGAAAATTCGTTCTATCCGCATTACAGCCTTTTGGNAACGCACGGCNCGAACAAAGTCTGGGCNTGGTCCGCCGCGCGCGGCATTTCGTATGCGGAGCAGAGCGGNGGCGACACGGGTACGATTACGGTTGATTTTNCGGNGGACGACACGCATTATCTNATTATCAAAGGNATCCGCNCGTTTGAGNGCATCGAAATCTACGGCATGCCGTTCCGCACCGACCCGCGCTTTGAAAGCTACAATTCTTCNGGCTACGTCTACGACGAGCAGACGCAGACTTTGTTCCTCAAGTCGCGCCANAAAACNGACCGCGAGATTATCCGGCTGANGTACCGTCGCCCGCNNGTTGANCCGCAGCCCGCCCCGGCGCAAACGGCGGCAGCAGTATCCGTGGTTGGCGACGAGTAACGCTCGCGCGNTGTCGGGCNTCTTTCNGNCGCATAAAATTTTCATAATTTTAAACAATTTTTCAAAAACTATGGTATAATGAAATCGACCGCACAGGTGGCGGGTTTGGAGTTTCTGTGAACAAGCGCGACTTTCCCAAAATTCATTTTTANGATCAGGATTTTGTAGATATTTACGACAACTCATGGACTTGGCTCTCAAATTTTTGGCTGGACGGCAAGACCGCTGAGNCTGCTTCCAACGGCTATTTTATTTACCCGGACGGCGACAAGACCGTTATCGACCAGCTCGACGCGATTTTCTCATCGTTCTTTTTGGTGTACTCGAACCGCAATTTTCCGGCGAATCAGAATTTGGATTTTTTCTACGCCCGGCAGGAACCGAACGGCGCGATCCGCTGGCGGTACTACGCGAAAACTGAAACGCCCGTCACTGATTCCGCCAATGTGCATGGCGTGGGTTTGCCCCTTTTTGCCTGGGCGGAATTTAACTTGTACCACAAGTCTGCGAACAAGCGGCGCATAAAAGAAGTGCTTCCTATCCTGCAAAAATACATGGACTGGATTGACGTGACGTTCAAGCAGGAAAATGGTCTGTATGCCGCGCCCGTTGCCGCAAGCACGATGTTCAATTCGCCGCGCGTGGACGTGCGCTATCCGGTCGATTTCAATGCGGCAGTGGCAATCAACGCGGCGCACATGAGCGCGCTCGGCGACATTTTGAACGATAAGGACATGAGTTTTCAGTACAAGCGGCTGTATTTCAGCCTCAAGACGCGCATCAATTCGCTCATGTGGGACGGAGACACGGGCTTTTACCATGACCTTGATGCGGACGGAAATCGTCTGCCGCTCAAGTCGATTGCGGGGTTTTGGCCGCTGCTTGCGGAAATTCCCAATGCGGACAAGGCGGAGACGCTCATCGCGCATCTGTCCGACCCCAAAACGTTCGGCACCGACCATCCGTTCCCGACGCTGAGCGCGGACAGTCCGTCGTTCAGCGAAAACGGCGAGGCGTTCTGCGGGAGCGTCTATCCGGCGTTCAATTTTATGGTCATCAAAGGGCTGGAAAAATACCAGCGGTTTGACCTTGCGCGCGAATGTTCTATCCGCCACCTGTATTTTATTTTGGAGGGGCTGACGCCGGCGGCGGGCGGCAAGGGCGATTTGTATGAGGCATACAAGCCGTGCAAAGAGGGGTTTGCCACGTACAGCGCGGACGACCAGTTCCCGCGCAAACGCTACCTTGCCACCGTGGGGCTGTCCACAATCGCGCTGATGATAGAGAACGTCATCGGTCTGAATATCAGCCTGCCGCGCAAAACGGTGGACTGGATTATTCCCAACATGGAAATCATGGGGATAGAAAAACTGTCGCTCAAACGCAATCTCATTACTATTTTGAGCAACAAAAGTACGCGCGGCTGGGAAATTCAAATGGAAAGCGAAAAGTTGTATTACTTTACGATTAACATTTTGGATCAGAAGAAAAAGACATTGCCCATTCCGTCGGGAAAATGCTCCATGCTGATTGATAAATTATAGCGATACGAATAAAAACGGTCGGCGGTTGCCGACCGTTTTTCGTTTCTGCTAGTTATTTGCCTTTTTGATGGCAAGATAATCTGCCATGCGCTTTGCCGCAATCTTGTTTTCTTCTGCGGCGCGCTTTTTCATGCTATCCAGCGCGGTCTGCATGTTGTTCACCATCAGAATGGGCTGCCGCGTCGCGTCCAAGGCATCGCGCCAGAACGCGCCTTCGGGGTCAACCTTGTTGCGCTTGAGCGTAATCAGTTCCATGGGCAGATACACGAATTTGTCGTGGATCAAGCCGACCACGCAGCGGGTTTTTCCTGCCATCGCCGCGTGTACCGCATTGTTGCCCAGACGCTCGCACAGCACGGAGTCGTTTGCCGTCGTAACCGCCGAGCGGATCTGATAGCTGGGGTCGATGTACTTGAGGTTGACGTGGATGCCCTTTACGTCAAAATACCCGTTGATTTTGTCGCGCAGGAACGTGCCGATGTCGGAAAGTTTTTTGTTGCCGCTCGCGTCCTTTTGGTTCAGGTTTTCCAGCAGTTCCTGTCCCGCACCTTCGGCAACGACGATGACCGCGTGGTGGCGGTCGCGGATGCGGTCTTCAAGATGCGCCAAAAATCCGTTCGGCCCGTCCAAGTCAAACGGCACTTCGGGAATAAGGCAGAAATTCGTCTCGTGGCTTGCCAACGTACTCGCCGCCGCAATGAAGCCGGAGTCGCGCCCCATCAGTTTGACCAAGCCGATGCCGTTTACCTGCGAGTGCGCTTCCATGTGGACTGCCGCAATCGCTTCTTTTGCGTTTTGCACCGCCGTCTCAAAGCCGAACGAATGGTCGAGGAACAACAGGTCGTTGTCAACGGTTTTGGGAATGCCGACGATAGCGACTTTCAGCCCGCGCCGAGCCGCTTCCTGCGATACCTCAAGCGCGCCGCGCTGCGTGCCGTCACCGCCGATGATGAACAGCATATTGATGCTCAGCGATTCGATTGCGTCGCAGATGTCGGTCACGCGGTCGCCGCCGCCACGGCTCGTTCCCAAAAACGATCCGCCGATTTTGTGTATGTCGTCCACCACTGCCGGGGTCAAGTCCATCGTGTCAAAGCCCTGCTCCGGGAAAAAGCCCTTGAAGCCGAAGCGGAAGCCGCGGATTTTCTTTACGCCGTAGCGATACCACAAACAGCGCACGACCGCGCGGATAACGTCGTTCAGGCCGGGACACAGGCCGCCGCACGTGCAGATTCCCGCCGTCACGTGCGCGGGATTGAAGTAGATATGCTCGCGCGGTCCTGCTTTCTGAATCAGGTTCGTGCTGTCAAGCGGGTCGTCCGGGTCGTTGTTTTCCATAAAGACATTCACCTTGTAGCGCACGAAAGACGAGTCCTTTACGTAGTTCGCCTTAAAGTCGCCGTGCTGACGCGCAAGCTGAATGGGAGAGGGCACTTTGCACGGTCCCAGTTGTTCAATGGTAAAGTCGAATTGTTCGTTCATTTCTGCCATAAAAAAATCCTCTGCGATTATTATACTGAAAACCCCAAGTTACTTCAATAAGACAATCCGCCGCATTGCGCCGGGACGAACGCCGGTTTTTCCCGCCCTTTATCTCCCGGCGGCTTTTCACTATACTGTCCGTATGGCTGGATTTTACGATTGGTTTGACGTTGTTGTCACGGGCGGCGGGCATGCGGGGGTTGAGGCTTCGCTGGCGAGCGCGCGCATGGGGCTGAAGACGCTGCTCGTCACGCAGAGCATCGACGCGATTGCCCGCATGAGCTGCAACCCGTCAATCGGCGGCATTGCAAAAGGCAACATCGTGCGCGAGGTTGACGCGCTCGGCGGCGAGATGGCAAAACTCATCGACCGCAGCATGATTCAGTTTCGTATGCTCAACAAAAGCCGCGGTCCTGCCGTCCAGTCTCCGCG
Organism: Treponema sp.; assembly: GCA_014804085.1. Classification (GTDB taxonomy): domain Bacteria; phylum Spirochaetota; class Spirochaetia; order Treponematales; family Treponemataceae; genus Treponema_D. Next base: position 71,249 of record JAAVAM010000013.1, on the reverse strand, counting down.
CAGCCAGGCGGATAAAATCGTATATGCGCAGCTGGCGCGGCATATCGTCGAGACCACACCGAATTTGTTCACGCTTATGGACACGGTGACCGACATACGCACCGTGGCGAGCGACCAGCCGTTGCCGCCCCAAAGTGGCAGTGCCGTTGCGGGAACGATTCCCGGCGAATCGGCGGCGCAGGAACTTACCGAAGCCGCCGCGAGCGGTATGCGCCAGAAAGTGACTGCCGTCGTCACCGAGCGCGGGCGCGTCATTCCGTGCCGTGCCGTCGTGCTGACGACGGGAACGTTTTTGGGCGGGCGCATTTTTATCGGCGAATACGACGCGTCGTGCGGGCGGCTGGGCGAGCGGGGCGCGGAGGGGCTGACGGACGCGCTCCGGCGGCTCGGCTTTACGACGGGGCGGCTGAAAACGGGAACGCCGCCGCGCATTCTGCGCCACACGGTCGATTTTTCTTCGTTTGAGCCGCAGGCAGGTGATGCCGAAATCGTGCCGTTCAGTTTTGACGACGAGTCGGTGGATCGCCCGATGGTTCTGTGCCATTTGGTCTACACGAATGAGGAGACGCATGCGATTATCCGCGCGAATATCGGTCGTTCCCCGCTGTACAGCGGAAAAATCAGCGGAATCGGCCCGCGCTACTGCCCGTCAATCGAAGACAAGGTGATGCGCTTTGCCGACCGTGAGCGTCATCAGCTGTTCATTGAGCCGGAAAGCCTGCTGACCGACGAAATCTACCTGAACGGATTGTCGTCCTCGCTCCCCGAAAGCGTGCAGGATGCGTTCGTGCGCACGCTCCCCGGTTTTGCCGGTTGTGTTATCAGCCGTCCTGCCTACGCCGTTGAGTACGATTACGTTGAGCCGACGCAGCTTTTTCCGTCGCTGGAGACAAAGCGCGTCGCGGGGCTTTTTCATGCGGGGCAAATCAACGGGACGAGCGGCTACGAAGAGGCGGCGGGGCAGGGCTTGGTGGCGGGAATCAATGCGGCATTGTACGCGCACGTCCATGCCGACATGTGCGGGGCATTGTACGCCGCGCAGCCGGAATCTGACCGCCCGGCGCAGGATTTCACTGCCAAAAACCAAAAATCGCTCCCCGTCTGGCAGCCGCTGGTGCTCGGACGCGACGAAGCCTATATCGGCGTGCTGATTGACGATTTGGTGACGCTCGGCACGAAAGAGCCGTACCGCATGTTCACCGCCCGTGCCGAATATCGCCTGAAACTCCGGCATGATACCGCCGACCGCCGCCTGGTGCAGAAAGCGTACGCGGTGGGGCTGAAGACGCAGGCGCAATTGGACGCGGTGAACGAAAAATATGCGCAGGTTGCCGCCGCCACGGCGTTGCTGGAAAAAGATGCGTCCGCGCGGAATCCCGGCTTTTCTGCCGTGGTCTGGGAGCTGGCGCAGGAAGATTTTAAGTACAAATATTACATCGAAAAACAGGACGCACGGGTCGCCAAGTTGCGCCGCATGGAAGACCACAAGATTCCCGCGCAGTTTGACTACGGCAAGATTCCCGCGCTCAGTGCCGAGTCGCGCCAAAAACTGGAGGACGTGCGCCCGCTCACCCTGGGGCAGGCAAGCCGCATCAGCGGCATCCGCAATTCGGACATCATGCTGCTGATGCTGTACCTGCGCTGATTCGCGCGGTTATTTCCAGCTCGCTTCCACTTTTTCTGCCCATGCGTTCTTTTCGCTGTCGCTCAGGAACGTGGCGGCAAAACTGTTCAGCACTAGCTGCTTAATTTCGTATTCGGTAAAATGCAGTTTGCTGTGCAGGTTCCAGTATTCGTCAAGCAGGCTGACTTTGAAGAACAGCGGGTCGTCCGTGTTGACGGTGACGAGCAGTCCTTTGTCAAAAAACGCGCGGATAGGATGCTGTTCAAACGACGGCACGTATTTTTTGGTGAACACGTTGCTCGTCGGGGCGACTTCAAGCGGAATCCGTTCGTTCTTGAGCCGTTCCATCAGCGTTTCGTCCTGTATGGCGGTAATGCCGTGCCCGATTCGCGCGGCGTGCAGCACGTCAATCGCGTCCCAAATTGACCAGGCGTCCACGTCCTCGCCGGCGTGCGCCACGGTTTTCAGCCCGTTCGCCCGCGCGCGCTCAAACACCGGACCGAAGTCCTTGCACGGGCCTTTTGACTCCGCGCCGCCCAAGCCGATGCCAATCACGGCGGGAATCCGGTGGGCGAGCAGCATATCCAGGTTCTTTTCGGCATTCTCCAGCCCGAACGTGCGCGACACGTCCACGAGTACCTTTACGTCAACGCCCGTTTCTGCCTTGATTCTGGCGATGTTCTTGCTGAAATTCTGCATGATGTCGCCGTAGGCAAAGCCTTTTTTGATGAACGCCGACGGCGCAAAGAACACTTCCGCATACGAAATGCCGTTGTCCGTGATGTACTGCTGCAAATCGGCGAACACGAGGTCTAAGTCCGCGACCTCGCTGAACATATCCTGCACTTTCAGGAACGCGGCGATAAATCCGTTGAGATCCGCGTAGCTGAACAGGTCTTCCAGCTCCGCGTCGGTCAGTTCCGCGCCGTTCTTTTTGCGCGACAGTTTCTTAATCGATGCTTTGCTGATGACCGCCTCAATGTGCAGGTGAATTTCTGCCTTGGGAATCGCCTTGAGAAATGCATAGAACGCTGCTTTTTCCATCATAACGTCTGCTCCTTGTCGTCTTGCACGACTTTGCTGAAAATATATCGTTTCGGCACGAATTATTGCCCCGGCAATGTCCGCTCCAGTTCGTCCACGATTGCGGCAAAGGTGTCGAGCGCGCTCTGCGTCGGCTCGGTGCTTTCCATGTCAACGCCCGCCGCGCGCAGGCTTTCGATCGGATAGCGCGACCCGCCGCTTTTGAGGAAGGCAAAGTAGTCGTCGCGTTCGCTCTTGCCGCCGTGGGTGACGCGTTTTGCCAGCGCGAGCGCGGCGGAAATGCCGGTGCTGTATTTGTACACGTAGAACGCGTTGTAAAAGTGCGGGATGCGCAGCCCTTCTAGGTCACTTGTCGGCTCGAATACCATGCCGCTGCCAAAATACTGCTCCAGAAGCCCGCGGTAGATACCGCGCAGAACCTGCGCGTTGAGCGGCGTGCCGTTTTCCGCAAGTTCGTGCGCTTTCAGCTCGAATTCTGCGAACATCGTCTGGCGGTGGAGCGTGGCAAGAATGTCGTTTGCCCGCATGGCGAGCAGGTACGCGCGCGTGTCCTTGTCCGCCGCGTTTTTCAGCAGGTACTCGAACAGTAGCTCCTCGTTGAACGTGGACGCGACTTCCGCCTCAAAAATCGTGTAGTCGTAGCTCATAAACGGATTGTTCGTCTTGCTGTAATGGCTGTGCATGCTGTGTCCGCCTTCGTGAATCATGGTGAACACGTCGCGGACGGAAGAATCCTTGTAATTGAGCAGAATGTACGGATAGCCCGTGTACGCGCCCGAAGAGAACGCGCCGCTGCGCTTGCCTTTGTTCTCATAGCGGTCAACCCAGCCGTGCAGCAGCCCGTCGCACAAAATGTCGGTGTAGTCCGTGCCGAGCGGCGCGAGCGCGTTGCGGCAGAGTTCCACGGCAGATTCGTAGCTCGTCTTGCGGTCGATATGCTTGGCGAGCGGCACGTACACGTCGTAGTGGCGCAGCTCGTCAAGGCCGAGCACTTTTTTGCGCAGGGCATAGTAGCGGTGGAGCGCGGGCAAGTTTTTGTGCACGGTGTCGATCAGGTTGTGGTAGACTGAAAGCGGCACGTTGTCGCCGAACAGCGCGGCCTCAAGCGACGAGCCGTAGCCGCGCGCGCGCGCCTCGAATATGTCTTGGCTGACCGACCCGGCATAGAGCGAGGCGATCGTGTTCTGGTGCTGCTCGAACGCCGCGTAGAATTTGCCGTAGGCTTCCTTGCGCACGGCGCGGTCGCTCTGTTCCATAAAAAGCGTATACGTGGCATGGGTGAGCGGCTCGTCCGTGCCATTCATGCGGACCGTGCCGAACTGCAAGTCCGCGTTGTTCAGCAGCGAGAACGTCTTGTGCGCGGTCTGCGCGCTTTCCGCCTGAAGCGCGAGCAGCCGCTCCTCCTGTTCGGAAAGGATATGCGGCTTCATGCGCAGCCGTTTGGCAAGGTAGACGCGGTAATCGTCGAACGATGTGTCCTGCATCCAGGTGCGGATCGTCCCGTCGGCAATCGCCATGAGTTCGGGAAAGAAAAAGCTCGCCGCGGAATCCGCCTGCGTAATCGCCATTGTCACGCGCCCTTCGCGCTCCTGCGCGGCGGCATCGCCCAAATCGGCGGCATAATGCAGGCTCGCGTACTGCGCCACCAGCTCAATCGTGCGTTCGAGGCGTTCCAGTGCCTTGAGCGCGCCGAGCAGCTGTGCCGCCGAATCGCCCAGCGTCCCCTTGAACGCGGCGAGCGTTTCGGTCAGTGCGGGAATGCTCGCCAGCGCGGCTTCCCAGTCGTCATCAGATTTGTAGAGCGTCGATAAGTCCCAGCGGTCTGCTGCGGGAACGTCCGCCCGGTTCGGAATGGAATGTTCTGCCATAGCCCCAGTATACCACGCTTTGCCCAAATGCGCAAAGGCTGATGAGCAGGGGAAGTCCGCTCGAAACTTCATGTGGGGGAAGTCTCCCCCTCGCTCCAGCCCCTGCGGGTCTTCCGCTACCCCTTCTCCTAGGGGCTGCGCCCCTAAAACCCCGCAACGCCCCGTTTTTCCCCTTGAACGAATTTTGAGGAACGACAAAATGCCGTTGCCCGTCCAAGCGTGATTTTGGCGACCGGCAAAACGCCGTTGCCTGTCCAGACGTGATTTTGACGACCGGCGAAATGCCGTTTGCCGTCCAGACGTGATTTTGACGAGCGGCAGAATGTCGTTGTCCGTCCGGGCGTGATTTTGGCGAACGGCGAAATGCCGTTACCCGTCCAGACGTAGTTTTGACGACCGGCAAAATGCCGTTGTTCGTCCAGACGGGATTTTAGCAAACGGCAAAACGTCGTTGTCCGTCCAAACGCAATTTTGACCAACGGCGCGGCATCTGCGGTTCGTATTGACAGGCTTTGCGGAAACATACTAGCATAGGCGCATGACGGACAGCGCAGGCGGCGGGAACGCACATTCGGACATCGCCATTTTGGTCATTGACATGCAGAACGACTTCGTGCTTCCGGGCGCGGTGCTGTGCGTCGCCGGGGCGCAGGCGACCATTCCGACGATACAGGACTTGCTTTCGCACGGGCGGGCAAAGGGCTGGCACGTCATCCACATAATCCGCGAGCATCACTCTTCCGGCTGCGACGTGGACATGCCGCGCGTTCCGCTGTTCGCCGACGGAAGGCAGGGCTACTGCGTGCCGGGCACGAAAGGCTGGGAAATCGTGAAAGAACTCGCGCCGCAACGGGGCGACATCATCGTGCGCAAATGGCGCAACAGCGGCTTCTTTCAGACGGAACTCGACCTAGTGCTGCGAAGGCTCGGCGTAAAAACCGTGGTCATCGCGGGAACGCAATATCCCAACTGCGTGCGCGGCACCGCCGTTGATGCGATGAGCTACGACTACAACACCATCGTCTGCACCGACGCATGCTCCGCAAAAACGCCGGAAGTCGCCGCGGCGAACATCTTTGACATGAAAAACATGGGCATCACTTGCATTCCGCTTGCGGAAGTGAAAAAACGGCTGTAACGCCGGGAAAATAATCATTTTGCACATCGATGATAAGCAACGCTTCTTTCATTTTTTTGAGTTCTTCCCATTCGCCGCGCGTTATGGCATAGGCATACGAAACGCCGTTTTTTTCGTCGGGATATTCTTTTATTTTTTTCATTCCGTTCGCGGCGGCGGTGGAATACGATCCGACATTCGTGTATTTCATATAAGAGTAAAGGCAATCATATTTTGTGTTTTCAAACGCCCAATCCCTGACCGCTTTTGCCGCCTCGCTTCCGAAGCCGCGCCTCCAATATTTTTTGTGGATGTGGTAGCCGATTTCGGGAAGCATCTCGCCGTCAATGTTTTGCATCGTGATTCCGCAGTCGCCGATGAATTCCTGCGTCTCCTTCAGCACGACCGCCCACAGCCCGAAGCCGTATTCCGCGTAATTTTTGAGATTCCATTCAATCCAATTTCTGGTGCGCGTCTCGTCAAACGGCTTGGGATAATGCCGCATAGTTTCCGCGTCCGACACAATCTCGTACAGCGCGTCAAAATCATCGAGCGTGTATTCCCTCAAAATCANNCGNGCNGTTTCGATTTNCATTTTGCTNGCCATATTTTTTTCAGAAGCCTTTTCATTGCAGGGCAATACGCAGACGCATTCGTTCGCACGGGCTTATGCCTGCACGGGAAGCCTGAGTGCCGTAAAGAATGCGGCGGNNTTNTNCCNNAANCGGACGANTGCCGCGCCCATTTCGTGCAANGTTTNNCGGCACTCGNCGTAATTCGTCAGGATATGCGCCCCCACGTACCAGCACAGCGCGAGCGCGGCAAAGACGGCGAACTTCCTGAAAATCGTCCGCGNCGGAAATCCGCAGGAAAACGCGAAGGCAACGCTTGCGATNAGGCAGATTGCCGTGAAAATCCAGAACTTGTCCGCCAGCAGNGCNCAGGCNAGNATNGTCAGCGCNATCATCAGGGCGGACACGGTTTTCTGNGAAACCGGGCTTTTTGCGAGCAGCACGACGACNATTTTCAGCACGACGTACAGCGCAAGGAACAGCGCGACAAAAANNTTCCGNGCGATTTTTAACTCGAACGGAATAGTTTGACTTATTTTGATTTGAATCTGAATCAGTGTNCCGCCGATTTCTTCCGTCCATTTGGCTATGTNGTTTTGAGAAACACNNTCGCTGATAGAAGAAATATACGNANGNANTNCTACCTGCTTTGNGTCGGTANTTTTTNCNAACAACTGCGGCTTGAGCGCGATGACGACGGCGGAAAAAAACAGCATCCCCGCCAGAATATCCACGACATGGACAAGAAATTGCCGCGCCTTGGCACGACTTCGCCGTCCGCCGTGTTCGTGCGGGGACTCGGCATTGCCCGTCTCCGCTTTTGCTCCGCCGGAAGCGTCCGCCTGCCGCGCGCCGCCGCGTTCGCCATTGCGGGATTCCGCATCCCGTTCCGCCGATTGCGCGGACGTTGCTCCGTCATCTGCGCTCGCCGCGTTTTGGCCTGTGCCGGAATCCGCCGTTCCCGCCGGGCGTTTGAACGCCGCCTTGAACGAACGGAATGCGTCTGCCGCCGTTTTCTTCATGCCCGCCGCAACGACGTTGACTCGCCGTGACAATTCTTCGGCAGATTCGTCGATTTTGTCCGCCGCCGCTTTTGCTGTCTCGCGTATGCGCCGTGCGCCTTCCTTGAAAGTCTCTTTTATTTTGTCAAAAAACGAATCCATGCAGCGTTCCTCTGCGAGCCGCCAGTCGAACTGTTTGCTTCGGTTAAACGCTCACGCTGAACAGCGCGCCCGCTTCTGGCATGACGCCTGCCAGACCGTAGCCCGATACCTGCGCTGTCTGCATGGCATTGTGGAGCTGGGCTTGGTACTGTTCGATCAGCGCGTCCACCTGTCCGTCGGGTACGTTTGCCGCCGTCGGCGCGTCCGGCGAATGCTTCATCGTGACCATCTGGTTGATGAGCGAATTGAGGATCTGAATTTTGGTAATGGAAATGCCGTCCTGATTCGCCTCGGCGGCAACACCGGAGATATGGTCGAACTGCGCGTACACGACCGAAGACGGCTTGACGGGAACATAGAGTTTTCCGCCCGTGCCTGAGACGACATTATTGTAGCTGTATGCGTTCATAGAAATTGCGTTTCCCATAATGCACCTCGCTCCTCCCACTTTTTTCCTAGTGAGAGTATCGGCGCATGAGGAAAATAGTTGAGCAATTTAATTGCATTGCATTGACTAGGCGGTGATGCGATCTTGTTCGGAGAGCACGTATGACATGCTGTGCTAGTACCCTTNCCCNNCCCTAATTCCTAAAGCTGTGTATGGGCGCGGGGATGCGGCCGCCGCGGTTGATGAAGTCGGCGCAGCCGAAGCGGCTTACGCTCATAACGGGCATTCCGCCGAGCAGTCCGCCGAATTCTACCCAGTCACCGGCTTTTTTTCCGAGCGCGGGAATGAGGCGGACGGCGGTCGTCTTGTTGTTCACCATGCCGATTGCCATTTCGTCGGCGATGATGCCGCTGATGGTGGTGGCGGGCGTGTCGCCGGGAATGGCGATCATGTCCAGGCCGACGGAGCAGACGCAGGTCATCGCCTCAAGTTTTTCAAGGTTGATTGAGCCTTGCTTGACGGCGTTTATCATGCCTTCGTCCTCGCTCACGGGAATGAACGCGCCGCTCAGNCCGCCCACGCTCGTNCTTGCCATAACGCCGCCTTTTTTCACCATGTCGGTGAGCATGGCGAGCGCNGCAGTCGTTCCCGGCGCGCCCGCGCCCTCAATGCCGCATTCTTCCAAAATCCGCGCAACGCTGTCGCCNACGGCNGGCGTAGGCGCGAGCGACANGTCCAATATGCCGAACTGCACGCCGAGCCGGGCTGCCGCTTCCATTCCCACGAGCTGCCCCATGCGCGTAATCTTGAATGCCATTTTCTTGATGCCGTCGGCAAGCACGTCAATCGGCTGACNTTTGTACTCGCNGGCGGCGGCAAGAATAACGCCGGGACCAGAAACGCCCACATTGATGACCGCCTCCGCCTCGCCCACGCCGTGGAACGCGCCCGCCATAAACGGNTTGTCCTCCGGCGCGTTGCAGAACACCACCACTTTNGCNCAGCCCAAACTGTCNCGGTCTTTGGTCGCCTCGGCAGTCTTTTTCAGAATGTCGCCCATCATTTTTACGGCGTCCATGTTGATGCCGCTTTTGGTCGTTCCCACGTTCACGGAGGCGCACACGCGGTCGGTCACTGCCATNGCATGCGGAATGGACTGCATCAAGATTTGGTCGCCGGGGGTCATNCCTTTCTGCACGAGCGCGGAAAATCCGCCCACAAAATCGACGTTCAGNTCNTTTGCAATGGAATCNAGCGTCACTGCCCATTCGGTAAANTCCTGCNCCCCGCTNGCCTCNGCCACCAGACTGATNGGCGTAACGGAAATACGCTTGTTGATAATCGGCACGCCGAATTCTTTTTCGATGTCCTGNCCGGTCGTCACGAGTTTTCCCGCATAACGCATGATTTTGTCGTACATACGGCGGCGGCTTTCCTTNCCGTCGGCACACGCGCAGTCGCGCAGGGAAATTCCCATCGTGATTGCCCGCACGTCCAGTTTCTGCCGCATAAACATGTTGACCGTCTCTTGAATCTCATTCGGTGAAAAAAGCATANCGCACCTCGTCTTCTACTATAGTCGTTTCCGGCGTAAAAGTCTATCTTTTTGCTTGACGATTTGACGGTCTGCGTTTACAATAAAAACAGACTTCCACACGAGGAGATTTTTATGGCAGATACGACAGGACTTTCATCATTTGAAAAAGCGGCAAACCGCGACGCAAAGGCAGCGGCACGTCAGGCAGCATTCGACCGGCTTCCGGTTTTCGTCCAGNTGCTGATTGGGCTNGCANTGCTGGTTTTGATTGCCGTCATNGGTTTTGTGGTTCTGTGGCTGATTGACTTTGGCCTGCTTGACCTTGACCCGATTGGTCGTGCGTTCGGTCTGATTAAATAAGTCAGTTTTTNAGAATCCGATACATCGGAGTTTCGTTCGGGCGAAGCTCCAAGATATGTTTTTCGCAAGGCAACGCTTCGGTTGCGTCGTGNGTGACGTGCAGAAGCGTTGTTGTTTTTGTGTCCGCAATCGTTTCGAGCAAGTCCAAGATTTTCTGCCGTTGCCGTTCGTCCAGTCCGTGGCANGGTTCGTCCAAAATAAGCACTTTCGGCTGTTTGACCGCCGCACGGATTATCAGGATCGCCCGCTGTTCGCCGTANNTCANCGANGCAAAACTGTCNCGCTCCCGCCCGGAAAATCCCGCGAGCGCAAGCCATTTNTTTGCGGCGGCGATTTCGCTGTCCGCAGGAAGCCCGTANAGCCCGATTGAATCGCGGAAGCCGGAGATAATGACGCTCTGCAAATCAGTGCCGCCCACCATGCGGTATTCCACGTGCAGGCGATAGCTCACGATTCCCAGNTGCTTTTTTATNTCCCAAATCGTNTCGCCCGTNCCGCGNTTGCGCCCGAATAGNTGCACGTCGTTGGAATACACCTGCTTGTTGTCGCCGGTAATCAGCTCGAGCAGGGTNGTCTTGCCGCTGCCGTTCGGNCCGCGGATGAGCCAGTGCTGGTTGGGATAGACNGNCCAGTCCANGTCGCGCAGGACAAGNCGCCCGTCCCACCCGACATTCACNCCNNGNAGGCGGACAAGCGGCTGATCGTCTGCGCCGCCTTCGTTTTCTGCATCGCCGTGCGCCGCNGTNTCCCGCACGATCTGACCNAATGCGTNNGTGAGCGCGCTTTTTTCTGCGGCGCGNGTCTTCTGCGCCTCGCCCTGCCGCGCGGCAATGAGCCGCTCGTAATCGTCTTTCGTACCGCAGAACGAAACNGCNCCGTCCGCAAATTCAAGCACGTGCGTTATCGTCTGGGGAACTTCCGCATACCGCTCCATTGCCAAAATGACCCGCGTGGCGTTCCTGTCCGCGTCTGCGTCCAATTGNCCGCGTACCATCGTCTGGAAAAATTCCCGCAGAATGTGGCGGCTCGTCACGTCAAGCCCCGCAAACGGGTCGCTCAAGATGAGCAGTTTTTTCTGGGAAAGCAANGCGCGGCACAGNAGNGTCCGCCGGATTTCNCCCGTGGACATNGCCCGCAGCCCGCGATCCAAAATGTGTTCCACGCCGCACTGCCGGACNTCGCGCATCGTCTCCAGGCGGCCGGCAATNGGGGGAAGCGGCTGGCTGCGGTGCTTTGCGTCGGGACCGCCCAAGACTTCCGCAATNAANCGCCGNCCCGTGCGCCCTTCGTCCAGATGATCCATATAGTCGGTCTCGTCCAAGTCCCGCTCTTCCTGCATGAGCGCGGCCGCCCGCTCCAGCGACACGATTTCCACCGACCCGTCAAACTGCGACGAATACGCNGCGTCCTGTTCCGCCGTCCAGTTCGGCACAAAGTCTTTTTCGCCCGCAAGCGCGCGCAGGAACATATCTTTGCCGCTGCCGTTCGCGCCCGTCACGAGCCANGCCTCGCCCGCATTCATCTGCCAGCTGACNTGGGGAATATACGTCCGCCGCCCGTCCTGNACACGGCAGTTCCGAATAGAAATGAGCGCCGCCATTATAATCCCGCCCCGACCGACGACAACNCCCCGCCGTCCGCGCAAAAANCATGGTTNCTATAGATTGATTCACCGNCCNCCTTGAAAACGACAATTGCTTTGTTCATGGGAACAATATACAAGATGTGTGTGCAAANGGCAAGNTTCAATGAGGGGACGAAACACNTGCCCCNCAGAACGAGCCGNGCTGACTGCCGNNCAAGTGGATACGTATGCACTTGCGCGTGGAAACGTATGTACTGGTCAGTGGAAACGTTTCCACTAGGGTAGTAGATACGTTTCTACGAGGCAGCGGATACGTTTCCACTGGGCAGTCGAAACGTATGTACTGAGCGGGTCGTATTTGTTTTGTTGTCCTCCGCGCATTTATGCAAAAAACAGGGCGTATCTGCTTGCTTTTTTGCGGGATTGTCCGTATACTTCCATAGTTAGGAGGCATGTTATGGAAACACCATCATTGAAAGGCACGCAGACTGAAAAAAATCTGCAAACGGCGTTTGCGGGCGAGTCTCAGGCACGCAACAAATATACGTACTACGCGAGCAAGGCGAAAAAAGAAGGCTACGAGCAGATCGCGGCGATTTTCTTGGAGACNGCNGCCAACGAAAAAGAGCATGCGGAAGTGTGGTTNAAGCTGCTGCACGGCGGCGACGTTCCCACGACGGCGGACAATCTGAAGGACGCTGCCGAGGGCGAAAACTACGAGTGGACCGATATGTACGCGGGCTTTGCGAAGACGGCGCACGAGGAGGGTTTTACCCGCATTGCCAAGCAGTTTGAGATGGTCGCNGAAATCGAAAAGAAGCACGAGGAACGCTACCGCAAATTGCTCGACAACGTGAACAAGGAACTGGTGTTCAGCCGCGACGGCGACACTATCTGGCAGTGCCGCAACTGCGGGCATATCGTCATCGGCAAAAAAGCACCNAATATGTGCCCGGTCTGCGACCATCCGCAGAGTTATTTTGAGATTCGCGCGGACGAAAATTACTAGCCGTCCACGCACNTGACGAAGCCCCGGTTTCCGGGGCTTTTTTCTTGCGCTTTTGCGGTTCTATGGTACAATAATCGGTGATGCAATTATATAGAAAAACAATGTTGCATCGCGGAGGAAACCGAAACTATGAGAAATCGCATTATCGCTGCGGCACTCGCNGTTGCNGTCCTGTCCGTTCCGTCTTTGTTCGCAAAAGACGGCGAAACATACGTGACGCAAGAAATCAACGCGCCCGANCGCTGTCTGCCCACNTTCTATGAGGCNCTCAAGGCGCGCATGACCTTTTCGCTCGGCTGGAAAGACGGCGCAGATCCTGCCGCATGGAAAAAAGCGGGACTGGAAAAGGCGCGCGAGCTGATAATTCAGAACGAGGACAACACGCCGTTCGACATGGTGGTCATTGACCGCGAAAAGCGCGACGGCTACACGGCGCAGAAAGTGGTGTTCAACATCAGCAAGGAAAGCCGCGTGCTTGCCTATCTGCTCGTTCCCAACGGAAAGAAAAACCAGAAATTCCCCGCCGCGCTCATGCTGCACGACCACGGCTCCAATTTTAGGATCGGCAAGGAAAAAATGGTGCGCCCGTTCGGCAAGAGCGACCAGGACAAGGAGCGGCTCAAACTCGCGCAGGACTGGGCAAAAACGTATTTCAGCGAGCAGTTCCCCGGCGACGTGCTGGCAAAACGCGGCTACGTGGTGCTGAGTTTTGATGCGTTCGGCTGGGGCGATCGTTCCGTAAAAGGATTCGGCACGAATTCGCAGCAGAGCCTTGCCTCCAACCTGTTCAACATGGGCACGAGTTTTGCGGGCATCATCGCGCAGGAAGACTGCCGCGCGGCAAAGCTCCTTGCGTCGTTGCCCGAAGTTGACCCCGCAAAAGTGGCGTGTGTCGGATTCAGCATGGGCGGTTTCCGCGCCTGGCAGCTGGCAGCAATCTGCGACGATATTGCGGCGGGCATTTCCGTCTGCTGGATCGGCACGATGAAAGACCATATCGTGGCGGACGACGGTCAGCTCAAGGGAAACAGCGCGTTCAGTATGCTGCATCCTACCATCGCAAAATACCTGGACTATCCCGACGTGGCAGGGCTTGCCGCGCCCAAGGCGATGTATTTTATTTCCGGCGACCGCGACGGCGTGAATCCCGTGGAAGGCACGAACAACGCCTACGCGAAGATGCGCAAAATCTGGCAGGCAAACGGCGCGGACGACAAACTGGTCACCACAATGAACGCGGGNCTGACCCATTCGTTCCCGGAAGAACAGCAGAAGCTGGCGTTCGACTGGCTGGATACGGTGTTCAAATAAATTGGTAAACAGCCGCACGAACAAGTGCGGCTGTTTTTATCTGCCTGCAAACCGTATTACTTCACAAGNCTTGATTTTCGTGCTATCCTAAAGATGTTGAGATTTTTCCCGACAGAGAAACTTATACTTTCAGAGGCATTTTTATGGACTTTGTAAAAGAACTTCGTGCCAAGGCAAAGGCTGCCGGCAAGACAATCGTTCTTTGTGAGGGTGAAGACAAGCGCGTTGTGGAAGCGGCTTCACGCATTGTAAAAGAGGGCATTGCGAACATCATCCTGCTCGGAAACAAGGCCGAAATCGAAAAATTCGGCTTTGACGTGAGCGGTGTGCGCGTCGTTGATCCTGCCGCTGACGCGAACGCGGACAAATACGCGGAGATTCTGTACAAGGCGCGCGAGGGCAAGCTGAACAAAAAGACGGGGCTTCCCGAATATGCCGACGTTGCCGCCGCAAAAGCCGCCGCGCTCAAGGACTACACGATGTACGGTGCGCTTATCCTCAAGGCGGGCGACGCGGACGGGTTTGTCTCCGGCGCGTGTCATTCNACCGCGAACACGTTGCGCCCCGGCTTGCAGGTGATTAAGACCGCGCCCGGCGTGAGCACGGTTTCTTCCTGCTTTATCATGGTCGCGCCCGAAGGCGGCAACAANTATCTGCCCGACGGAATCGCGGTGTTCGGCGACTGCGCGATCAACATCAATCCTGACGAAAATCAGTTGGCGGACATTGCGATTGCCTCTGCCGATACGGCAAAGAAAATCGGCGGTATCGAGCCGAAAATCGCGATGCTTTCGTTCTCTACCAAAGGATCNGGCGCAGACCCCAAGGACGGGAACACGGTGGAAAAAGTGCAGCACGCGACGATCAAGGCAAAAGAAAAAGCNCCGAACCTCATTNTGGACGGCGAATTCCAGTTTGACGCGGCAATCGCGCCCGAAGTCGGCGAAATCAAAGCACCGGGAAATCCTGTTGCCGGTCACGCGAACACGTTNATTTTCCCCAACATCAACGCGGGAAACATCGGCTACAAGATTGCCGCGCGCATGGGCGGNTGGAAGGCAATCGGCCCGATTTGCCAGGGCTTTGCAAAGCCGCTCAACGATTTGAGCCGCGGCTGCAACGTGGAAGAAATCGTTGACACCGTTGCGGTGACGGCGTTGCAGGCATAACGGCAAATGCNAACGTAAAAAACGAAAAAAGGAAATCGTACTGAGCGACGGTTTCCTTTTTTGTTGCCCGCCGTGCGTTCGTCATGCTNTCGGGCGGATAATNACAGGCTGTCTTTGGGGCAGTAACGGCTGACGATTTTTTCGTCGAGTTTGTCTTCAAGTTTGAAAGCGCGGATAATCCACCCGGCGAATTTGGCGAATATCATAAGGCTGATGAACAGCCCCGCGATGAGCGCNAACGGAATGAGTATCTGCACGGGCATACTGTTTGCAAGCGCAGGAACGCCGTGAAACAGCATGAACAGCGCGGCAAGCAGCAGCAATTCTATGGCAAGCGTGATGACGATATTGCACACGGACGTGAGCACGGTGAACAGCAGCGAGCGTTCTTTTTTCGTCATGCCGCCGCTCCCGACTGCTTTTCTTTTTTGAGCGTGATAAGAAACGAAATTATCAGCAGAATGCCGCACACGACCACGGCGGAATCCGCCACATTGAACGTCGGCCACCGCTCAAAGCCGAACAGACCGTAGAATTTTACGTCGATAAAGTCAACCACGCCTTCGGCACGGACAAAGCGGTCAATCAGGTTGCCCAAACCGCCGCCGATAATGCCCGCGATTGCCCAGCGTTGCAGCGTCGTAAAATCGTCGTTTCGGACGTACACGCCAATCACCAGCAGAATGACCACGAGCGGAACGGCGCGGAACAGAATGCCGCGCACCGCAACCGACCANCCTTGCCCAATGCTGAACGCAATGCCGGGGTTTGACACATGGATAATGCGCAGAAAATCCCCAAAAAACGACGCGCCGATTTGATACCGCTGGATATGCGCGACGATGAGTGCTTTGGTAATCTGGTCGATGATGATGACCAATGCCGTCAGGACAAACGGGATATATTTTTTCAGTTTCGGCTGGGTCGGCTTGAACTCAACCGTGTAGGTATTCGGAACCATAGACTGCCATTTTACTGCAATTTGCCGTTATAGTCTAGTTGGCAGGTCGATAAAGACCGTCTCTAGGCCGCAGTCGCGTTCCAGTTTTGCCCGGACGAGGTTGACACCGACCGTTTCCGTCTGATAATGCCCGCCCGCAATCACGTTGATGCCGCTTTCCGCAATCGGGTGGAACGTCTCATGCCCCACTTCGCCGGTGATGTACGCGTCCGCGCCCGCGGCGACTGCCTGCTCAAAATCGTCGCCCGCGCCGCCGCTGATGATTGCCACTGTGCGGATGTCTTTTTTGCCGAACGGAAACAGGTGGATTGCCCGCTCGCCGTTCGGGAACAGCTTGCGCTCCAGCTCGTCAATCGGCACGCTTTCCGGCAACGTGCCGATTGCGCCGATGCTCATGCCGCGCCAGTTGCCGAACGGCCGCACGTCCTGCAAGCCAATCCGCGCGGCAAGCCCGAAATTGTTGCCGACTTCGGCGTTTGCGTCCAGCGGAATATGGCTCGCGTACAGTGCGAGGTCGGCATCCAAAAATGCCTTGATCCGCCGGTAGTGTATGCCCGTAATCGTCTGGCAGTCGCCCCAGAACAGTCCGTGGTGCACGAACAGCAATTGTGCGCCTGCCTGTGCCGCCCGCTTTGCCGACGATTCGCATGCGTCCACGGCAAAGGCGACTTTCGTAATCGGCTTGTGGTCGGGCGCGCTGTTCGCAATCTGAATGCCGTTGCGCGACGGGTCGGCGGCGAACAATTCTTTTTTGAGGAATGCGTTGAAATATGCGTCCAGTTCGTGCAATGTCATGGTGCGTCTCCTTGCGGCTGGCTGTCGTCCGCCTTGATGATGTGCGCGGGCGCGGCGACTTCCTGCGCCTGTGCAACCGCTGTTATCGTTTTTCCGGCGACATAGCGCGGAATAAAGAACGACGGATCGCGCTCAATGCCAAAAAAATGCGCGGTGAGCGGGTCGGTCTGTTCGATAAAGCCGAAATTCGGGGTTTTGTATTCGGCAATGCGGTTGAGCCAGAACGTGCCGAGCGCGTTTTCGCCGAATTGGTCGGTCAGTGNTTGCGCGTCGTCCGTGCTGATGTTTTCCAGCGCGAAAAAAATCNTCGTGTCCGCGCCGTATGTTTTCANCACGAGCCGGGCGAGNGTCGCGTAGCCTTGCAGGGCATTGGTCGTGTCNGCGGTCAGCGCGGCTTGCAAGGCTGCTTCGTCAAACGCCCGCAGGTACAGGCTGTACAGGCGGCGGAAAAAGCGCGAATTCAAGACGGGGTTGTCAAAGACNCGCCGTTCCGCGCCGTTAAAATCTGCCGAGACCACGCGGAANCCTTTCTGCGCGAGCAGCANAAAATACGGTTCGTAATGCACGACCGANGCGGTGCATTTCGGCACGAACAGAATGACCGGGTTCGGCTCTGCGTCCGCCGGGGCGGCTTCGTCCGGCATATCGGCAGGCGCGTATTCGTACAGCACGCCCGTAATGTCCGGGCGGTCGGCAAGCATATCCCACGGTCGGTAGCCGTCCGCGCCGTCGCCGGTGAGCAACGTCCGCGTCCTTGTCGCGCCAAAATCAGACGGCAGGATGCGCACGGGATGAAACATCACGATGACCGCCGCCATGCAGGCGGCAGCGACCGCAATCAGCAGCGCGGGAATGATAAATCGCAGGTTGTAATGGTCGGTGTACAGGCGGGCAGACAGCCGCAGCAGCGAGCGGATATTGATGAAGAACGTGACGAACGCCAGCGCGCACAGCGGCAGCGTGATGATGTCCGCGCCCCACATAAAAAAAAGCAGTGCCGAAAGCACGAACGCGACGGGCGCGAGCACCGCCGGCGAATCAATGCGGGCTTTTTTGGTAAAGAAAATGCGGAGCGTCGTTATGAGGACAAGCAGCAGAATCAGCATCTCCGCCAAAAAAACGTCGAACATATCCCCATGATACTAAAAATTTCGCGGCGTTGCCACCGTTATGCTGTAAAAAAATATCATAATGTGATATAATGGCAGAAAACATTTGGACGAGTATCAGGAACGCTTATGCCAGAGCAAGGAAAGATGACCATAGATGTAGAAAAAGTCCGCATGGCGATTCGGGTGGGCATTCCGATTTCTATTACTACCTATACGCTCCCCAAAGAAATGGAAGCGTTTATGAACGATACCCTTTTCGTCTTCCTGTCCGAGCTGGAACAGGAACACATGACCGAATTCCTGTCGTACAGCCTGAACGAGCTGACGACCAACGCAAAAAAGGCGAACACAAAACGCATTTACTTCAAAGAAAAAAAACTTGACCTGCTGAATCCCGCCGATTACGCAGAAGGCATGAAGAATTTTAAGAACGACACGCTTTCCAATATTAACTATTATTTGCACCTGCAAAAAGAAGCGGGGCTGTACATCAAGCTGATTTTGCAGATGCGCAACGGAAAGATTAAGATTGAAGTGCGCAACAATGCCGAGCTGCTTCCCACCGAGTACAAACGGATGCATGAAAAACTGCGGCTCGCGCAGCAGTACACCGCCATTGAGCAGGCGTTCGAGCAGGTGCTGGACGACAGCGAAGGCGCGGGGCTTGGGCTGATTATTATGATTCTGATGCTGGAAAAAATCGGGCTGACCAAAGAGAATTTCCAGATTTTCTGCGAGAACGGCGAGACGATTACCCGCATTATCCTGCCGCTCAACGAAAAAATGCAGAACGATATTTCCGTCATGTCGCGCGAGTGCATCAAAATCATCGATTCGCTGCCGCAGTTCCCCGAGACGATCAGAAAAGTAACCGCGCTCATTGCCGACCCCGACGTGAAGATGAGCGAGATTGCGGCGTGTATTTCAAGCGATGTCGCGCTTTCGACGGACTTGCTCAAGCTCGTCAATTCCGCGCAGTTCGCGCTGGCCTCTCCGTGCAGCAGTATCGGCGACGCGGTAAAAATGGTCGGCCTGCACGGCATAAAAAATCTGGTGTATGCCGCCGGTTCGATCAACGAGCTGGAAAAAATCAGTTCGGCCGACCAAAAGGAGCAGTGGACGCATGCGTACAAAGTCGCGTTCTACGCGTACAACCTTGCCCGCAATTTCTGCGCGGGCGAAAGAGAAGTCATCGAGGATTGCTACGTCTGCGGGCTGCTGCACGACATGGGAAAACTGATGTTTGAGGCGGCGCGCCCGAATTTGAGCGCGCACATCAAGCAGCTCAGTGCCGAAAAAGGCATTTCCGAGGATCATTTCAAGAAGCTGACGACGGGCGTGAACCACAGCGAGCTGGGCGCGCTCATCGCGGAAAAATGGAACTTCCCCGAACAAATCAGCGCGGTTATCCGGCATCACCACGAGCCGGACGTCGCCCCTAAAAATATCCGTATGCTGACAAGCCTGATTTATCTTTCCGACATGATGGTGCATTACGAGACGGGCGAGGTCGATTTTTACCAGTTCGACCCGGACATACTCTTGCAGTTCCGCATTACCGCCGAAGAGCAGATGAAAAAAATCGTGGAGCGGCTGTCAAAAGCATTCGCCGCCCAGTAAATCGCGAAANCGGCGCGGCATTTTTTAGGAAATTTCAGATTCCGCGCGCAGTCGTTCCGTCCATTTCTGCATGAGGATGCCGAACGCCACGCCCACGTTGAGCGACGCTTTCAGCCCCGTCATGGGTATGGAGACGCGTCCGTGCGTGGCGCGCTCTAATGCCGCCGGGCTGACTCCCAGTTCTTCCGAGCCGACAATGCAGATGCCTTTTTGCGGAAAATCGAACGATTCCAGCGGCGTGCCGCCCGTTTCGAGCACGAACACCGGCATGTCGTCGGGCAGTTGATTCAGCGCGACGCGCTCATAGCCGAGCGTCTCAATGCAGCCCATGCTGCCGCGCCGTGCCTTGGGGTGATCGGGATCGGTGCAGAGGGGCGAAAGATACACTTTTTCCGCGCCCATTGCCTCCGCCGTCCGAAAAATCGAGCCGAGGTTGAACGGCGAGCGGATGTCCTCCGCGTACACGCACACGCCCGGAAAAAATCGCCGCGTCCGGATCGTGCCGTCTTCGTCCGTCGGCGCGCGGTGCGGCGCGATGATCAAATCCCATTCTGCCGGGAACGTCCCGATAATCGCCAGCAAATTGTTGCGCGCGCAGTTGCAGACGCGCCGTTCGTCTATCTGCTCGGCATACAGCAGCGATTGCAGTTCGGCGCGCGCGGCAGCCGTCATCTGCGGGTCGCGCACGACAATCTGTGCCAGTCGGCGCACGTATTCGGCGCGCGGCAGCGACGGATGCGCGTATTCCATGCCTTTTTCCGCAATGCCGCAGATGTCGCGTTCGAGCGCGCCAAAGGTCAGCGCGAGTTTGCGCCGCTTCTGCCCCGGCTCCAGCTGGTCGAGTTTGGGAATTGCAATCATCTGCCGGTCTAGTACGCTTTTTTGATGAGCGCGAACAGGTCGTCGCTCGTCATGCTGCGCGGCAGCGCGTTGACGTATTCCAGTTTGCCCGCGTCTTCTGCCGCCAGTGCCAGCTGTTCCATAGAAAGGTTCAGGTCTTTGAGGCTGGCGGGAAGGCTCGCTTCCGCAAGTCGTCCGCGGATATGCTGCACCAAGTCGCTTGCGGCGGCTTCGGGGGCGGAATCAGCTTGCGTAGCGTTCAGCATGTGTGCCAGTGCCGCCACGCGGTCGCTTTTGAAGGTCGCGCAGTCTTCAAGGACATGCGGAAAAAGAATCGCCGTCACGAGCGCGCGGTCTGCCTTAAAACGCGCGGAAATGCACAGCGCAAGGAGCGAAGCCGCGCCCAGTGCGCTTGCCGCCACCGCGAGCGATGCCATGCAGCCGCCCTGCGTCAGCAGTTCTTCTGTTGGCGTGGTGTCGGTCGCCGGTTTGCTTTTGTCAGTCGCCGCACCCAGCAGCGACACGGACTTTTCGGCAATCATGTCGCTGAAAAAATTCGCTTTCTGCGAAAGATAGGCTTCGCTTGCCAGGCAGAGCGTCTCCAGCGTGATTGCCGCCGTCTGCTTGTCGTCCAGCGTGGTCGTCAGGTTCGGGTCGAACAGCACGAGGCGGCACAGCCCGTTCCGCGCCTTGACCAGCCTGATTTTTGCGGCGCGGGAATCGGTAATCGGGATACCGTCCGTAAAGACGAACGGGTCGCGCGTAGTGGTGGGCAGGCAGATAAGCGGCAGCGGCTCCGCGCCCACGGCCTTGCCCTCCGCGAATTCATAAATGCCGCTCGCCTCATAGAAAATCGCCGCCACCGCGCGCGCGACGTTCATTGCCCTGCCGCCACCGGCACCGACGACGCACTGCACGTGCGACTGCCGCGCCAGCACCACGGCTTTTTGGATTGCCATGGTCGTCGCGCCGTCCGCCAGTCCCTCGAACACGAAAAATTCAATGCCGCGGTCTTTGAGCGACTGCATGATTTGTTCGGCAGACGGCGTTTGTTTGAGCGCGGGGTCGAGTACGAGCATACACCGCTTGCCATACTGCACCGCAAATTCTCCGAGCCTGCTGACCGTATATGAGCCGAGAACGATATTCGGTGAAATTCGGAACGTAAAATCTGCCATACGTATAGTATAAAGTGTTTTGTGAATTCGCGCAAGCACAAAAAAGGCGGAAACAACCGTTCCGCCTTTTCCATTGGTTCGTGTCGCACGACTTTGGGCGATTACAGCCCGTAGCTTGCCATGATTCGTTCTGCCGTCGCGTTGATTACCGCCGGACTCAAAAAGTTGGGATCTTTTATTTTCTCTTTGAGCGAAGCGACTAAATCAGCGCGGGTATCCGGCGTTTCGGCGGCAACCTGGTTCATATAGTAGACTTTTGCCGCTTCTTTTGCTTCGTCGGACACGCCGATAGAATCTGCAACCACCGGGGAGGATGCCGTGGCGTTCGTGCGCTTTGTATTCTGTACGTTGTTCAGGGGCTGTATGCCGCCCAGTTTGTTTACGCTCATCATAACTAACCTTCCTCTACANTANAATTATCGGCACTTTCGTCTGAAAGTTTAATGTTTTTGCTCCCGGAAATGAACACCGAGNATTCGCCGAGGATTTTTTCCCGCGCGGCAAATTCGTCGTGCATTTCACGTGCCGTCCCTTCGATAATTTCTTCGTGCAGTTTGGTCAGCTCACGGCCGACGACTACCCGACGATNACTATCAATATCGGCGATGTCTGCCAGGAGTTTAGCGATTCTGAACGGGGACTCGTACAGAATGATCGCATCNCCCGTTGCCAGAAGCTCCCGCAGCCGCGCTCGCCTTCGTCCCGGTTTTGGCGAAAGGAATCCCTCAAAAATGAGCGTCTTTCCGCCCGCGCCTGCCACGCTTGCCAGCGAAGCGAACGCGCTCGCGCCCGGAATCGGCACGACGGTGTGTCCTGCCGCCCGCGCCCGTCCTGCCAAAATCGCCCCCGGATCGCTGATTCCCGGCGTTCCGGCATCGCTCGCGTATGCCACGGTCTGCCCGTCGTCCAGCATCTTGATGATTTTCTCCGCCGCCGCCGATTCGTTCTGCGCCCGGCAGGAAACCAACGGCTTGCGGATGTCAAAATGCGTGAGCAACTGCAAGGTGTGCCGCGTGTCCTCGGCGGCAATCACGTCCGCGCTCTTGAACGTCTCCAGCGCACGGAACGTAATGTCGCCCAGGTTGCCGATCGGCGTTCCGACGATATACAGTGTAGACACAAAATCAGTATATCGGCAAAAACGCGCATGTGCAAGGGGATTTTCCGTAGCGGCTTATGTGCTAGCGTCAAGAGCATAAAACATACATTGCCGAGCGCACGAAGTGTGCTATTTACGGTAGCAAAGTATGTGCTATTGGCGAGCGCACAAAGTGTGCTACTTACAATAGCAAACTATGTGCGCTTGACGATCGCACAAAACGTGCGTTGNCAATAGCAGACACGTGCTATTGCGTACACAAACTTTGTGCATTGCCTATAGCACAAGACGCGCATTGCCAAACGCGCGGTTTTTCGGTAGACTGTTTGGGTTATGGAATTTTCACAAGAGGCAATCGACGCGCTCACCGTGAACGAGGTCGAGATTATGAAACGCATTGCGGATGAGCTGAACATCCGCGTGGCACAGGTGAGTGCCGTCATCGGCTTGGTGAACGAGGGCTGTACCATTCCGTTCATTTCCCGCTATCGGAAAGAAAAGCACGACAATCTGAACGAAGTGCAGGTCACGGACTGCGACCACCTGTTCAAGTCATATAAAAATCTGGAAGAACGGCGGCTGGAGATTGTCCGGGGGATTTTTGCGCAGGGCAAGCTGACCGATTCGCTGTACAACGCGGTTTTGGGCGCAAAGACGCTGACCGANCTGGAAGATTTGTGGGCGCCNTTNAANAAGAAAAAGAAGACGCGNGGCATGGTTGCGGCGGAAAAAGGCNTGGAAGGNCTTGCCGACTTTATGCTCGGCGAACACGATGACGCGGCGGTTGCGGCGGAAGCCGAAAAATACGTCAAGACCGACAACGAGGATGCNGCGCTCAACGTGGAGACNGCGCAGGACGCGCTTGCCGGCGCAAAGGACATCATTGCCGAGCGCGTCTCACAGGACACGGAAAACCGCGCCGCCGTGCACAAANTGTATCTGGCGAGCGGGAACATCATCACCAAAGGCATNGTCCCNGACGGGCAGGATGCGGAGACGNCGGAAAAAATGTCCACGTACAAAATGTACTGGGACTACACCGAGCCGCTCANTCAGGTAAAGCCGCACCGCATTCTGGCAATAAACCGNGCCGAACGCGAGGGCGCNTTGGGCGTGACGATTGANGTGCCGGTNGACGAGGCGGTCGCGCTTTTGCAGAAAAGGACGGCAATCAGCAACACGTATCACCGCGAGGCGATTGAGGACGGNNTGGTGCGNCTGCTCAGCCCNGCCGTCGTGCGNGAAATNCGNAGCGACGAGACGGANGAGGCGGACGACCACGGCATCGGCATTTTCAGCGAGAACCTGAAGAACCTGCTGATGACCCAGCCGATCAANGGNAGCCGNGTGCTTGGCATCGACCCCGGCATCCGCACGGGAACAAAATGCGCCGCGCTTGATGAGACGGGAAAGTACCTGGGCTATTTTAAGATTTTTCAGGTGCAGAATCCCGATGACGCGGCGCGGCAGCTGACCGAGGCGATCGACAAATACGACATTCAGGTGGTGGCGGTGGGCAACGGNACGGGCAGCCCCGAAGTGCAGGCNATCGTNAGCAANGTGATNAGCGAGCATTANGCGGACAGCAACGTGCAGTACACCGTCGTGGACGAAAGCGGCGCGTCCGTCTATTCGGCAAGCCCCGTGGCNANCGAAGAATTCCCCGAACTTGACCTGACGATTCGCGGCGCAATCAGCATGGGTCGCCGCTTGCAGGATCCGCTCGCNGANCTNGTCAANATCGACCCCAAGGCAATCGGCGTGGGNNTGTATCAGCATGACGTGAACCAGAAAAAACTGGCNGAGCAGCTGGACGAAGTGGTCGGCTCGGTGGTGAACCGGGTGGGCGTAAANCTGAACACGGCNAGTTATATGNTGCTCAAATANGTTTCCGGCATCAACNCGGCAACGGCAAAGAACATCGTCGCCTACCGNGACAANAACGGAAAAATCACGAGCCGNGAGGACTTGAANAAAGTGCCCGGCCTNGGACCGAAAGCCTTTGAGCAGTGCGCGGGCTTNATCAAGATTCCCGAAAGCGCNGACCCGCTCGACAACACNTGGGTGCACCCGGAGAACTATACGGTGGCGCGNGAGATTTTGCCTTACGTNANGGANCNCAAGCCGCTTCCCGCCGACATAAANCAGAAACTGGTCGANACCTATGGCATTGGCGAGACGACGCTGAACGACATCATCGACGAGCTGGGCAANCCGAACCGCGACCCGCGCGACGGCTATCCCGCNCCGATNATGCAGAAAGGCGTGGTGGCGTTCGGCGATTTGACCGTGGGCATGAAAGTGACCGGNAAAATCAAGAACGTGGTCGATTTNGGCGCGTTCGTGGACATCGGTCTGCANGAGACGGCNCTGATTCATATCAGNGAGCTGAGCGANCGCTTTGTNTCCGACCCGATGGACATTATCAAAGTGGGCGACGTNAAGGAATTCACGATTATCGCGCTCGACACNGACCGCAAGCGAATCAGCCTGAGCCTGAAAAGCGACGCGGGNCAGCGGCTTGCGGGCGTGAGNACGGGCAGCGCGACGGCGGAAAAGGCGGGCGCAGGNCGCGGCAAGAAAGTGGTCGTNGTCAAAAAAGGCNCGGGCAACGCGAACCGCCCGCGTCCGNACGGCAACGACCGCCCCCGCCGCGATTACGGCAGCGACGACGGCATGAGTTACAANCCGTTTGCNGCCGCGTTCGCCAAAATGAAGAAATNACNGCGGACGGTTTGTCCGATATTTGTTGTACTATAGGGTAGTTTTATTTGGAGCAAAAAATGAAAAGATTGTTACTGGTTGCCACCAGTGTGCTGTGTCTGGCCGTGTTCTTTTTCGCTTGCAGCGATTTGCAGAATCTTTCCGAGCCAAAAAAAGTCGTCGTCAAGCCGGGCGACGCNAAGTATTCCATTCCGTTCGGNGGCTATTCCGTCGCGTTCAATGACTACCTGAACGTGACCAAACTGCAAGAGAATTTGACCGATGCTTCNGGCGANGACNTGAAGNTGTTCGTGTGGGATTATCAAGATTCNATAGAAAAAAACGTGCAGAAGTACATCATCGAGTATCCTATTACGAGCATTTCGTTAAACCCGGACGATTATTTGGGGGATATAACGGACTTTTTGCAGGATTTTAAGTTGTCGGACGGCGGTAGCCAAATCTCTATTCCTATTAANGATGTCTTTGAGCAGGTGTCAAAAAGNCTNGCAGACTGTNNNACAGAAGTTCCTTTTTCGTTGCAAACATTAAACGATANAATAAAAGACTTGCNAAAAGATGANAATCAGGTTACAGGAGNGANGCTTTCTGTGACAGAAGNAATTCCGTCAAAACAAATAGGNTTTGATTACGGCGGNAACGGCTTTATAAAACAAGCAATTATCAAAAGCGGTACATTCACTATTGACTGCGAACTTCCTCATGGTTGGAGCGGGGTGACAGCAAAAGTCGAACTTTCTGTAAGCGGTGCGATTGAAGGGGCGCAGTTTAAGGATGCCGGTAAAACTGATGCCGTTCTTATTAGTCAAAAGGCAGATTTGTCAGGCAAAACGATTAACGGTAAGGAAAAAGACTTGAACATAACGGGTGCAGTTACGNTGGAATTNNATAATGCGACGATTGTACTGGACGATGACGGTACAGTACCCGACTTGANGCTTGTATGCACATCACAAATCGAAAAAATCCGCGATGCGCAAATATATTTGGAAAAAGTAATCAACGAGGGGGATTTGGCTTATAAAGATTCGATTCCCGTGCATATACCGGAATATGTCAAGAATTGTAAAATCGTCAGACTTGATATGCAGACGGCAATAGACACGAATCTTGACGGTCTTATCAAGAGTTTGTACATGGCTCCTAAAATNTCATCTAAGTATATGGGTTTTGATGATTCCGGCAGTTATAACAATATTTTTGATAATGCCAACGGATTGCGTATTACAAAAGATGTTGATGAAGGCTGGGAAGGTTTTTATCTTGTTGAGAATGGCGAGTCGCAGGAAGAGATTNATATTGCTGTTGACTTTGACATTCGGGGCGATAATTATGACCCAANCNGNCCNNANNATTACANTNAGGAAGAAGACACGATAACCATANCAGAATTTGATTTAACAAAAGCGTCCGACACCGAATATTACCTCAAACCGACATTCGCCGCGCCGGAAGGCAGTACGATGTTTGAATGCGATGAGCTTGAACTGCAAATAGACAGCAGCCCCTTTAAAGGCTCAATGGAGACAGGCTTGAACATTGGCNACTTGCTNGACGACCTTGTGGACAGCGGTGATAACAGTGCGCTAGGCGATNTAGTTAACGAGCTGAAAAACAAAATCGAATTGCAGGGCATTGAAGGATACCTGTATATTACCGCNCCAAAAACAAAGGGTGAAGAGGCAATAGATTTTGCCGATTTGTTGTCGCCGATTACGGGATATGTGAAAGCATCGTATGAAGGTTCTGATCCANAAGTTTTAATTGGAAAAGAAAGCGGAGATAACAAAGTANAACTAAGCATAAAAAATAACGTGCCTTCCTTTGCCTCGCTTGCGGACGAAGATCGTTTGATTGCGGATGATAGCATATTTTCCGAGAAGTATTATTCGGCGAAGACAGAAAAAGACAGTCTGACCGGCATCATCAATAAAAAAGCAAATNATNTGACATTTGNCTATGATATTTCATTCGGTGGCAGCGAAGNGAATACCATTANGTTGAACGAGGGNNCANATNNNNGCCCTGCAAGATGCCGCAAATGCCGCTGCCGGTGGCAGTGNGACTGCGAGCGCAGAAATCGCNATGACCATTGCGGTCGTGTTGCCGTTGAAACTGAACCTCACAGATGATATTGTTGTTGACAATATNATGGCACTTGCGGGCGACGGCGAGGACGTTGATTTTTTGGGCGACGAAGATTCTGATTCGGATTTTTCTGAATACACCGATTATACCGAGGCATTAAAATTGCTGGAGTTGTGGTATCAGTTTAAAAATCCGCTTAATGGGCTGTCGATAAGTGCCGAGTTCTCTGAGAAAAATATCTCTAAAAAGNAAATGCACTTTGACAATGAAAAGCATTNNATTTNCTTGNNACNNNANGANATNGACAATATCCTCACCGAAAGNTCGTTTATACCGCANATTTCTATGACACTGAAANAAACGGAAGAANAGAGACTTATTTNCGTTACNACGCAACGCGGAGCTTAAAATGAATGCCGCGCTGGTTATTAAGACGGACAATGATGCTGATATCGAATTTGAGTTGTAGTTTGTGTTTTTTATAGGATTAGTTAAGGAGAAATGATGAAAAAACTGATTTTATCGCTGACAGCGCTGTGTGTGTTCTCTTCTTTGGGGGCGGAGTTGTACGTGCCCAACCGTTACGTTGAGCTTGGCGTGGAGGCGAGCGCGGGCGCGTCAAATAATTTGTACGGTGCTCCCGATATTCTGCAAGAGACGATTACGATTGACTTGAAAAAAATNGCGNANNNCCTTGGGCGGAACGGGTTTGTCATTGACGCGTTTGCGGACACAAGCGCGTTTTTCAACCTCAATTTGGGACCAAAATTCCGCCTGGGGATTTTTGCGAACGTGAGCGGCTCCGCGTTTGTNGGCGTGGGAAAAGAGTTTTTTGAAGTGCTCGCNGACGGCTGGAATTTTGGTGAGACAAAGGAATTCTCCGCCACCGCTTACGGCGATCTGTTCGTGAACGTGGGCGCGTCGTTCCACACAACGATTTTTGAAAAATACGGCATTACCATTATTCCGACCTACGTCATGCCGGTTGCGTATGCCGACGACGCTTCCGCAAAAGTCGATTTTTTTACGGACGAATCGGGAACGATAAAGGCATCTGCCGAAGCGTCATTCGCGCTCCACACGGCATTTGATTTGGAAGATTTTTCGGTTGAAAGTGCGACTGACAAGATTTCTGATCTGGTGACAANAGGCGGGTTCGACCTTGGTTTTTTGGTTGAGCGNCCTACTATAAANAGTCTTGATGTGGGCATTTATGGNCGCATTCCGATTATTCCGGGCAGNCTCAACTACAAGACGACCCGGACGATGNCGGCGACTTTTACCGAAGATAACTTGATTCAGCGCATAACGGACGGCGAAGATTTTGACTATGAGTATGATGAGGGCGAAACAGAATACAGCAAGGACACAAAATACGTGTTCCGTCCGCTCAGGTTGGGCTTGGAAGCAGCGTGGCATCCGTTTGGCAACTGGTGTGTGTTCCGTCCCAAGGTGGGGCTTGCCGTGCGCCATCCCTACGGCAAAAAAGCGATTTTTTACCCCGAATATGCGCTGGACGCGAATTTGACGCTGTTCAAGGTGCTTGGCTTTCAGTTTGGCACGGCGTATGAGGATCGCATTTTTGTGCAGCGCGCCGGGATTATGCTGAACGCGCGTATTTTTCAGATTGACGTAAAGGCTTTGTTCCGCAGCGAGGATTTTATCAACAGTTTCCGCCTTGCCGGAGCGGGCGCGTATGTCGGTCTNCGGGTGGGNTTTTAGCGCAAAGNCGGTGCGGCAGGGNTAGCGGTAATANTNCNGAATGTCGCCGTCGTCAGTCGGAATGTACGCCCTGCCGTGCGCGGGATTGTTGAGNGCCTTGCGCGCCGCGTCGAATTTTTCCCACATGAGTGCCTTTACGCGGTCGTTTACNATNTGGTAGATTTTTTGCANCAGNCGCGACTGNATATCCGGGTCTANTCCCTGCTGTCCGTTCGCGTTCGCGAACACGAATACGTACAGCGTCACGTTGTTCACCGGGCGTTGCATCAGCAGAATGGCATCGGTGCTGAAATGAAAGCCGTTGACGTTTATCATAATGTGCCTGACTTTTTCGTANAGCTTGATGTCNAGCGGTATGTCGAACGTGCAGGAAAAATGGCTGAGACTCACGTCCAGCACCGTGCCTTTGATCAGGCCGTTTTTGCCCATAAAATTGACTTTGCTGTTGTTGTCGCAGATTGCGCGNACGTTNTTGCGCCGCCCCGAAGCCTGATTTGCGAACATCACGCGGTCAATGAGCGCGAAATTCTTTGTCCGCTGGAATTCNAGNGAAATACAGCCGCCTTGGATGCCCACGTCAAAAAGATAATACTTTTCCAGCCGCTTTTTTTGGTCTTCGTTGGGTCGCTTTGCGTACAGTACGCCGATCAGCACTTTTTCGCCGTAACGCTTCTGCAAGTCGCGGATATACGTGTGCCATTCAATGTCTTCTACTACGGTATCGATGTAGAAAAAAAGAATGGAATCGGTAAACGTGTGGATGATGATGTCGATTTTGACCTTGAGCGGACAGTATCGGTCATCGTTGATGATATATGTCTCATAGCCACGGGCAAGGTAGTCTTCCAGATAACTTTCGGGAAAAAGCGCNGTGTCCGGCACGATGAAAAACGTCTTGCGCCCTTCTATGATGTTTTTTGTCGATTCATCAAGCATGGCGGATTTCTCCTACAAAAGACGGCACAAATCTTCCGGGCTGAACGTCGAATGNGCGCCCGGATCGCGGTCNCCNCGCCCCACTTCGTCAAACACGAGTTGCAGAATCATCTTTACTTTGCTGGTCACCAGCTGGTAGATTTTTTCCGAAAGCCGGTATTTCAGGTCGCCGTCTAGTCCTTGTGAGCCGTCCGGGCGCGAAAAAATAAACACGAACAGCGTGCGGTCGTTCGCCAGCCGCTGTACCAGCAGAATGGCATCCGTCTTGAAATGCAGGCCGTTCAGATCCACAAACGCGTTCTTGATTTTTTCGTACAGCGGAATGTATGACTCGCCGTAAATCGAGCAGGAAAAATGGCTGAGGCTGATGTCATTCAGCGTGCAGTTGTATTCTTGATGATTGTAGAAAAACGATACGCGGCTGTTCGGGTCGCACAGGGCGCGGACGTTCTTGCGCCGCCCCGAAGCCTGGTTCGCGAACATTACGCGGTCAATGAGCGAAAAGTTTTTTGCCTTTTGGAATTCGAGCGAGATACAGCCGCCCTGGATGCCCACGTCAAAGAGGTAGTATTTTTCCAGCTGCTTGCGCTCGTCTTCGTTGTGCCGCTTTGAGTACAGCACGCCGATAAGGATCGTTTCGCCGTATCGTTCCTGCAAATATTTGATGTACCGCTTCCAGGTGATGTTCGGCACTTCCGCGTCAATGTAGAAAAAGAGGATGGAATCCTGAAAAATCGAGATGATGGACGCTATCTTTTTTTCGAGCGGGCAGTTGCGGTCGTCCAGAATGACGTAGGTTTCGTATCCGCGTGCGAGGTAATCTTCCAGATAAGATTCTGGCAGGAGAGAAGGTTCGATTGCCACAAAAAACGTCTTGCGTCCCTCTAGGACGTGTGAGATACTGCTTTCCATACTTATCGCTCTTATTATACTCAATAATGCGCGTTTAGGCAAAGAAAAATTGTTGTTTCGCGCGCAAAAATATGGTATTTTGGGATATGATTTTGTGTCCTGCACAGCCGTTCGACCTGCCGTCGATCATGCAGATTGAGCGCGGCGCATTCATTCCGCCGCTGCAAGAAAAGCCCAAGGTGTTTGATGACCGACTGCGCGTGTTTCCGCAGGGATTTTTTGTCCTTTCGGATTCGAGCGTGCAGACCGTGGGCAAGGCGGGGCATGCCGTGAACGCCGGTTATTTTTGCAGCGAGCTGTGGCGGGGCGTTCCCGCGGATGACAAGCCGTTTAAAATCAACCACCGGGCAACAAAAAGCCATTGCCGCGACGGGTCGGTGCTGTACGTCTCATCGTTTGCCTTGCGCCCCGAATATCAGGGGAAACGGCTCGCGCGTCCGTTTTTCCTGTCGTCGCTCGCGGCATTGTGCGGGGCGTTCGCGCAGATAAAAACCGTGCTGCTTTTGGCGAGCGAAGAATGGCAGTCCGCCCTGCGCGTGTATGCCGCCGCCGGATTTGCGGAACTGCGCCGCGCGGAGGCATTTTTCCCCTCGCTCCACCAAAAGGCGGGTTGCGACGGCGTGGTGATGACCTGCGCCGCCGACGTTTTCCGCCGCGAAGGCATATTGCGCCACAACGGCAACGGCAGCGTCGTCATCGGGGAGGGACAATGACGGACGGACAGTGGCAGGCGTTCTGCACGTTCCGGGACGCATACAAAGAACAGTGCGCCGCCTGGAATGCGCGCTATGGCGAATCGTTGCGCCCGTTGCAGAAAGCCGCCGCGCAGAAAGACACGCCCGACTATCCGTTGGAAACCGCCGTCGTGTACAACCGCGCGTTTAACGACGTACTGCCGCAGGACATTATCCGCTATCTGGTCATTGGCGACAACCCCGGCAAGGACGAGCAGCTCGCCAAGAACAACCGCTACCTTGTGGGGCAGAGCGGAAAGATTGCCGCCGGTTTTTTTGCCCGCAATCCCGCATTTGCCACCGACTTCCGCAAGAACGTGCTGATTCTGAACAAAACGCCCGTGCATACCGCAAAGACCGCGCACCTCCGGCAGCTGGCACGGAACGGCGGCGAGGACATTCAGCAGCTTATCCGCACGAGCCAGATATGGACGGCAGAACAGACCGCCCGCCTGCATACTGCCCTGTGTGCCGCCGCAGACGAACGCAACCCCGCGCCGGAACTGTGGCTCGTCGGCTACGCGGAACTCAAGGGCAACGGCATCTTCCTGCCCTACCGCGACGTGTTGCGCGCCACCTGCCCCGCCGGCGCATGGCAGCGCGTGTTCGTCTTCCAGCATTTTTCGATGAACCGCTTTCTGATTGACCTCAAAGATTTCCGTGCCGCGCACGGCAATCCGCCGCTGCCGGAATCCGTCCACGCGCTGGGCGCGCGGCATCGGGCGGAGATTTTTGGCGACTGATAGTCGTTTTGCGCCAATCCCCGCGCAAATTCCCACAAAAAACAGCGGAATAATCCAAGAAGTGGGCAGAATCCGCTTTAAAAACCGGCGGATAATATAACGTAGATATTATTATAGAAAGCTCACAATAAGGAGGGCACTATGAAAAAGACAAAATTATCCGCGCGGTTGCTTGCGTGTATGCTGGCGGTCGTTTTCTGTGCATGGGGGGGGGGTAACTTCCTGTTCTGACGGTTCAGATGTCAGCGTTCCGGTGCAGGAGAATGGCGATGGATCCGGTGGCTCTTCGGGAACTGGAGGCACATCCGGCGGGAGCGGGTCTGACACGTCAACTCCCGGGGGCGTGGTTTCAAGGCCGATAGAAATTCAGGCATCAGGTTCGTTTAGTGCGAAGGGCGGCGGTTGGCTTGAAAGTGCTTGGATTGAGTGGTCGCCTGTTTCTGCCAATGTGAGCGATACGTACAATGTCTATGTGAGAAAAGCGGGCGGCGACTGGGCAAAAATCGACAAGGAACTTATCCGTGGTTACGGCGACACAGCCGGAAGCACGACGGTGACGAAATTCCGCGCGGATGCACTGGGACTTGCGGCAGGCAGTTACGATATGAAAGTCGAGTTGGCAAGCGACCCGGCGCAAAGTGCCGAACTTTCGGGCATAACCGTTCTTGCGCACGACCGAAGCGGATTTGCGTTCAAGGGCGACTATCTTCCTGGCGCATACAAGGCGGACGGAACGCTCAAAGACGGCGCGGTTGTTGTGTATGTTGACAACAACAATTTCAATTCCGTAAAAGTGACGACGAAAGATTCCAAAAACAGGGATGTAGAATTCATTGGCGTTCAAGCACTTGTTGACACGAGCGGCTGGTGGAAATCTTCATCTGCCCCGCTTTGTATCCGTATTATCGGAAAAATCGACACGACGGGCTTCCCAAGCGGAAGTTGGGGGTCTAGCGCAGAGGGCTTGCAAGTTAAATGCAACAAAGAAAATCAAGACATGAATGTTACAATTGAGGGCGTGGGCGAAGACGCGACGTTGCACGGTTTTGGCATTTTGTGTCGTACAACAAAAGGTGTTGAAATTAGGAACTTGGGCGTGATGGTTTTTAAGGACGACGGAATCTCGCTTGACACCGACAACCTCAACACGTGGGTTCACAACCTCGACATTTTCTACGGCGGAACAGGAAGCGACAGCGACCAAGCAAAAGGCGACGGCTCGCTCGATGTGAAAGGCGACTCAAAAAATCAAACATACAGTTACATTCACTTCTGGGACTCAGGAAAAATGTCGCTTTGTGGAATGAAAGGTGAGACAGGGCCAAACTACATCACGTATCACCACAACTGGTTTGACCATTCAGATAGCCGACACCCGCGCGTTCGCACGATGACGGTGCACGTGTACAACAACTACTATGACGGAAACGCAAAGTACGGTGCAGGCGCGACGACAGATTCTGATGTGTTTGTTGAGAACAACTATTTTAGAAACTGCAAATTCCCCATGCTCACCGCGGGTCAAGGAAACGATGTTTATGCGGGAACAAAAGACTACAAGCCAAACGATTACGGCACATTCAGTGGCGAAACGGGCGGAGCAATCAAGTCTTGGAACAATAAAATTGTTGACACAATAAACATCACGTCTTATTGGCCGTATGGCGCAACGGAAATGCTCACAAAAGGAAAAAATGTTACGTCATCAAGCCTCGGAATTGACACGACGAAACATTTTGACGCATGGGAAGCAAAATCTCGCGAGGAAAAAGTGCCTTCAACGGTTGTGGCATTTGACGGCGGAGCAAAATATTCTAACTTCGACACGGATTCTTCGATTATGTACACATACAGAGTCGATACGCCCGACGACGCAAAAACGAATGTCGAAAACTTTGCGGGACGAATGAGAAAAGGTGCTATCGATACGGCGGATTTCTACTTCAATCTGAACGACTACACGCCGGCAACCGACAAAAATCACAATGCGACGAATCCCGACGAAGACTACAACATTATCAAAACGCTCAAAGAAGCTTTGATTGCGTACAAATCAAAACTCGTCAGCACATACGTAACGGCAAACTCAACAAGCGGTGGCGAGGGCGAAACTGGCGGTGATCCGGTGGATTCGAGCAAGCCGAGTTTGACACTCGACAAAACAGAATTGTTGATTGCAGAAGGTGGAACGGGAAAGATAAAAGCGACACTTAAGGACACAACTGGAACGCTTTCTTGTGAGTCAAGCGAGGAGAGTATTGCAACTGTTACACTCAACGACAAAAATGAAGCAACAGTTACTGGCGTGAAAGCCGGAAAGGCAACGATTACATTTAAAGTAGGCGACTTGATAGAAACTTGCAATGTGGAGGTAAAAGCTGGATTTGATCCGACCGCGATAACAACGGCTGTTACGACAGGAGAATACTCCATTGGCACGGGAGACAAAGTTTTCTCTAAGCAAGATGATGGAGCAGTGCAAACACACAATAACATCACTGTAACTTGCAAAATCGACTCAAATGGTGCGAATGTGTACGCAAAGAGTAAATTTCCAGGAGGAGTATTCTTTAAACTTGATTCAGGGATGACCTTGAGTTTTACAAACAAGGATGGTGGTGCAATTACAACTGGTTTTGAAATCTTCTTAATCGACACAAACAAAAATGAAACAAAGGTAACTGGCACAATTTTGGATGCAGGTACTTATGTAATCCGAGGTACATCAACATCCGCAACAAAGATTTGCAAAATAAAATTCGAGGTCACCCAAACAAGCAACTAACTGTGCAGTAAACCACAGAAGCACTTTGCTAGCGCAAAGAAAACTTTTCCCCGCTCCCGCACAGGAGCGGGGCTTTTTTTGCAATGCGCACATCTCCCTCAAAAATCCCCCGCAGGAAATCCTGCGGGTACACATGCCGTGGCAGTCGTCGTCGGCTTACTTCTTGTCGCCAATGCCGAACATGAGCCACTCGCTCTAGGCAACAGCGATTTTCATCGGCTTCCGAGCCTCGCCGTCAACTGCGAAGCGGGTTCTTAGGGCAGCGCCCTAAGCGGTGCTGGGGAAGGTGGGTGGTTTGGAGGGAGGAAACCCCCCGCTTCCGAGTAGAGGGGTTTCCTCCCTCCAAGACGTTCCGCCCGCTTCCAAGCGGGAAGAAAGATTTTCTTAAAAAAATCAATTTTTTTCATAAAAAAGTGTACTTTTTTGCATTTTGATGTCTATAACCAGGTATCGGAGAACTTTCAAACAAGGAGTGCCTATGAAAAGCACAAAAGAACTGACGTCCGCCCAGAAGTGGGAGCGGGCGACATTAGCCGACAACTTCATCTTCTGCAAGGTGATGACCGCNAANCCCGACCTGTGCAAGGAAGTGCTGGAGAAGATGCTCGGCATGGAGATCGACCGTATCGAGCAGCCGCGCNCCGACCACAGCCTGAAAAGTGACTACGGNCTGAACGGCATCCGCTTTGACGTGTACGTCAAGGACGGCACGGGACGCTGCCTCGACGTCNAAGTGCAGACGNCGAACCGCCGTGACCTTGCCCACCGCGAACTTGCCCGCCGCGCGCGGGGCTACCAGGGNCTGATGGACGTTGACAGCTCCCCCTGCGACGTGGACTACGACGACCTGAAGGACAGCTACGTCATNTTCCTCTGCNTGGACGACCCGTTCGNCCGGGGTTTGCCCGTCTACACGTTCGAGANCGTCTGCGTGGGGGACNAGTCGATTTCTTTGGGCGACGGTACGCACAGAATCTTCTACAACGCCGCAAAGCATGCTGTAATGCCAAACGAGACGCTCAAGTCGTTCTTCTGCTTCCTTGCGGGGGCGGNNGANGGNTCNGCNCTCTCCGACAGGCTCGCCACTATGGTGGAGTATGCCAAGAGNAACGNGCAGTGGAAGCTGCAGTTTATGGCGTGGGAAGATGAGATAAAGTTTCGGGCAAAGGAGGTTTGCGAAGAGTCCGCCGTCGAGACGGCACGGAAACTGTTGGGCATGGCACTTTCATTGGAGCAGATTGCCGAGGCGACGGGGCTGCCGCTTGCGCAGGTGGAGCAGTTGCGGCAGGAATCGTCCGCGGTTAAGGCGTAGCGGATTGGGGGCAGCCCGCCCCCGGCTACTCCAATATCGTGATTTCCACGCGGCGGTTCTGGGCGCGGCCTGCGTCGGTGGCGTTGTCGGCAATCGGGCGAGTGCCGCCCCAGCCGCGGCAGATGAATGCCGCCGCGTTCACGCCGCGCTTGGCAAGTTCTTCGGCAATCGTGCGGGCGCGCTCAACGGACAGTTTCTGCTCGCCTTCGGGCTTGCCGACCGCCGCCGTGTGTCCTTCTACCAAGAACTGCGCGTCGGGGGCGAGTTTCAGCACGTCCGCAATTTCGTCAAGCCGTCCGTGTTCGCTCGGCAGGACTTCGTTGCTGTCGGGAACGAAACGGATGTCACGCACGCTCAGGCGCAGCCCGGCGGGCGTTTTTTCCACNACCATATTGTTCTTTGCCGTCGGTACTGCCGCCGTGGGCGCGCGTGGCGCAGGCTTTGGCGCGGTCGGCTCAAGCCATGCCGACGTGTTTACGGGCGCGGGGGCAGTGCCGGACGTATCCTTGCCCGTGCCGCCCGTTACGCCGGGGCTGACGCTCGCAATGCGGCTGAGCGACGCGATGATTTTCTCCGTGTCGATTGCGGGCGGGAATTCGGTGAAGAGCGTTATCGTTCCCTTAAAGTTCACCTGCTGGCCGTCGGCATACACGAACGTTTCGTCCACGGTGTCTATCACGAGGATTGCCTCGCCGGTNGCCGTGCGCACGAGAATATCTGCCTTGTGTCCGCCTGCCGCCTTGACCAGCGACGGGTCGCCGTTCGGGTCGCGCTTGTTCGCCCCGTAGTTCGTCTGCCACGCCGCCGTAATGCGGTACACGTCCTGCTCGCGGTAGGTCTCCTGCCGGACGTAGGTGTAGGCGACTTCCATGGGAATGCGCGTGAAGATACCTTTGTTCAGCGGGTCTGCGCTCCGTTCCGCGTGTGCCGACCATGCGTCGCCGGGGCGCACCGCTTCGGTGGTGAANGCGGGNAAGCTGCGGAATGACGGGTAGCCGTTGTCCACATACATGGTNAGCTTGCCTTTGGGCGAGATATGGAACACCGACGGAATCGAATCGTGAATGCCGACGGCNGCGTCCGCGCGGTTGCGNTTGGTCGCCTCGTTCACGTAAAAACTGCCGTCGTACCACTGCCCGCCGTGCAGCGGGTTGCGCGGGTCGTCAAAGGCCGCTTCGGGCGCGTAGGCCGGGCTGATGAACGANCGCACCTCGCGGCTGGTCAGTCCTACGTACTTTCCGTTTACGTAGCGGCGCAGGTTCGTGCGTTCCACGAGCGAGTAGCCGCCCGTGCCGTCATAGCGCAGCGACACTGGCCGCGCGGGGTTCTGTGCGAATGCCGCCGCCGTGAGCAGGCACAACGACATCCTTGTCAGGCATAATCTGAATCCGTTCATACTGAGATTATCGGCAGATACAGTTGTAGAAAACGCTTTTTCGGAGTAAAATGAACGTGCTAAGACAATTGTGGGGAATAGTATGGACTTTACGACAAAGAAAGGACGGCGCGTCGTGGTTACCGGCGGGAGCGTCATCAGCGCGCTGGGGAACGACTGGCAGACCGTGCTGCGGAGCCTAAAGGCGAAGAAGAATTTTGTTCGGTATATGCCCGACTGGGAGCAGAAATACCCGCTGCTCAACTCGCGCGTCGCCTGTCCGGTTGACTTCACGATTGACAGCGAAAAGTATTCGCGCAAGCAGATCCGGGGCATGGGACGGATTGCGCAAATGGCGTTGGTCGCCACGGATGCCGCGCTTGCCGAAAGCGGGCTTTTGGGCAGCGACGAGCTGACGCAGGGACGCGCGGGCATTTCCTACGGCTCTTCGATCGGCAGCGTCGATCCGCTGCTGGAGATGTATTCCATGCTCGTGACGAACGACACGTCAAAATTGGGGACGACGACTTATATCAAGGCGATGCCGCAGACGTGCGCGGCGAATCTGGAAGTGTTCTATCACCTGACGGGGCGGCTTATCACCACGAACGTGGCGTGTGCTTCCGGGTCGATGGCGATTGGCTATGCGTATGAGACGATCCGCGCGGGCGTGCAGGACATAATGATTGCCGGGGGCGCGGACGAATTCAGCGCGATGCACACGGCAACGTTCGACACGATGTTCTCCACCACGACCAAGAACGACACGCCTGAGTTGACCCCGTGCGCGTATGACGCGCACCGCGACGGNCTGGTCATCGGCGAGGGCGCGGGAACGCTTATCCTTGAGGACTACGAACACGCGGTGCGGCGCGGCGCACCGATACTGGCGGAGATTGTCGGCTTTGGCACGACGACGGACGGCACGCACATCACGTCGCCCAACCGCCCGACGATAGCCCGCGCGCTTCAGCTTGCCATTGAGGACGCGGGCATTGACCCGGCGCAGATCGGCCACGTCAACACGCACGGTACGGCAACGGACGCGGGCGACGTGTGCGAATCCAACGCGACCTATGACGTGTTCCAGCGCGCCGTTCCGTGCAGCACGGTCAAGAATTATATCGGCCATACGCTGGGCGCGTGCGGCGCGATTGAGTCGTGGCTTTCGATTATGATGATGAACGAAGGCTGGTTCTTCCCCAACCTCAACCTGCGCGAGGTTGACCCCAAATGCGGGCCGCTTGACTACATCATGGGCGACGGGCGGGAAATCGACACGCAGTACGTGATGAACAACAATTTTGCCTTTGGCGGCATCAACACGAGCCTGATTTTCAAGAAGACTGATCCGCGCGAGCGGGCTTAACCCCGGTCGCATCATGCTAGTTAATCTGACGCATCGTTCTAGTTAGAATTACGCGTCATNCTAGTTAATCTGACGCGTCATTCTAGTTAGAATTACGCGTGATTCTAGTTAATCTGATGCGTCATTCTAGTTAAGATGACGCATCATGCTCGTGGGCAATGCGGCTTACGCGAACAGTTCCGTCCGTAGCAGCCAGTTGCTGACGGCGGCGGATTCTTTGTCCAGGGCGCGGTCGTCCTGCACGAACGCGGACAGCCGGCGTACTTCGGCGTGGACGCGCTGCGTGAACGGGCTGAACTGCTCCACGCCGATGAGGTCGATTGCCTGGCAGACCGCGAGCAGGTGTACGCCCAGCTGCAAGTACAGCAGGCTGATTTGGTCGCGCAGTTTGCGCGCGCTGATCGTTCCCATGGACACTTTGTCCTGGTTGAGTGCTTCGGTGGGCGACGACGTAATGCTGATTGGGGTGGCAAAGCTCTGTATTTCGCCGCGGATCGCGCTTATCGTAATCTGCGCGCCCTTAAAGCCGAGCCGCAGTCCCGCGCGCGGGTCGTCGTCGGTCGTGTAAGGAATCAGGTTTTCCGTCAGCCCGTTGAATTTTCCGTCGATGATGAGTTCCGCCTGCTTGTCGGCAAGGTCGGAGATGTTGGCGAGCGCGACGCGCAGGTAGTCGCCCGCCGCGCAGATATGCCCGCCGTAAAAGTTGCCCGTGTTGTACAGTGCCTGCGCGTCAATGTCCACGAGCGGGTTGTCGTTCGCCGCGTTGATTTCCTGCTCGATCCACTCTTTGGTAGTGGCGAGCGTGTCGCGCAGAACGCCGTTTATCTGCGGCGCACAGCGGATCGAATACCGCTGCTGTATTTTCTTTTCGCGCTTCTGAAAGCCCTTGTCCCCGATGTCGCCGAGGTTCGCGAGGAACGCCTCGTAGTTCTCCACGCGCGGTGACGTGTTGACGATACGGTAGATATATTCCGCGCTTTCGGTCTGCCCCGGATGGTTCTTGATTTCGCTTACCTTGTGGCGGAACGGCACTTCGCTGCCGTGCATGATTTCCGTGGTCGCCGCCGTCAGAAAGTCAGAGATGTTGGCGAGGCGCGCTGCCTTTTTCCAGGCGAGCGAGGCGACCGCCGTCATCACCGACGTGCCGTTCATAATGGCAAGCCCTTCNTTTGCCTCAAGCGGGAGCGGCGCGATTCCTTCTGCCCGCAACGCGTCCATGGCGGGGACAATGCTTCCTTTATAATACACGTCGCGCTCGCCGTACATGACCGCGCCGAGGTATGACAGCGGCGTAAGGTCGCCGGACGCGCCCACCGAGCCAAGCTCCGGGATAACGGGAATGATGTCTTTTTGCAGCAGCGTCTCCATAAAGCGCGCCAGTTCCGGGCGGATTGCCGAATGCCCGCCCTTGACGTTGCCGTTCAGGCGGCACAGGACGACGGCGCGTCCTTCTTCATGGGAGAGCGGCTTGCCCAGCCCGATGCCGTGGAAAGTGACGATGACATGCTGCAGCTCGTTCACTTTTTCCAGACTGATTTGGTTGTCGCAGGAGTCGCCGAAGTTGGTCGTCACGCCGTAGGTGGGCAGCCCGCTCGCGATGTACCGCAGCAGGAAGTCGCGCGATTTTTTGAGCCGCTCCCAGAACGGCTTTTCGTCGCACAGCCGGACGGCGGCATTCCCCGCCGCAACGTCGCACACATCATCAATAGTAAGCCCTTCGCCTTTCACCACGATTGTCTTCATAGTATCACCTTATCGCCCTGTATTACGCTTGTCTTTGGTTGCTCCGATTATCTTACAAATAGCGAAAATGTACAAGGGCAGGGGAACGGCGATTGTGTCTGCCGGAATGACTGCGTACTTGTAAAGTTGTTCTATGCGTGTTATCCTGTGGAAAAGGAAAGTAAGGTAAAAGCGTCGCGATTTTCAAAGTCGCTCTCGGCTTTTTATGGGGGTTCATGTATATGAAGAAAGGTTTGGTTCTTGTGGGAATCTTGTGCCTGCTGGCAGAAGCGGCGTTCGCCCAGAATACGCCGGACGATTTGGCAAAATGGAAGCAGCTGTTTGACGGCGGGGTGATTACGGAGGCGGAGTATCAGGCAAAACGGACGCAGATTCTGAAAAGTTCCGTGCGTCCTGCGGGGAGCATGACGCGCGGGCAGGCGTATGTTGAGGCGGATCATCTCCTCACCGAAGGATTTGATGCGTACAAAGACAGGATTGCGGAGCTGATGCTCTATCTGACCGACGAGCAGAAATGGGCGTTGTACGAACGGCACTCAAAGTCGGCGGGCGGCTATATCGCGATGAATATTTTCTGCGGATTCGGTATCGGGTCGTTCGTGCAGGGCGATGTGGGACGGGGTGTCGCGCAGCTTGCCACGCATGTGGGCGGGCTGACGTTCCTCATTGCGGGTACGGCGGTTGCTGTGCCGGCGATTATTTCCGACAGTCCGTCAGCGGCGGTCGGCATTTCAATGATGATGGGCGGTTTTGCGTCTATTGCCACGGGAACGATAATCGGGTGCGTCAGTCCGGGACGGTATTCGCGCATACACAACAACGCCTTGCGCGA
Source organism: Treponema sp. (assembly GCA_014804085.1). Classification (GTDB taxonomy): domain Bacteria; phylum Spirochaetota; class Spirochaetia; order Treponematales; family Treponemataceae; genus Treponema_D. The sequence continues at coordinate 29,622 of JAAVAM010000013.1, read as the reverse complement.
GCTTTTGGATCTTCCGCAGACGATGAGCGTTGCCGTCGCGCCGATTATCAACCCGGTAAGCGAGCAGTACGGTCTGGTCGCAAAAATCATGCTGTAGGCAAAACGCTTTTGAGCGAGGTGGACATGAAAGTCATGCTTTTTAACGGCAGCCGCCGCGAGGACGGCTGCACTTACACGGCGTTGCGGCTTGTTGCCGACGAGCTGAACGCGAACGGAATTGAGACGGAGCTGTTCTGGGTGGGCGGTCGTGCGCTGACGGGCGAAATGGATGCCATGGTAAGCGAGGCGGTCGAAAAGATACAGGCGGCTGACGGCGTGGTGTTCGGGTCGCCGGTGTATTATGCGTCGGCAAGCGGCGAGATAACGGCGTTTTTGGACCGATTGTACTGGCAGGGCGAAAAATTCCTGCGCTTTAAGCCTGCGGCTGCGGTCGTCTCCGCGCGGCGCGGCGGCACGACGGCGGCTTTGGACGTGCTGAACAAATACATCACGTATGCGCAGCAGCCGGTCGTTACGTCGCGGTACTGGAACATGGTGCACGGCGCGACTCCCGAAGACGTGCTCAAAGACGAAGAGGGCGTGCAGGTGATGAAGACGCTCGGTCGCAACATGGCGTGGCTGCTCAAATCGATTGAGGCGGGCAAGCGCGCGGGCGTGGCTCAGCCGGAATCCGAGAAAAAAATCTTTACGAATTTCATTCGGTAGTTTTGGGGCGGTATGAGCCGATTGTTCCGCGCCGTCCTGCTGTGCGCCTGTTCGCTGCTGGTCTCCTGCGTCTCCGCCACGTCCGGCGTTCCTGNCGGGAACGGCGGGCAGGAAATCGTGCGGCTTGCTCCCGGCGTTCGTGCCGAAATGCTGGACGCTTCGTTTTGGATTACCCGCGCAAAAAAACCGTACCGTATCATTATGACCAAAGCGCAGATNGCGCNGTGGAACGAGCAGGTCATGCAGCAGTCAATGGCGGCGGGCGACAATTCGTTTTTTGTGCATGATTTGCGCCGCTTTGACCGGGTTGCGTCGTCNGCNGACATCCGCAAATTCATGGTGCGCTANNATCCGTCGCACCCGTGGTACAAGAAAAAAGACGGCGAGACGCACCGGCTTACGGCGGACGACTGGCGCGCGCTGTATGCGGCAATGCANTTTGCGCCGCTCGGCGACTTTGCGTATTTTTCGGGCGCGCAGAAAACGGCGGGCGTAGCGTCGCAGGATTTTCCCGTGCGCANGGCGGTGACGGTGCGGCGGTCGGACTTGCGGCTCGTTCCCGACGACACGCGGTACACGAACGACGACACGTATTGGTACGACGATTCGGCGCAGAATTCGGGNGTGCTGATGAACGAACCCGTCCTCGTGCTGTGGGAAAGCAGCGACGGCTTGTGGCTGTACGTGCGGACGAACTACTGCACGGGCTGGATTCACCGCGCGGACGTGGCGTTCTGCGANGACGACCAGTTTNTGCGCTACTTTGACTATGCCGCGCAGGCGCAGGACAGTTTTATCACGATTACGGCGGATCGGTGCGTCCTGTCNGCGGACTACGCCGTTCCCCCNGACGACCCGGCGTTCGGCGGCATCCCGGAGCTTTTCATGGGCACGTACCTGCATACGGTAGACTGGAACGACGAGCGCGTNGCGGGGCAGTTTTTCCAGCGAACGCCGTATGCGTGTTATATCGCCGAGATTCCGTACAAAAAAGCCGANGAGACATTGGGCATCGCGTATGCGGCAATCCCGGCGGGTATCTGCACGGCGGGGCTGCTCGACTACACGACGGCAAACGTGCTTGCGCAGGCATTCAAGCCGCTCGGCGTTCGCTACGGGTGGGGCGGCATGGCAGACGCGCGGGACTGTTCCGAATACCTCAAGGACATTTTCCGCTGTTTCGGCTTTATGCTCCCGCGCAACAGCCGCTCACAGATGGCAGTGCCCGGAAAAACGGTGTCGTTCGCCGAAAAATCGCCCGCCGCCCGTGCGTCCGCAGTCGGCAGGCTCAGCCCCGGCACGGTGATGGGATTTCCCGGCCATGTGTTTTTGTACCTCGGTGAAGTCGGCGGCAGGCAGTATGCTATCAGCGCGCTCGGCTCGTATTATTTTGACGACCCCCAGGTTTCCGATCCGATCGACGCGAATTCGGTGAACGTGAACACGCTCGATGTCGTGCGCAAGAACGGCAAGAGCTGGCTCGCGAACCTGACGCAGGCAAAATCGTTTGTGGACGACGGCTCGTTCCGCTCGTATGCCGTTCCGCTCGACCCAACATGGAAATACGCGGACTTCTCAAAAATCAGCACGGGCGCGGCAACGCTGTACCGGGCGCGGACGAACCGGCGCGATATTCTGGTCGCCGTGAACGCCGGGCACGGGACAAAGGGCGGCTCGCGGGTAAAGACNTATTCCCACCCCGACAAGTCGCCCAAACTCACGGGCGGAACGTCGCCGCTCGGCGCGGTCGAGTCGATTGCGGTCAGCGGCGGCATGCAGTTTGCCGACGGCACGGGCGAAGCGGAAGTGACGCTGCGGACGGCGCGGCTTGTCAGGACCGAGCTGCTCAGAAACGGCTTTGACGTGCTGCTGCTCCGCGACGGCGACGACGTGCAGCTGGACAACATCGCGCGGACGGTCATCAGCAACAACACCGCCGCCATTCATATTGCGCTCCATTACGACGGCGACCGNGAAAAAGACGACAAGGGCTGCTTTTACTGCGTCATTCCCGAAGCCCTGCATTCGCTCGAAACCGTCAGAAAACAGTGGCGGGAAAGCGACCGGCTCGGCCAGTGCCTGATTGACGGGTTGCGCGCGCAAGGTCTGCCGATTTACGGCGACGGCACGTTCGAGCAGGATCTGACGCAGACATCGTTCAGCACGATTCCGACGGCGGTCGTGGAGTTGGGCAACCAGCACACCAAGACCGACACGGAATCGCTGGAAAAACGCGCAAAGGGCATTGCCGCAGGCGTGATGCAGTTCTTTGCGGAGTGAGGAGACGGATATGAAGCGGACGCGGTTTTTTGCGGTGCTTGCCGCCGCGCTTGGTGCGGTGGTGCTGTTTGCCGCCTGCTATCGTGACGGGTCGCATCGGCGGGCAGAATCGGAGCGGCTGTATCAGGCGGGCTTTACGCTGATGATGGAACGCCGTTATGAGACTGCGCGCGACACGTTTGAAAAAGCGGTGCGGGCGGACAAGACGAACGCGCAGGCGTGGTACGACTTGAGTTTCGTGCTGATGTCGCTCGGACGGTATGCGAGGGCCGCGCGCGCCGCGCAGAACGCCGCCGTCTGGTATGAACANGCCGCGCTGCATGACGACAAAATCGCGTTCCGCAATGACGCGCTCGTGCAGGCGGGAGAAGCCTATCTGTGGGGCAGAAAGCCGAAAAAAGCCGCCGCCCAGTTCCAGNCCGTGTTCGATTTAGATCCCACCGACTATGACACGNTGCTGAACATCGTGGTCACCTATATCCGCTGNGAGCGCGCGGAAGAAGCCGTGCAGTTCTGCGAAAAAAACATTGCCTCCCATANCGACCCCGCCGCGCTCGCGCCGCTCTACCTGTTGTACGCGGAATGCCGCTCCGCGCTCGGCGANGACGAANCCGCCCTGCGCGCGCTCGAACGCGCCCAAGAGTCCGCGNCAAAAGCNGCCCGTGCCGACTACGCCGAACGGATANCCGCCCTGCACNCNAAAATCACCGGCGAAAGCACGGACNNCGCNGATTCCGCTGAAAACTGATTCNGATACCACNGCGTGTNAGCGCGAAGCCTCGGATGGCGGTTTGTCGGGTGCTGTGAACGCATCGGAGGCCTCGGACAGTGCTTCGTCGGACGCTGTGAATGCGTCNGAGGCCTCGGACGGCATTTTGTCGGACGCTGTGAACGTATCGGAGGCCTCGGACAGCACTTTGTCGGACGCTGTGAACGTGTCGGAGGCCTCGGACAGTGCTTTGTCGGGTGCTGTGGACGTGTCGGAGGTCTCGGATAGCATTTTGTCAGACGCTGTGAGCGTGTCGGAGGTCTCNGACAGCGTTTTGTCGGACGCTGTGAGCGTGTCGGAGGTCTCTGACGATGCATTGTCAGACACTGTGAAGCAATCCGAAGCCTCGAACGATACTTTGTCGGACGCGGGACTGTCTGACTAACAGATTATATCGCGCCTTTTCTGCGGTTGCAGTCGGCGCAGAGCATCTGGCAGTTTTCTGCGATGGTTTTGCCGCCTTTGCTCCAGGGCGTGATGTGGTCTGCCTGCATCTGATTGATTGCGAATGTCTTTCCGCATTTTGGGCAGATGCCTTTCTGCCGCTCAAACGCTGCCCGTGCCATCTTGGGTGTGAATGCGCGGATTGAAAGGTGCTTTTCTTCGCCACTCAAAAGATATTCGTAGATTCCGCCATTGTTCGACACGTCCTCATCTTCCATAAGTTCGGCAATGCGGACTTCCAACTTTTTCGCGTCATAGGCGTTCTTGCCGTACTTATTGAAGAATACGCCCCAGTCGCGTCCCTTCATCTCCTTGCGGTAGTTCGGGAAAATTACCTGTACCCAGTCGATGACGCTTTTGAAATACAGCCACAGTTCGTTGCAGTTCGTGTCGTGCTGGTGGGCAGACATATAGTCCTCAATTGCCATGCCGTCCCGGGCAGAAATCCAGCGCAGGGCGGTCTCCAGATAATCCTGCCGGATTGCCGAACCGGCCAGATATTTTTCCGCAATCTGATAAGCCGTGCAGCCTGTCTTTGAGAAATATCGTTTTGCTTCGGTGAGCCATTCGCCCGTGTACATTGCGTTGCGAAGTTCTTGGTCGGTAAGCCGTTCGCCGGCAATGTTGATAGTCTTGAACCAGTCGAGCTTTTCACGGTCGTTGCCTTCGCAAATGTAGACCATGAGCTTGTAGTTTAGAATCTGCTCCTGTTCGGTCTTGGTGAGGTTTCCGAAATAACGGTAGTCAATGGAAAACCTGCCCGAAACATATTGGCAAAAACTGACCGTCCGCTGCTGTCCATCCAAAAGCTCAAAGTTCCCGTTGTCATTTTTTGCCCAATACATCACATTGAGCGGGAATTCTTTCTGTATCGTTTGGATTACAGCATCCCGCTGTTTGTCCTTATAAACGAATTCACGCTGAAACGCAGGGCGGATATTTAGGCGACCATGGTAGCCGGTAATGCCGTTTTCCATATCGTCGGTATAATGTTCCACGACTTCGCGCACCGTAATTTCATGTAGTTCAATTTTCATACCTATTCAATCTCCTTTTTTTCGGCGAATAATTATTCTTGAGAATGGAAATTTTGGCAGCTGGTCTTTGTCATAAAAGCAAAGTGACTTCATTCCTGTAGTGATGTGTCCACGTCCTCCATGTGCATGATAATCATCCAAAAAGTCAGCAGGAACATAACCTATTTCTGGTAAAAAATCACCCCGCCCGTAGCCAACAATCTCAAACTGTTCAGGATTGTAAGTTTCTATAAAGGTGTCGGGAACACCAATATTACCAAAATAATCTTCTGGAATGTCGCTAATTTTCCCGCAGTCTATGCCGTCATAATTGTAGTAACTTGGGTATTCTTCCGGCGTATATTTGCGGAACAAAATCATTCTTTCGTGTCGTCGGGGAATATCGAGGTTTGTAAACCAACGGACACCATTCACGCGCCAATAAAGTTTTCCGTCTTTTATGTACGCATTTTTTTCGCTCGACATTTTCTTAGGGTCGTATAATTCTTTTTTGCCTACAAAGTATGCTGCTCCTCCATTAAAGCGCGTTTGTCCCAACCAAAGTTTGTTTGACTGAATAAGTGGGAAGATTTCTTTATAATGAATCGCGTTCAAATTGCCTATTATAATAAACTGCTTTTCATAATGCATAAGTTGAGCCATAAAATCACGGAAAAGTGAAAATGGCGGGTTCGTAACTACGATGTCCGCCTCTTTCAGAAGCTCAATACATTCTTCGCTCCTAAAGTCGCCATCATCTTTGAGGAGTTCGCAGGAATTCTTTCTGTTCTGCAAGAGCCATTCAACGTCCGCAAGGTTTACTGCGCCGTCGTTGTTGTAGTCAGCGACTTCGGTAATCACTGCTTTGTATGGCGGGCGAATTTCTTTTTCTGTGGGGGTCAGTTCGGGGAACAAAGGAAGCTCGGTATAGGCTATCGGACTTCCCCGGTAGCACGTGGCGATGAGTTTTTTCAGTCCTAATGCATTGAAGTTCATCGCAAAATATTTGAAAAAATTTGATTCGTAAGGATCGTCACAGTTGCAGAAAATGGTCTTGCCCTTGAAATGGTCGCGATAATAATAAAGTTCGGTTTCTATGTCCGCAAGCTGCGTGTAAAATTCGTCATTTTTCTGCGCTTTCGCCTGATTCAAATCTTTGTTCATGGCGGTATTGTAACAGATATGTGAAAAAGATTATAGAGTGCAAGAATGCTATTCGTCGTCTGTGGCTCGTTACGTCTGGCTTGGGGGCGTTACGGGGGCTTGCCCCCGTAGAAGGGGTAGCGTAAGACCCGTAGGGGCTGGAGCGAGGGGAAGCCTTTCCCCCTCTATGCGAATGCGGCGTTTTACGGTATACTGTGTCTTTAGATAGGAACTAGAGCATGAAAAGAACTGACATTAACAAGGTGCTGATTATCGGCAGTGGTCCGATTGTCATTGGGCAGGCGTGTGAATTTGACTATTCGGGGACGCAGGCGTGCAAGGCGTTGCGCGAGCAGGGGTACAAAATCGTGCTGGTGAACTCGAATCCTGCCACGATTATGACNGACCCGGTGATGGCGGACGCGACATACATTGAGCCGCTCAACGTGGAGCGGCTGGCGCAGATTATCGAAACGGAGCGGCCCGACGCGCTGCTTCCCAACCTNGGCGGGCAGACGGGGCTGAACCTTGCCTGCGAGCTGAACAAGGCGGGNATTCTTGACAAATACGGNGTCAAGGTGATTGGCGTGAACCTTGACGCAATCGAGCGNGGCGANGACCGNGAGATTTTCAAGCANACCATGCAGTCGCTCGGCATNGACACGCCGCGCAGCGACATCTGCCACACGGTGGAGGGNGCNGAAAAAATCGCGGCGGAAATCGGCTATCCCGTGGTGGTGCGTCCGGCGTACACGATGGGCGGGCAGGGCGGCGGCTTCTGCTACAACGTGGANGANCTGCGCACGATCGTGTCGAACGGGCTGGANCTGAGCATGACGCGCCAGTGCCTGATTGAGGAATCCATTCTGGGCTGGGAAGAGCTGGAAGTGGAGGTCGTGCGCGACAGCAAGAACCAGATGGTCGCCATTTGTTTTATCGAAAATATCGACGCGGTGGGCGTACACACGGGCGATTCGTTCTGNTCCGCTCCGTTTATGACGATTGACAAGGCATTGGAAGAGCGGCTCAAGGCGATGGCGTTCAAAATCGTGGAGTCGATCGGCGTTATCGGCGGCACGAACGTGCAGTTTGCGCANAATCCNCAGACNGGNCGCGTCGTGATTATCGAAATCAANCCGCGCACGAGCCGGTCTTCNGCGCTTGCCTCAAAGGCGACGGGCTTTCCAATCGCGCTCATTTCCGCAAAGCTTGCTTCCGGGCTGACGCTGGACGAGATTCCCTACTGGCGCGACGGCACGTTGGAAAAATACACGCCGGGCGGCGCGCCTGACGGCGATTACGTCGTCCTCAAATTTGCGCGCTGGGCGTTCGAGAAATTCCGCGGCGCGGAGGATTCGCTCGGCACGTCAATGAAGGCCGTGGGCGAGGTGATGGCAATCGGCAAGACGTTCAAGGAGACGTTCCAGAAAGCGATCCGCGGGCTGGAANACGGTCGTCCCGGGCTTGGCTTTGCCAAGGATTTCCACAAGAAATCTGCCGACGAGCTGTGCGAGATGCTCAAAACGGCGAGCAGCGAACGCTATTTTCAGCTGTACGAGGCAATCCGCAAGGGCGTTCCGCTCAAAAAACTNCACGAAATTACCTACGTAAAAGAATATTTCTTGCAGCAGATGAAAGAGCTGGTCGATTTGGAAGAGGAGATGCTCAAGAATCCGGGGCGNGTGCCTGCCGACGACCTGCTTGCGCGGGCAAAAAAGGACGGTTTCAGCGACAAATACCTGAGCAAAATCCTGAAAGTGGCGGAAAAAGACATCCGCGCGCGCCGCAACGAGCTGGGCATTCGGGAGGCGTGGCTTGCNGTTCCCGTTTCCGGCGTGGAGGACGCGCATTATTACTATTCCACGTACAACGANACGGACAAATCNGCGGCATCCGACAACAAGAAGAAAATCATGATTCTTGGCGGCGGACCGAACCGGATCGGGCAGGGCATCGAATTCGACTACTGCTGCTGTCATGCGGCAATGCAGCTCAAAGAAATGGGCTATGAGACGATTATCGTCAACTGCAACCCGGAGACCGTCTCCACCGACTATGACACGTCCGACAAACTGTANTTTGAGCCGGTCACCACGGAAGACATCTTGCAGATTTATGAGAAAGAAAAGCCGCTCGGCGTTATCGTGCAGTTNGGCGGGCANACGCCGCTCAACATTGCGCGCGAGTTGCAGGAAAACGGCGTGCGCATTCTTGGCACGTCAATCGACGCGATAGANATTGCCGAAGACCGCGACTTGTTCCGCAAGATGATGGACAACTTGCAGATTCCCATGCCNGAAAGCGGCATGGCGGTNGATTTTGACGAGGCAAAGGCNATTGCGGACAAAATCGGCTACCCGATTATGATTCGTCCGTCGTTCGTGCTCGGCGGGCGCGGCATGGAAGTGATTTACGACGAAGGCACGTTGCGCGAGTACGTGGCAAAGGCNGTCGGCGTGACNCCCGACCGTCCGCTGCTGATTGACCGCTTCCTGAAAAACGCGCTTGAATGCGAGGCNGACGCGCTNGCGGACGGTACGCATGTCTACATTCCTGCGGTGATGGANCACGTGGAGCTTGCGGGCATNCATTCCGGGGACAGCGCGTGNGTCATTCCGCCCGTTTCTATCCGCGCGGAAAACATTGAGACGATAAANGAATACACCCGGAAAATCGCGGAGAACCTGCACGTGTGCGGCCTGATGAACATGCAGTACGCCATTGAGNACGGCAAAGTCTACGTGATTGAGGCGAACCCGCGCGCGAGCCGTACCGTTCCGCTCGTGTCAAAAGTCTGCGACACGCAGATGGCACGGTTGGCGACCCGGCTCATGCTCGGCGAATCGTTGCAGAGCCTGGGACTGAAAGACAAAGTGATTCCGTATTTCGGGGCGAAAGAAGCCGTCCTGCCTTGGGCGCGTTTNCCCGGCGTTGANCCGATTTTGGGNCCGGAAATGCGNTCNACGGGCGAAGTGCTCGGNATGGCGGAAACGTATCCGCTCGCGTTCTANAAGTCGCAGGAGGCTGCNGGCAGNGCATTGCCGCATGCGCCCGCCGCTTGGGAGAACAAAAAAGTGCTTATCTCNCTGAGCGACAAAGAGGGNCAGAAAGAGCAGGTGCTGACGATCGGAAAGACGCTTGCCGATTTGGGCTTTACGNTGTACGGCACCAAAGGCACGGCGGATTTCTTNGGNACNCANGGCATCAAGTGCGAGNTGGTGAACAAAATCGGCGGCGGNAGACCNGATGTCATCGACATGATNCTGAACAAGGAAGTCTGCCTCGTCATCAATACGCCCAAGGCAAAGCGCAACTATGCCGAAGACCGCAAGACGATCCGCAAGGCGTGCCTCAAGTACAAAGTGCCGTACATCACGACGCTTGCGGGNGCGNTGGCGGCGGTGCNGGGCATTGCGGCGGTGCGGAACGGCAACGGCGGCGAAGGCGGCGTAAAATCNTTGCAGGCGTACCACGCGATGATTCGGTAGGGGCGGCGGCTCTTGGGAGAANGATGTATGCCTGCAACAGAAAAGGTGACCAAAGAACGAATTATCCGCGCGGTGCTTGAGTCTGCGTTCGCCAAGAGCGTGGGNGGCACGTCGCTCGCGGATATTTCGGAAAAACTGGGAATCAAAAAAGCGTCGCTGTACAATCATTATGAAAGCCGCGACGCGATGATTGACGATACGGTTGCCTATTGCGGCGATACGTTGCGCAAAATGCGTTTCATTCCTGCGGACATGGCGGCGACCGCGCAGAAATATCCTGCCGAAACCGTGCTTAAAGGCATCGCAAACCACTGGTTCAAGCTGCATGAAAAAGAGCCGCTGTTGCAGGTGTTTGTCTTTCTTGAGAGCGAAAAATATTTTTCCAATCAGGCGGCCGCAATTGCCGCGGAAATGCGCGAGGCGTTGATCAAGCAGGGCGAACTCGCGCTCAAAAGCCTTTCCGACGCGCAAAAAATCAGGTCGTTGGACGACGCGGGCGCGCGGCAGTATGCGGTGCTGTTCGTGGGTGCGCTCCATGACGTGCTCGATTCGTACCTGACCGACAAAAAAGTGAGCATCCGCTCGAATCCTGAGACCGGCTCGGACACGCTGTTTGCCGCGCCTGCCGAAGAGCCTGATTTTGCCGAAATCGACGGGGTAATCGACCATTTCTGCGCGCTGCTCAAACGCTGATTCGTGCGGATGGTNTCATTTTCGGTAGCAATTTTGCAAGCCGTGCGATACAATAGAATACTATGCCGCAACAGAATCGTTTTGAAAATCCGCTTATCGTTCAGAGTGACCGCACGTTGCTGTTGGACGTTCATGCGCCCCGGGCGGACGAATGCCGCAATGCGCTCATTCCGTTTGCCGAGCTGGAGCGTTCTCCCGAACATCTGCATACGTATCGCCTCACGCCGTTGTCGCTGTGGAATGCGGCGGGTGCCGGATTTTTTCCCGAAGATGCCGTGGCGGTGCTGCACGAATTTGCCCGCTACGATGTGCCGCAGTCCGTTGAGCAATGGATTCGNGAGACGGCGGGGCGGTTCGGCAAGCTGCGGCTGATTCCCGCGCCGTCGGTNGCNGTGCCGTGCCNTCCGTCGGNAATCGTCGCNCCTGANGCNGAGNACACNAAGCCGACAGAAATCGAAGAAGCGTATCTGTATTTGGTGACGGAAAGCCGCGCCGTGTTCAAGGAAATTGCGGCGAGCGTTCTGGTCAAAAANCAGATGCTNACGATCGTGCCGTATNTNGCGCCGCANAAAGATGCCGCCGCCGTGAGCGATGACGAAAAGCAGCAGTGCTTCTTGCTCGCGCTGACCGATCGCGGCACGATTAAGCAGGAACTGCTCAAAATGGGCTGGCCGGTCAAAGACGACGTGCCGATGAGCGACGGCGAGCCGCTGGCACTGTCGCTGCGGACGACCGCGCGGAGCGGAAAGCCNTTTGCCGTGCGCAAGTATCAGGCACTGGCGGCGCAGGCGTTGGTGGGCAACAAAGGCGCGGGCACGGGATTCGGGACGATTGTGCTGCCGTGCGGCGCGGGCAAGACAATCGTGGGCATGCAGGTGATGGCGTTGCTCCAGACGAGTACGCTTATCGTTACGACGAACGTCAGTGCCGTGCATCAGTGGATAGACGAGCTTTTGGACAAGACCGACCTGACTGCCGACCANATTGCCGAGTACACGGGCGCNCACAAGACGATTNGCCCGGTTACGGTGGCGACCTACCAAATCCTTACCTGGCGGCCGGAGAAAGACGGCCCGTANCCGCATTTTTCGTTGTTCCGGGAGCGCGACTGGGGGCTGATTATTTATGACGAAGTNCACATGCTTCCCGCGCCCGTGTTCAGGGTGGTTGCCGAGATTCAGGCGGTGCGGCGCGTGGGGCTGACGGCGACGCTCGTGCGCGAGGACGGCTTGCAGGGAAACGTGTTCAGCCTGGTCGGACCGAAACGCTACGACGTGCCGTGGAAGGACTTGGAGGCGGACGGCTGGATTGCGAGCGCGGAATGCGTGGAAATCCGCCTTGACTTGGACGGCGCGGCGGAAATCGAATACGCCGTGGCAGAGCCGCGCAAAAAACACCGCATTGCGAGCGAGAATCCCGCAAAACTTGCCGTGGTGCAGGAGCTGGTGCGCCGCTTTCCCGACGACAANGTGCTGATTATCGGGCAGTACCTTGACCAGCTGAACGAGATTGCGCGGCTGCTTTCCGCGCCGATTATNACGGGAAAAACGCCCAACGACGAGCGGGACGCGCGNTATGCCCAGTTCCGCGCGGGCGACATCCGGGTGCTGGTCGTGTCCAAGGTGGCGAATTTTGCGATNGACCTGCCCGACGCGAGCATGGCGATTCAGGTGAGCGGCACGTTCGGCAGCCGGCAGGAAGAGGCGCAGCGGCTGGGCAGGATTCTGCGTCCCAAGGAGCGCACGTCCCGGTTTTTTACGCTCATCACGCGCAACACCGTGGAAGAAGATTTCGGGTCGAACCGGCAGAAATTTNTGGCGGAGCAAGGCTACGCGTACCGGCTGATCCGCTACAAGACGGCGGACGATTTGGACGCGGTGGCGGGGGAATGCGTTGCGCGGATTGAGGCGTAGCGGGATGCTTTGGGGTTTTAGGGGCGCGCCCCTAGGAGAGGGGGTAGCGGACAAGGCAACAAAGCGCAGCGGCTTGCCTTGGGAGCGAGGGGGAGACTTCCCCCGTTGGAGATGACAGATGAAACAGAATGAGTTGCATGTTCAGCGTATCATCGATTGGCGGGAGAGCATGGCGACGCTGCCGGACGCGTATTTTTTTGAGCTGATGCGGATGTATTTGGGGGAGGTGCGNACGCCGTACAACAAGACCAAGCTGATTGAGGAGCTGGGGGCGTTTTTGCGCAAGGAGGAGAACCGGCGGACGCTCGTGTCGCTGCTGAGCGAGGACGACGTGCGGNTGGTGTGCGCGGTGTGGTTTATTCAGAACGCGACGCAGGAAAAGGTGGCGGCGTTTTTTGGCGAGGAGCAGTCTTTTGCGGCGGTGTACGAGCGNCTGCTGAATCTGGAGGAGCGGCTTATCGTGTACCGGCACGATGACGNGGCNTCGGGGAANACGATTGTCAGCGTGAATCCGATGNTGGAGGACGTGCTGCTGCCGTTTTTGCGGCAGTCGGTGCTGTTTTCGCCGCCGGTGGTCGCGGAAGCGGAAACGGTGCGGGGCGCGACGGTTTCGCCNGAGCTGCTTGCGGCGTACTGTTCGTTTTTGTCGGTGACGGGCGACGTGTGCAAGGCGGACGGCTCGTTCAAGAAACGGGCGGCGACGGNGCTGGAATCGATTTTTCCGCAGAACGTGGCGGCGTTGCATCGCGTGACGCGGGCGTTCATCAATCTTTCGGTTTTAAAGGACGATACGACGGGCTTTGCGCTTGACGGCGACAAATTGGAGTCGTTTGCGGAGTTGGACGAACTGAGCCAGTGCGCGCTGCTGTGCGTGGCGGCGAGCGGGCGGTTCAGCCGGAGCGGTTTGGTGCGGCAGGCGCAGTTGCTGCTTGAGGTGGCGGCGGGCATTCCTGAGTCGGGGTATACGCGGCCGCTTTTGCTGCGGGCGGCGTTTTTGGCGGCGGAAAAAGACGGCGACATTTTGGACAGCGCGCCGATTGGTCAGACGAGCCGCTTTTCGTCGATGCTTTCCCGTTCCCGTGCCGTTGAAAGCAGGGGATTTGCGGGCGCGGATGCCGCTGCCATGGTTGACCGGCTGATTGACGACGCGGTGCTGGTCGGCATTCTTGCGGAAAAAGGAAAGACGGCGGACGGCGAGCCGATTTTTGTGCCGGGAAGCGTCCTGTCCGACAAGCCGCGCCCGGTTGACCCGCCGTTTCCCAAAGTGCTGAACATTGACGCGGGATTTACGGTGACGCTGCTNCCCGGNCTTCCGNTGCGCGCGCTTCTGCCGCTGATGTCATTTTTGGACGTNGNGCAGTTTGACACGGCGGCGCANTTTTCAATCAGCAAGAAATCGGTCATGCGGGCGTTTGATGCGGGCNTGTCCNCGCGGCAGATTNTGGACTTGCTTGCCGCGTACTGCCCGTATGACGNGCCGCAGAATCTGCGCGTCTCTTTGGACGACTGGAGCAATGCCTATGCGTCNGCCGCGCTGTACAAAGGCTANGTGCTGCACGTGAGCGCNGAACATGCCGCCGCCGTGGAACGNAATNCNGCCGTCGCGCGGCACATCATGGCGACGCTCGCGCCGGGAATCTACGTGCTTGACGTGCAGGACGACGACAGCGCACGGNCGATTATCGCGAAAAGCNGGCTCGATTTTGTCGGCAAAATCAAAANCGTGCCGCAGAAAAAAGAAATCGNCAGGTTTCCGACCGTGTGGTTCGACCGTNCCGTGCGNGCGGAACANGACGNCGAGCCGTTTTCNGCCGTCTCTTCCGAATCCGTGCGGGNGCGGCATGGCGACCTNATGCGCGCCGAACTGNAAAAACTGCGCCTCACGCCGGANCAGAAAGACGGNCTGCTTGANCGCATTGAGCGCAACATCATTNTGCACCCTGCGCAGCTGCGCGGNGACAGCGTTCGTCTGGAGCAGACGCAGGCGGGTGCCATGGATTTTTTNGGGAAAGTCCGCGTGATAGAGAATGCGCTCGGCTNNGGCTNNATGGTNGCGNTGGAATACGAGAATCCCGACGANCCGNCGGGCGCGGGCATCGTCTTTGTGGGAAATCCGCTCGGNATGGAAAAACACGGCGGTGATTCNCTCGTCCGCATGGAGCTGATTCCCGGGCATGAGGAAAAACTGCTTTCNGTGGGAAAAGCCCGCTTTGTCAGGCGGATTCGCGGGAGCGTGCTGAAATAATCACTGCAAAAGCATATTGTCGTTGGNCACGTTTTTTATCGTGCGGAAACGCTGAATGAGCGCGTCCATGGTCAGCTTGGATTTTTCTTCCGCGTCGATGTNGAGCAGAATCGTGCCGCTGTCCATCATCAGCAGGCGGTTGCCGTAATCGAGCGCGTNCTGCATATTGTGCGTGACCATCATCACGGTCAGCCCGTAGTCGCGGGCGAACTGAAGCGTGAGCCGCATGACGATTTCCGCGTTGGTGGGGTCGAGCGCGGCGGTGTGTTCGTCGAGCAGGAGCAGGTCGGGCTTGCTCATCACCGCCATCAGCAGCGTGAGTGCCTGCCGCTGTCCGCCGGAAAACTGGTCAACGTTGTCGCTCAGGCGGTTTTCCAGCCCCATGTTCAGCACGGCGAGCTGCTCGCGGAACTGCGCACGCATACGGTTGTTCAGGCTGATGCGCAGACCTTTCGCGCCTTTCTTCGCGCAAATCATCATGTTGTCCTCAAGACTCATCCTGCCCGCCGTTCCCAGCAGCGGATTCTGAAAAATCCGCCCGATGTACCGCGCCCGCCGGTATTCGGCATCTCTGGTGATGTCCTTTGCGTTGCCGTCCCCGTTGCGGTCAAGCAGGATGTGCCCGTTCGTCGGCGGCAGCGTTCCCGCAATCACGTTGTACAAGGTGGATTTTCCCGCGCCGTTTGAGCCGATGACGGTGATAAAATCGCCCCGCCTGATGTTCAAATTGATGTCTTTGAGCGCGTTGTTTTCGTCCGGCGTATGCGCGTTGAACGTCATGCCGATATGCTCAAGCGTCAGCATCGTATGCCTCCTCGTTTCGTTCATGCGCCCGTGTTCCCCGGTCGTTTCAGGTGCGCCTTGAGCCAGTCAGCCACGTCCGTTTGGCTCACGATCAGGCAGACGATAATCAGCAGGCCCGTAATCAGTTTGAGGTCGTTGCTGTTCATGCCGATTGTGTAGCCGTAGCGACGCGCGAGGAACATCAGCGCGCGGTACAAAATCGAGCCGAGCAACACGCGCAACGTCTGCACGGCAATCTTGTTGGACGACAGGATAAATTCGCCGAGCATGAGCGAGGCCAGGCCGGAAACGACCACGCCCGTGCCGCTCCCCACGTCGGCGAACCCGGCGTACATGGCGAACAGCGCGCCGCTCATTGCTGCAAGCCCGTCGCCAAAGCAGATGCCCACGCCGCGCACGAACCGCACGTCCACGCCCTGGCTGGTCACCATCTGCGGATTCGCGCCGAGCGCGCCCATTGTCAGCCCAAAGTCCGTGCTGAAAAATATGTTAAGCAGCACCATGAGTATGCCCACGAACAGCAGCAGGAATGCGACGATCGTCCAGTCGCCGCTCAGACCGTTCGCGCCCGCCCACGCCGTCAGCCGGGAAAATATCGTGGGAATGCGCAGGAACGACACGTTCGCGTGGTTTGCCATGACGCGCAGGTTGACGGAATAGAGCATCGTCATCATAAGGATACCGGCAAGCAGGTCGGGAATGCGCAGTTTGGTGTAGATGAGCGTGGTGCACAGCCCCGCCACGCATCCTGCCGCAAACGCGACCAGAAGCCCCAGGCTTGGCGCAATGCCGTGCGTCAGGCACGCCGCAAGCACACACGCGCCGAGCGGAAACGAACCGTCCACCGTCATGTCGCAGAAATTCAGCACACGGAACGTCATGAACACGCCCAGCACCATGATGCCGTAAATCAGCCCTTCGATGAGAATTCCCGAAATCATCGCCGTTTATCTGACCGTCAGCTCGCCGTTCTCAAAAATCATGTTCGCCTGCGCGAGCAGGTCGTCGCCGAACGTGATGCCGCAGTTTTTTGCCGCGTCCAGGTCGAGCAGCAGGTCGCTGTCGCTCGGCTCGGTCATAAAGCGCACGGGAAGATCCTCCGGCTTTGCGCCGTTCAGAATCTGCACGCACATTTCGCCCGTCGCGCGCCCCGCCTTGTAATAGTTGAAGCCGCTCGCCATCAGAATGCCGCCCGCCTGCGCGCCCGTCACGTCCGCGCTGAAAATCGGTTTTTTCGCGTTCCCGAACACCTGCACCAACGACGCGAGCGCGCTGAACACCGTGTTGTCCGTGGTCAGGTAAATGCCGTCTACGCGGGCAACAATCGCCTCTGCCGCCGCCTTTACCTCGGAAGAATTCGTAATCGCCTGCGTCACCAGCTGCAATCCCAGCCGTTTGCACACGTTCTGCACCAGATTGAGCGAGCTGATAGAGTTGCCCTCGTTGCTCGTGTAAATGTAGCCGAGCGTCTTGATTCCCGCTACGTCCTGAAACAGCGCGATGTGTGATTCCGTGTCCACAAAATCGCTCATGCCGGTTACGTTGCCTTCGCCGTGCTCAAGCGTCGTCACCAAGCCGGTGGAAAGCGGGTCGGTCACCGTGCCGAACACGATCGGAATGTCCTTGATCGTGTTTGCCAGCGCAAGCGCGACCGGGGTCGCAATGCCCACCGCCAGATCCACGCGCTCATCCTTGTACTTTGCCGCAATCTGCGCCGCCGTGTTCACGTCGCCGTTCGCGTTCTGCAAATCGTACTGCACGGCAAACCCCGCCTCGTCAATCACGTCAATAATGCCGCGCTCCACGTCATCAAGCGCGACGTGCTGCACGATTTTTGCAATGCCGATTTTCTTCGCGCCGTCCGCGCCCTTTTTGCTGCACCCGGCAAACGAAACAACCACCGCTACGGCCGTCGCCAGACCAATCAATCTCTTCATGTCGAATCTCCTTCCGTTATATTACTATGCAAAGAAACAAAACACAAGCGAATTTCCGCCTCGCGCGATAATTTGGAGGGGAAATGCTTTTCTCCAACGTATTTCTGTTGCTACGGTGGCGAAAATTCGGTCAGCGGATGCAAAGCGATGGTTTGAGACAAAAAAGACCTCGGTTTTACCCAAGGTCTTTTTTGTTATTCATGATGACACGCTTTAAGTGCAAAATGTCCTCATGTAATCTTTTATAAATGTGCTAGTACTGTTAGGATGTAGCGGACAAAATCAAAAGTCATAAATAAAATCATTGTCAGTAATTACCACCGTGGTAGTATTTCCTTTTGTTATGACTATATCTCTAAATGCCGATATCTTATAATCTCTCCTACCTATAGTGGGCGGGTCTGATGAGATTTTCACATATGTTCCTGGAGCAATCGCATACGTACCACTGGCTCCACTTTTGAGAAAATTTAAATTACTAGAACCTGCCAACAAAATAATCTTCGTTGTAATATGAGCATTTGGCACTTTATTAGCAATATCGCTGGCAGTATATAATCTGACAGTAGGCCATATAATATGAGAACTGGAATTAACAATTTTTAAACTCGCAAATTCTGAACTTGAATCTGATGTCGTTGCCTTCCCTGTTGTTGCATAGCTGGGCAATGAATAGTCGCTTGCTGAAGAGCCATCACTAGCTTTTACCCAAAAATAATACTTCGTGCTTGCTTTCAACCCTGTTACAACCATGGAAGTTGATGTTGTACCACCGACAAGGAATGCTGTAGAGGATGATTCGTCTTCTGATTTATATACAGTATATCCCGTCGCACTGCTGACGGAATTCCATGATACCCTAACAGACGAAGATGATATTGTGGTTGCAGTTACACCTATTGGTGCAGAAGGTGTTGCCGTTGTCCTCGTACGAGCGGAAGATGAATAACTGCTTGTCGCGGTGTCATCAGATGCCGTTACCCAAAAATAGTATTCCGTATTTGGTTTTAATCCTGTTACGGTCGTAGAAGTTGATGCCGTACTACTAATGACGGATGCCGTAGAAGACGATGAATCTTCTGATTTGTATACATAGTATGTGGTCGCACCGCTGACAGAATTCCAATACAGATTGACCTGTGAAGATGATGCCGCAGTCGCAATCAGCCCGGTTGGTGCAGAAAGCGTTGGAGTCGCGCTGCCAAACAATGAATAGTCGCTTATTGTTGTACCGTCACTAGCCTTTACCCAAAAATAGTATTTCGTGTTTGCTCTCAATCCTGTTACGGTCATAGAAGTTAAATTTGTGCTACCGACGTCGGATGCTGTAGAAGATGAAGAATACTCTGATTTGTACACATAGTATCTCGTCGCACCACTGACAAAATTCCAAGACACTTTGACAGATGAAGATGATGTTGAGATTACATTCACCCCTGTTGGCGCAGAGAGGAAAGCTTCCTCCTTTGTGGCGCATGATGCAAAAAGGGATGCCGAAATCAACATCGCTGCCGAAAGCAGGATTGCAAAAAATCGCTTCATACATACTCCTTGAGCCTTGTCTGTCAAAACTCGCTGTCGTGAAAGATAATGAAATACACTACAAACAGCGTATTCTGTGTTAGATTAAACGTTATTTGTAGGTTTGTCAATCAATTTATACGCACAATGAAGTATTCTAAGCCAACTATGGATTCACTATTTCGGGAAACGTTGCGCTCGGAGCTTGATTTTCAAGACATCAAAGTGAAGGAGCTTGCGGTAAAGACGGGAATTTCACAGCGGACGCTTGAGGGATACTTGGGCGCGCGCGGATCTATTCCGCCCGCCGATGTTGCCGTAAAAATTGCACAGGTTCTGAATGTGTCCGTTGAATATCTGGTGACGGGCGATTCGGAGCAGAACGCCAAAAGCAGGGAGGCTGCGAGCGGTTGCCTTGCCGATGCGATTTCCGGGCTTCCCATGGGAAAAAGGCAGCTGCTCAAAGAATTGCTCGCCGTTTTGCAGAACTTTGACGTTGCCCGAAAGCCGCAGGCAGAATGATTGTCGCCGCTCCCCAACGCATTCCCGTTGTCGTGTTGGCGAAAATTCACCCAGCAGACGATTTCGGCTCGTTGATTCGTGCGGAGGGTTTAATACCCCGACGCTCTGCGTCGTATAATAGGGTATAAAACCCGACTGCGATACCTTATGAGAACAACAAACCCCGACGCTCTGCGTCGGGGTTTGTTGATTAAAACCGAAATAAAGAGTAGTATACAGACAGATTCCGCTTTGTCGGACTGTTAAGGAGTTTTAATATGAAGAAAACAGCGATGTTGTTTGCCGCCGTGCTGACTGCGGCATTCTTTTTTGTCGGTGCCGGATGTTCAAGCATAAAGCAGGTGGCTACCGATTCTACTGCAAACCAATGGTACAAATACAATGGCTCGGTAACGGCGACTGCTTCTGCGGCTTCCACTTTAGCNCAACNACGTTTACGGANATGTANGTGTATTACNANAGCNGCACGGAAANCCTGCGNGTCGTCGCGACTTCAANCGCGGCCATTGCCTCGCTTTTNTACATTTCGTATGATAAAGAAGGCATTTCNAATNNGNAATGGNTTGCCGGTGCGGTCGCGTTGNANAGNAAGGTNACTNNNGCAANNGACCCGACGCGCGGCAAGACGCAGATCGGCACGAACGTCAACTGGGGCAACATCGCCGCCGAANGCATCGTCAATTTGNTGCTGAAATAAAATTTNTTGCGNANGAACGCCGTCTGCCCGACGGCGTTTTTTTTTCGCCGTTTGCAATTCCCCGCAATCTGCGNTACACTGCTCGTATGCATTTCCTTGAANTGAACGACGTGAGTTTTTCGTATCCTGCCGTGCCGGGCGACACCGACGAGAACGGCAAACAGATTGTGCCGCCCGNNCTGTGGGAGCATGTCTCCTTTGCGCTTCCCGGCGGCTTTGTGCATTTGGTCGGNCCGAACGGCTGCGGAAAAAGCACGTTCCTGTTGCTCGCGAGNGGNCGGCTNGNGCCGACNACCGGCAGCGTCTCCNTGCTCGGCAAAAATCCNCACGCGCTGCGCGANGANCANCGCAACCTGCTCGCGTCNTTCATCTATCAGAACATGGAATTTGACACGGACGANACGGTCGCNACGCTGCTCGGNCANGTGTACGCAAACGGCGCGNTCAAAGGCAACGCNGCCGCAATCCGTGGCGGNCANGNCGACCTGCTCGCNGAAACGANCGCNATTTTTGCGCTGGACGANGNGCTGTGCNATCCGCTGACAGGCCTGNGCAAGGGCGAAATACAGCGCGTGNTGCTCGCGTTCAGCATATTNTATGGAAGCGCGTCGATTTTTATGGACGAGCCGATGTTTGCCATGGAACCGGCGCAGAAAGAAACGTCGCTCGCCTACCTGCGNGATTTCGTGCGGAAAACGGGCACGACNATNTATCTTTCCATGCACGAGCTTGACCTGACGCGCAAATANGCGGAAACCGTCCTGCTCATGTANCCCAACCACGACATGGACTTGGGAACGCCCCAGGAAGTGCTGACCGANGCCGACTTGGAAAAAGCCTACGGCGTTCCGGCTGCCATGCTCAAAAGCGGCGAAGCCTACACGCGCGCCCACCTCAANGAGATGAGCGACCTGCTCGGCAACCGCGCCGAACAGCATTAGAACGGNGCTTCGTCGGGATTCCGCGCGGGCTTGATTTCCAGCCCCGTCAGCGTGGCGATTTTNTCGCAGTCATCGTCGCTCAGCGCAAANTCGAANACGCGCGTGTTTTCGGCAATGCGCTCGGCAGTCACGCTCTTGGGAAGCGGCAGGTAGCCNCGCTGCAAGCTCCAGCGGATGCAAATCTGCGCGATTGAGCGNCNGTACTTTTGCGCCAGTTCCCGCATGAACGCGTTGGAGAAAATGCCGCCCGTGCCGAGCGGGCTGTACGCTTCCAGAATCATGCCGGCGCGNGCGCAGTAGTCCACGAGCGCGTCCTGCGTCTGCCCCGGACACAGCTTAATCTGATTGACCATGGGCGCGACNGTTGCCGTCTTCATCAGTTCGGTGATGTGCCTGCCGTAAAAATTGCTGATGCCGATTGCCTTGACCTGCCCCGCCGCATACGCCTCTTCCATCGCCNGCCANGANTCNGCATTTTTCTGCGCCCAGCAGTCGCGGAATTTGAGCGGGTTCGGCCAGTGGATCAGGTACAGGTCGATATACGAAACGCCGAGCAGCTGGAGCGATTTTTTGATGGCGGCCTGTGTCGCCTCGTAGCCGTGGTCGTCGTTCCACAGCTTGGTGGTCAGGAAAATGTCCTCGCGGCGCACGTTGTGTTCCCGGCAGAAATCCCGGATTGCCGCGCCCACGCTNTTTTCGTTTCCGTANGCCGCCGCCGTGTCGATGTGGCGGTAACCGCTTTGCAGCGCGGNCNTGACGGCGTTGTATGCCTCNTCGCCGTCCTCTGACTGCCAGGTGCCGAATCCGATGCACGGGACGCGCACGCCGTTTGCCAGCGTAAACGCGTCGGTTAGTGAAGAAAATTGCATGACGACCTCCTCTCAAAAGCCACGGTCAAANGTTCGTCCGCCGGAAACCGNNCAAACGGCACCGCGACGACAAGATAGTATACCACAAAATCAAGATTTTTCCCTGCNGACATCAAGAAATTGTTGTAGGCANCCCCNATGCCGATTTGTGCGCGGTAGATTTTTTCCCGCAGGAAAGCTAGAATGGCATNCACGATGNGGAGCAACGTCTNGCTCAANGTCGNGCAACAGNCTGCTCAANGTCGNGCAANGTNTGCTCAANGTCGAGCGANGTNTGCTCAANGTCGAGCAANGTTTGCTCAANGTNGAGCAANGTTCGCTCAATGTCGAGCAAGGNTTGCTCAATGTGGAGCAACGTTCGCCCAATGTCGGGCGAAGTCTGCTCAACGTCGAGCAACGATTGCTCAACGTCGGGGAAAGCGTCCTTGACGTGCGNGNGGGAGGTGCGTCGGTATGAATATCTGTCTGTTTGCCCCGGAGGAGATTGCGCGTCCGCTGTGCCGGAACGACGAGCGCGCGGAACATATCGTGAAGGTGCTGCACAAGCGCGCGGGCGATTCGTTTGACGCGGGCATTATCGGCGGGCAGTCGGGCNTTGCGACGATTACGAACATCGTTCCCCCCGGCGAGCCGGACGCGGGNGCGGTTCATTTTTCGTTCGTGCCGACCGGCAGCGGCAAGCCGCTTTTTCCCCTTACGATGATCGTGGGATTTCCGCGNCCCATTCAGCTGCGCCGNCTGNTGCGNGACGTGGCGGGNTTGGGCGTGCAGTCCGTNCANCTGACGGGAACGGAGCTGGGCGACAAGTCGTACCAGAAAAGTTCCGTGGTNGAAAACGGCGCGGCGTACAAAATGCTCCTTGACGGCACGGCACAGGCGGCAAGNACGCANGTTCCCGNGCTGCACGTGCATGCGACGCTCGCNGAATGCATTGCCGCCGTACAGNCCGCGCACCCCGCCGCGCCGGAATCCGCCCCCGCAAAAATCGNNCTNGACAACGTGCGCCCNGCAACCTCGCTCCGCGCNTTTTTGNNCGGGAANTCGTCCTGCCTGNACNGNACCGTCGCCGCAATCGGCAGCGAGCGCGGNTGGACAGACNGGGAGCGCGCATTCTTGGAGCAGCACGGCTTNGTGCGCTGCGGCATGGGCGACCGCATCCTCCGCACCGAAACCGCCNCCACCGTCGCCGGNGCNCTCATTNTGGACGCAATGGGCAAGCTNGGGTGAATTGCGGTGGACACGCCCAAAATTCCTGCATATTCTTTCCCAAAATCCCGTGGTCTTATGGTATAATGAATGGTCATGGAAAATGAGCGCATACGAACATTGAGNCGTCTCTCCGGGGTTGCCGTGCCGTTGGGNGCNTTGCGGACGGANCAGTCGCCGGCGGTNGGNGAATTCTGCTCGCTCGTGCCGTTCGCGGACTGGGCGCGGCAGGCGGGGCTGGGNGTGATTCAGCTGCTGCCCGTTCTGGACACGGGNACGCAGAGTTCGCCGTACAGCAGCCTGAGCGCGTTTGCCCTGCATCCGCTGTACATTTCGATTCCGCAGGTCGATACGTTCTCCGACTTGTACGGGCGCAACGCCAATTTTACCGCCCTGTANGACGCGTTCGTCANGAAGCACAAGGACGCGGTTCGGTTTGACTATGCGGGACTCANCGCGGACAAGCATTACCTGCTTGAGATTCTGTACCGCTTTGCCTCGCTCACGCTCGATGACGACGCGGCGTTCCGNNCCTGGGTTGANGGGCAGCCGTGGCTTCCCGCGTACTGCGTGTACAAGTCGCTNAAGAACGCNTATATGCAGTCNACCTGGAAAGGCTGGGGCAAAAAAGACCGNAAGATTACGNCGGAAGAGATAACGCGCCGCTGGAACGACGACGACTTGCNCGANGAGCTGTATTTTTTTGCCTGGGAGCAGTATGTNGCGCACCGGCAGTTTGCGGCGGCGGCGGACGCGGTGCGTGCGGCGGGCATTATTTTGAAAGGCGACCTGCCCATTCTGATCAACGACGATTCGTGCGATGCCTGGAGCCGGCCCGATCTGTTCAATCAGAAACTGCGCGCCGGATCGCCGCCCGACGGGTCGAATCCTTCGGGGCAGAACTGGGGATTCCCCACGTATGACTGGAAGTGCCACGCGGCGGACGGTTTTGCTTGGTGGAAGCTGCGCCTCAAGACGGCGGAGCGTTTTTACGGCGCGTACCGGCTCGACCATATCCTGGGTTTTTTCCGCATTTGGGCAGTGCCTGAGGGCGAGGACACGGCGGAACTCGGTCATGCCGAGCCGTGCGCGACCTTAAGCCGTAAGGAAATCCTCATGGCGGGCTTTGATGCCGACCGCCTGCGCTGGCTTTCCGAGCCGCATATTCCGACGGATGCCGTGCGCCCGTTCGTGCCGACGGACGAGGANGCCGCCGCCGTTCTNGCGCAGTTCTGCGACCGTATCGGCAACGAAGATTTGTGGCGGTTCAAGGGCGACATCACGTCGGCGCAGGACATTTTCCGCACGGTNATCCGCACGACNGCCGATGACCGCGCGCAGGGCGAGATAAAACGCNCGCTTGCCCGGTGGCTCAAAAACCGCACGCTCGTCGCGGTCAGAAAAGACGCGTTCGTGCCGCTGTGGCAGTACCCCGGAACGCAGGCATGGCACAGCCTGAACGACGANGAAAAATCCCGNCTGAACGCGCTGTTTGCCGCGCTCAACGCAAAGAACGAACGCCGCTGGCAGGCGCAGGCGGAGCAGATTTTTGACGCGCTCATCCCCAGCACGACCATGATTCCCTGCGGCGAAGATTTGGGCGTGGGGCTGGCGTGCCTCGCGCCGGTCATGGAAAAATACGGCATNCTGCACCTGAACGTGGTGCGCTGGACGCGTGACTGGGGCGCGGACGGTCAGCCGTACATTCCGTTTGAGGACTACTGCCCGCTCGGCGTGACGGCGACCAGCGTACATGACAGCTCGACCGTGCGGCAGTGGTGGGACGANGAGCGCGANTCCGTGCGCGCGTTTGAAAAATCGTTCGCCCCCAAGCCGGATTCGGNCGCAGACGGCAGCGCAGAAATCCCGGCGCAATCCGACAAGGAGTTTTCCCCGGAAGCGGCGGCATTCGTGCTGNAGACGGCGGCNNAGACGGCAGGNGCATGGTTCATCAACCCGTTGCAGGACTGGCTCGCGCTGGACAATGCCTACTGGCAGGANGACCCGGCGAACGAGCGCGTCAACGTGCCGGGAACGGTGTCGCCGTTCAACTGGACATACCGCATGAGCGTGACGGTGGAGACGCTCGCCAAAGACAAANCNCTGGCGCGGCGCATCAAGGCGATAGCGCAGGCGCACGACCGGCAGGGTGAGCCTGTTCATTTTCATACGACAAAAGGCGACCTGGGCTAGGGATTGGAGCGCCGCCGCAGGCGTACCGCGGAGCGGTATGGAGCGGGAGCGCAAGCGCGCAAAGCCCGACCCGCTTGCGGGTAGCCCCCGGCGGATATGGCGCATGACGGGGAATTGTGCTATAGTAACATGATGAAAACGGTAAAGATATGGTGCGTGGCGGGGGTACTAGCAANGGCTGCGGCGGGATACGCGCGGGAAGCGGCAGATGTGGTTGTGCCGTCGGTGCTTGCCGCGCTGCGGGAACAGGGCAGGGTGCAACAGGAGACGCAGGAATTTTCGTTGTTCCCGGACACNCCGCTTGCACGGGCGGCGACCGGCACGTGGGAGCGGAACGACGCGCCGCTGTATTCGGCGGAAAGCCTGTATTATCTGCCCAAAGAAACATTGGTCGAGCGCAGCAAAAACCCTGCGGGCGCGGACACGTCGGTTGCGGCGGCGGCAAAAGTCCTGCGCATGATCTCAAAAATGCAGGGCGTTCAGTATTATTCCAACGGCGACAAAAAATGGGAGACCTTGTACAAGCGCGCGTACATGGTGGAAAATNCCCGCTCAAAGCAGGCGATTCCCGACCAGACCGACGGCGACGCGGACGGCAAGACGTTTTTCTGCCTGCTTGACGACCATTCGTTCGGCGAGAACGTCTATCAGCTTGACTACCGGCAGAGCGCGGACGAAGTTTCGGTCTGTTTTACCAACACGGACGCGCTCAAAGTGGCGATGATTACGGGCGTAAAGCCGCACGACCTGAAAATCAACCTTGTCGTCACGGACTGCGGCGACGCGTTTTTGGTCTATATGGTGGCGCAGGCAAAATATCCGCAGATTTCGTTTTTGGAAAAACGCCTGCGCCGCTCGCTTGCCGCCCGCATGGACGCGATTTACGGCTGGTTTACCAATCAGTTCTGATACGCCGCAATCTGCGCGGGACGTATGGCACTTTTTGCCGCAATATGCTATGGTTAGGAAATCGCGAGGTGTGCTATGAAAAAAAATCTGTTTGCGGCGGTATTTTGCTGCATGACTATTGCATTTGGGGGTTGTAATCAAATGGACAAGGCATTACAGGCAATTCAGGGNAAAGACGGCGTGTTTGCGGTGCTGGAGACTGACCGCGGCACGGTCGTGCTTGAGTTGTTCTATAAGGAAACGCCGCTTACGGTGACGAATTTCGTGGGCTTGGCGGAAGGAACGCTTGACGCGGCAAAGGGAAAGCCGTTCTATGACGGGCTGAAGTTCCACCGCGTCATCAGCGTGGCGAACGGCGACGGGCAGGATTTTATGATTCAGGGCGGCGACCCGCAGGGAACGGGGGCGGGCGGTCCGGGCTATCGTTTTATCGACGAGATTGTGGACGGGCTGACCTTTGACAAGGCGGGCTATCTTGCCATGGCGAACGCGGGCGCGGGAACGAACGGCAGCCAGTTTTTCATCACGATTGCGCCGACGGAATGGCTGAACGGAAAGCACACGATTTTTGGCAGGGTCGTCGATTCGGACAGCCAGAACACGGTGAACAAAACCTTGCAGGGCGACACGATCAAGAAAATCACTATCATCCGGCAGGGCGATGAGGCAAAGGCGTTTACCGCAAGCCAGGACGACTGGAACGAGCGCGAGGTTGCCGCCAAAAAATCTGCGGAAGAAAAGACGGCAAGGCAGCTGGCGGCATTCACCGAGGGCTGCACAAAATCGCCCAACGGCATTTATTACAAAATCTTAAAAGAAGGCAAGGGAAACAAGGTCGGCAAAGGCAAGACTGCCAACGTGGAATACAAAGGCTATTTGCAGGACGGCAGCATTTTTGACGCGTCAAAAGGATTTCACCCGCAAGGACACGACGGGCTTTCGTTCAGAATCGGCGCGGGCGAGATGATTCCGGGCTTTGACCTGATGGTGCAGGACATGAAAGTCGGCGAGACGCGCAAAATGGTCATTCCCCCGGAACTGGCATACGGTGCGCGCGGCGTTCCGCAGGCGGGCATTCCCGGCGGCGCATACATCGCGTTTGACGTAACATTGACTTCGGTCAAATAAAACGGCTCTCGCAACAAAAAAAGTACGGCGTATTTTGGGGAAAAATACGCCGTACTTTTTTAAAAACACGCCGTACAATTTTTAAAATACGGCGTGTTTTTTCTNAAAATTCACTTGACAACAAATAGTATTTATGCTCCAAAATAGCGCAGCGCGTTGCCGAACGAAATGTCCTTGACCATTTTGGTGAGCCGTTCCATATCCTCAGGATATTCGCCGTTCTCCACCCAGCCGCCGATGACGTTGCAGAGAATGCGGCGGAAATATTCGTGGCGCGAGTACGACAGGAAACTGCGGCTGTCGGTGAGCATGCCCACGAACGCGGGAATCATGCCGAGGTTGCCGAGTACCTTTATCTGCTGCTCCATGCCGTCGCGGTGATCGCAGAACCACCAGCCGGANCCGAGCTGCACNCGGCCTTTAATGCCGCCGCCCTGGAAGCAGCCCATAATCGTGCCGATCGAATAATAATCCTTGGGATTGAGCGTGTACAGAATCGTCTTGGGCAGCCCGCCGTTCTCTTCAATCANNTTGAGCAGGGCGGCAAGGTTTTCCGCGAGCGGCTTGTCATGGCTGCCGTCAAAGCCCGTGTCNGGNCCGAGCTTCTTGAACATCGCCTTGTTGTTGTCGCGGATTGCGTTCATGTGCCACTGCATGACGACGTTCTTCTTTGCGTATTCGCGTCCGAGCGCGAGCAGGATTTTCGTCTTGTACGCNTCNGCCTCCGCCTCGCTCACNGCCTCGCCGGAAAGTGCCTTTTTGACCACNGCGTCAATTTCTTTGTCGCTCGCGATTTTGAACGGCGGATATTCCAGCGCGTGGTCGGAAGCGCGGCAGCCGTTCTCAATGAAGAAATCAAGCCGCTTGATCAGCGCGGCGATAACATCGTCCGAAGTCTGAATGTCGATGCCGCTCACTTCGGAAAGTTTTTTGATGTACGCGGGATAGGTGGGAAGATTGATGTTGATTGCCTTGTCCGGGCGATACGACGGACGCACTTTGGTGTCAATCGTGCCGATCGGCGCAGTGCCCGCCGCAATCGCCTTGTGGTATTCGAGCGAATCCGCCGGATCGTCCGTCGTGCCGACTGCGTACACATGGAAATTCTTGAAAATGCCCTTGACGCTCAAGTCGTCGCCTTTGAGCAGCTCGTTCGCCGCCTTGTAAATCTCCGGCGCACTTTTGACCGTAAGCGGCTCGTCAATGCCGAAATACCGCTGAAGCTCCAGATGCGTCCAATGGTACAGCGGATTTCCGATCAGGTTTTCGATCGTTTCTGCCCAGCGCACGAATTTCTCATACGGCTCTGCGTCGCCCGTGATATACTTTTCGTCAATGCCATACGTGCGCATCTGCCGCCATTTGTAATGGTCGCCGCCCAGCCAGATGTCCGTAATCGAGCTGAACTTCTTGTTCTGGGCAATCTGCTCCGGCGGCAGGTGGCAGTGGTAGTCCCACAGCGGCTCGTCCTTGCACGCCTCAAACAGTTTCTGCGCGGTCTTCGTTTCCAAAAGGAAATTCTTGTCCATAAATTTCTTCATATACACTCCATAAGCGTTTGTGCGGAAAGACAAACGCCGTCATTATTGTACCACGAAAACGCCGCTTTGTCTTGTAAAATGATACGGCAGGAAATTACTCCGTTGCGTCATTTTTTAACTTGACAAAACTTGCCACTTCATCTAGAAATAGAGGCAAGGAGTTTTTTATGAGAAGCTTTACGACAATCGATTTGCAGTACGCCCACCGATTCTACGGATTCAAGGGCGAGGCGCAGTATCTGCACGGGCACACCGGCGTTTTGACTATCGAGGTCGAGGACACAATCGTCGATGGCGTGAACATGGTGTTTCCCTGCAACGAAATCAAAAAGACGGCGTGGTCGGTCTTGCAGAACTTTGACCACGCGCTCATCCTCCGTGAGGACGACCCGCTGCTCCCNGCCANNCTNGACGTGTACGAAAAACAGGGAATCAAAAACGGCGCGCCCACCAACAAGCAGAAAGGNCCTGCGTTCAAGACGGAACTCGCGACCGCCTACCCCGAATGCCGCCTGGTCGTCACCAAGGAAACGATGACCGTCGAGGGCATGATCAAAATCGTCTACGACTTGCTGAAAGACAAGCTGAACATCGCCAAGCTCACGTTCACGAGCGGCGTAAACGGCGCGTCACAGACTTACGAGCCGAAAAACGACAT
>JAAVAM010000012.1 GCA_014804085.1 Treponema sp. | reverse complement strand
GTTGATGTCTACGTGGAACAACGCCCAAAACAGATTGGGAAGCCCGTAGAAAATCATGAACAGCATGACGATTGACGGCGTGCAGCGGAACGCATTTATAATGAATCCCGCCGTGCGCCGCTTCCAGGCGCGTTTTGAAAGCCTCGCCTTGGCAAGAAAGAAGCCGAGCACAAGCCCAACAATCATCGTTCCAAAAAGGATTTCAAACGTCACCAAAAGGTACGGCAGCAATGTCGGGATGCATTCTATTATTTTTGCCGGATAAAACGGTCTGTCCATCGCCGCCTCCTTTTGCGTGTTGAACATTGCCGCGACATCATGGCGGCAATGTTCGGCTTTAGTCCAAAAGCGCGGAAATATCCTCGCCAAAATATTTGATTGCCAAAGCCGAGATTGTTCCGTCGGCCTGAAGTTTTTCAATCGCCGTGTCGTATGCGTCCGCAAATGCTTGATGCTTTTTGTTGAACAGCGGCCAGGTGGGAATTCCTTTGTACGGAATGTACGTCAGCTTCTCCTTGTAGTCCGCGTAAGGCGCGCCGTCCGCAAGCACATTGTTCTGAAACGAAAGCTTTATATCAACATAGGCATCGTAGCGGCCTTCGTTCACCCAAATGTATCCGTCGGACGCGCCGAACTGGTCGCCCGCAATCAGGTTGATTTTCTCATCGGAATTGGCGGCTTTGTTGTAATCGTCGATGACCGTGTACTGCGCGTTGCTCGCACCGATCGGAACAAGTTTTCCCGAATACCGCGCAAAAGACGGCAGGTCGGTAATTTGGTCGGCATTTTCAGTCCTAATGACGATTCCGATGATGCTCGCGCCAATCGGATTTTTGGGGAAAACGTATTTCTGTTTGCGTTCCTCGGTGACCCAAACGCCTTTTGTTCCCACGTCGTATTTTCCTTGCAGCACGCCGATGAGCAAATCATCGTCCGATGTGGGATGATACTCGAATTCGTACTGCGGAAGAAGTTTGTCCACTTCTTTGAGGACTGCCACTTCAAATCCGTCCGATTCGCCCGCGTCGTTCACGAAATCATAGGGCACATAATAATTTGTGTGCGCCACGCGGATTTTCTGAACCGCCGATTCGCCGCCGTCCTTTTTCTTATTGCAGCCGACCGCCAGCACGGAAAGAACCGCCACACCGATTAAACCAAACGCATAGTTCTTTTTCATTTTTTTCTCCTATTTCTATAATTTAATTTTGATGATTATCTTGCGGCCTCGCGCACCCACTCAAGCCGCTCGAACGGAATGTCCTTCGGGACGGTGCAGTCCGTGCCAAGGATGATGCCAGTCCTGCCCGCCTCGGCAATCAGCCTTTTCGTCTCGGTCTGAACTTCTTCCTTTGTCCCTTTGTACAGAACGCCGTCTTTTGTGTTCGCGAATCCGCCGATGACAGGCTTTCCGCCGAAAATCTTTTTGCCTTCCGCAAGCGTAACGCCCTCAACCACAGAGGCAAAATTCACCACCGCCGCCGGATAATTTGCGAACAGCGAAAGGTTGTTCCGCGCGCCCTCGTAGCCGCACACGTGCAGGATGTTCGTGCCGCCCGCCGCATTGGCCGCCGTAAGCACCGCAAGTTCCGTTGGGGCGACGACCTCGGCATACAAAGCCGCGTCCACGCTTGCATCCTGAATTGTCTGCACGCTCAGATAAATGCCGTCCGCGCCGCCTTCGGAAATGACCGCCCGCGCAAGCAACGCCGTATTCTGCGCAAGAACCGCAAGCGCCTGAATGACCGCGCCTTTATCCTCTTTGATGAACGCGGCAAGTTTTTTGTCGCCGCCGACTGCCCACTTGAACGCCGTAGCCGGAGCGAACACGTTGTAAAACGTAAGCACCTCGTCGCCAAAATCGGAAGTCAGCTCCTTCACCAGCGAAACCTGATCGCGAATCCATTTGTCGTCGGCCGCGATGGGCTTTAGCGTCCGCAAATCTTTCGCGCTTGCCGCCTTTTTCAGAAGCGCGGCTGTTTCCGGCTCAAAGAAATAGCCGTCGCTCATCAGCTTCACAAAATCGGGCTTGAAAGTCCGCACAAAGTTTTTGTGCCCGCTGATGTTCTGGTCCCTCATTTCGGGAAAATCATACGCAAGGCGAATCTCGTCCTGCGTATGATGAAACCAAAATCCCACCGGCACTCTGCTTGTCGGCTTGTTGCTGAATGCGGCCGATACAAGTTCTTTTTTCTCTGACATAGTATGCTCCTTATTTTCTATTTCCTATCAGAAAAATAGGATATAGAATTAAACATCTTATATCCTATTTAGTCAATAGGGTTTATGATTTTTTGCCAAAACAGGCTTGCCTTTTGTCCATTGCCAGTGGATACATGAGAAAAGCGGCAATCAACATACCCCGACGCTCCGCGTCGGCGTATGCTGTTCTTATAAGGTATTGCAGTCGGGTTTTATACCCTTTATTACGACGCAGAGCGTCGGGGTATGAAACCCTCCACACGAATCAACATACCTCGACGCTCCGCTGATCGTTGCGAATAGCGTCTGGGGTGTCAAGGAACGGGCGGGAACACCGCCGCAGAAAAAAGAAGTGGTACGTCAAAGCGTACATACAATCTTGAAATTCAAAATTTATAGGCTATACACGGTATGCTGTATAGCCTATGCACGATATGCGGTATAGGCTATACATTTTAAATTTATAGCCTATACCTGCTATCGAGTTTTTGCGGAAAATGCATGAGGAAAAAGCGCGGATGAGCCGTTCCAACACGTGCATTAAAGAGCCGCTTTGACATAAGCGAAAGATCATCATACACACTCCTCCCACAGTATGTATTTCAATCCAAAATACATACTGTATTTCAAGTTGAAATGTTACTCATTTGAAGATGAAATGCTATTGATTTCAACATCAAACAAGTAACATTTTATGTTAAAATCAATAGCATTTTAAGTCAAAATACGCTTGAGTTGAAAGCAAAATTCGTACTATTTTAGAATCAAGTGTTATGTTTTCAATATTCTAAATGCAACACTTTCCAACACTTACATAAAAGGACATCTAACATTACAATGAAAGGGTCTCTATCATTTACATGAAAGGATATCTAACACTTACATGAAAGACCTTCCAACATGTACATGAAAGAACGTCTTCCATAAATACAGGATAAATCGCCCGAAAATCGGCGGGAACATTGTCGCGTTCCTGCCCGTAATCGTGCTGTGCGATTGTTTACAGCACAAAATGTCTATTGCTTATAGCACGATATGTGCTACTTACGGTAGCAAAGTTTGTCTATTGCCGATAGCAAACGCCGTACATTGGCAATAGCACAATGCGAACACAGTCGGTGGGCATCCTCTTGCCTGCCATTGACGAACGCGACGATATATGATTAACTAAAACGATACGCCGTTATAGCAGTCAACAACAGACCAGCATCGGCGAAACGGCAGAACGCGGCAGGGAACACGGAGGCGGAAGCCATGGCAGAAAAGAGAACGGAAAACATGAGGAGTATATAAAATGAAAAAGAAACTCTTTGTTTTAGTTTTATATTTTTTCCTAAATACATTTTTGTTTTCAAACGATTTAGTCTTGTTTTTAAGAAAAAACTGTAATTTATGGAAAGATTATGAACGAGCTAATAATCTTACATATTATGACAGTTTTAAATTATATGATAATATATATTTGGTTATAGGAAACAGTTCCGATATATTTACATTATTTATAACAGATGGTGAATCTTATTCGAAGAGTCCAAATATAGGATATGTGGTTATAGTTGCTTGGGAAAATCCTTCTGCTGGTGCACCTCATTATGCAACAGTAAGACCATGTAATAATTGTAAAGACATAAAGGATATTAAACTCTGTAATGTATCTACAAAGGAAAATACCGGTGAATTCACTATGTCAGATGCTTTCGGTGTAGCTAAGATTAAAAATTGTCATTTTTATGTAAATAAAAATCAAGTATTTAGGGAGGATTACAATTTTTCTGGGACAAAATCAGATAGTATTGTGACGTTAGAGTCTAAACATGGAGTTGAATAATGAAAAGAAAGGTTTTATTTGTACTTATTGCAGTTTTAAGTTTATATTGTTTTCCAAATGAAAATATTAATGAACAAATTTTTGCAGAGAAGTTAAATTATCAAAGTGATTATGTTTTTAAGCAAGGTGTCATTTCAACCTATGATTATGTGGTTTATATATATTCAGTGGGCTTTAAGCCTTATTATGATAAAATCGGAGAGGATGTCCTACGCAATAAAATTTTTGTTATAAAAGATAATAAATTAATAAAAGATTTTCGTACAGTTTATATTTTAGATAAAGAATTTGATAATGCGATTTTAAGAAAACAAATCCCTCATGATATTTATAAATCCACTATGGTCTTTTCGGATTTTAATTATGATGGAGATGTAGATGTTTTATACTTTACTCAAGATTCAATAGATTCATGTTTCCGTATAGAAGGAATTGAGCCAGAAGTTATACTATTTGAATCCAATGCATTTTCTCATGAATCAATGAATCATTTATCTAAATCAAAACTATTGTTTAATGATTCTCTAAAGTTTTGCATCATAAATAATAAACGCGGCCTTTCGATTCCATATAAAATAAAAAACAATCAAATTATTAATAAGTTCTATTATTGGTCGGCATCAGAACAGCGTTACATCCTTGACGAGTCCGTAACCCAAGAACAGCTAAGAAATGCATATTGTCCAGAAGATTACTTCGCCTACAGCGGCTTACAGTTTTCAAAACTGGATTCCAAACTCACGGAGGCGGACTTGAAAGACCTGGACAAAGCCCGGCTCCGTCTCATGAGGAACGCCGTCTACGCCCGCCACGGCAGGGTCTTCAAGAGCGTAGACTTGCAGTCTCTTTGGGAGTGTTATACCTGGTACAAGAAAAATCCCAATTACAGCGATGATTTGCTGACTGAAACGGACAGATACAATATCGAGCTGATAAAGAGGTTTGAGTGAAAGAAGAAATCAGGCAGAAAGCAGCATTGAAAGCGTAAACGAGCTGGGCGGCATCAGGATAAAATGCCGCAACTTGACAATGGAATCAGGGGAAAACCTCGGTCTGGAGTCGGCAAAAGGGATGGAGCTGACTTCCGCAGAAGAGATGGGCATAAAGACAAAAAAGGACGCGGCAGTTGCTCCATGTGCAGGCGGCGCGGCTTTGGTAGTCCTGCTCGCCGTGGTTATCCTTGCGGTTGCAAAGAAGAGGAAATCCGGCAAGAAGTGAAAAGCATGTGCGCGGCGTTTTGGGCGGACGCGGGCGGTTACGTAATCAACTGCTCCATTGTACAGACGATTTATTTATAATGCAAATTTTTGTGAAATATGTTATTGTTTTGTCTGCAATCGTAAAAAGTCATTTCTTTAATTTATGGGAAAAAACAGAAGAAATTAGATTTATTCAGTTATATAAATGAGGTTTTGTATGGATAAACGAAAACTTTCTGCACGGCTTGTAATTTTCAGCATTTCTTTCTTGGCATTGATTTTTCTCTCTTTGTTTTTGTATGAACGGACGCATTGGAAAATAGCAATTGCTGCGAAAAATGATTTGGGCGTTCCTCTGCGCGTTGAAATTGACGTTTGCGATAGACATAAAGAAATAAAACTGGATGCAAAAGAACTTCGTATAGATTGCTGCTTGAGCATAAAAAGAGTTGATGACGATTTGATATTTGGAACATTGCGAATATTTGATGAAGCAAAAGATCGCCTGTTGTATGAAACGAAACTCAATCGCCATGGATCAATATGGGGACAAAATNACGATGAGTTTCCTTTACGNCTTGATTTTATGATTTTTCAAAATTCCAATGGNAACTGTGATGTCGCNTTTGATCCGTTTTGATGCATTGCTTTAACGACTTTCGGAAAACAACAAAAATGAGGACGGATTCCGCAAAAAACGCGCCGATTTTTACGTGTCATTGCACTCTATGTTGGTCATTTGTGCAATACCAGTCGGNTTTTGTAAAAATTTACGGCGTATTAAAAAAAGTACGCCGTACTTTTTCGGTTGTTGCCGATATTTTCGNCGACATCGTATTGACACCGCCCGCGCTTTTTGGTAGGATACAGATACGTTTTGGTTCCTTAGCTCAGTTGGTAGAGCAATGGACTGTTAATCCATGTGTCGCTGGTTCAAGCCCAGCAGGAGCCGCAAAGACTTCATCGTTCGGTGGAGTCTTTTTTTATGNCCTATGGAACAGACGATGACAATCAGCNAACAGAAACAGGCGATGCGCGGCNAAATGCNCTNGCNGCTGCGCNCGTTCTGTGCGGAAAACGACNTNCCGGGNGTTTCGCTNGCGGTGCGGCAGGCGGTGCTCGCNTCGGAACAGTTCTGCCGCNCGGACATCGTGCTGGGCTATTTTTTCCACGGCGACGAGGCGGACTGCACGGACGTGCTGTACCGTGCGCTGCTGCAAGAAAAAGCGGCCGGCGTGCCGCGCGTCGTTCCGCACACGCCAAACATGGATTTNTNCCTGCTGGACGGCACNCTGCCGTTCGGCGATCAGATTGAGCGCGGCGCGTTCGGCATNAGCGAGCCGGTCGCCTCGCTCGAAAAACTGCNNNTCTCCCCTGCCCTCGCCCAAAAACGAATCCTCATGCTCGTGCCGGGGCTTGCCTTTACGCAGGACGGCAGNCGGCTGGGNCGNGGCAAAGGCTTTTACGACCGATANATCGCGCGGCTCAGACAGACAGGTGCGGACGTGACGATCGCGGGATTCTGCTTTCCCTGCCANATAGTGGACGACCTCCCGACCGACCGGCACGACGCGCGGATGGACATCGTGTTCAGCGCGGCGAGTCCACGGAATACACGCGGAAATCGGGCAAATCCGCAAAATACCCGTTCATCACGATAAAATAATCTTCGGCNGNGGCGGACGNGACGGCGGCATACTGGTCAAGGTACAGCGCGGGGTTTCCGTNCATCGCCCCNGCCTGCAACAACGCCGCCGTTCC
Organism: Treponema sp.; assembly: GCA_014804085.1. Lineage (GTDB taxonomy): Bacteria > Spirochaetota > Spirochaetia > Treponematales > Treponemataceae > Treponema_D. The sequence continues at coordinate 3,049 of JAAVAM010000012.1, read as the reverse complement.
GGCNGCCGTACCCGTGGCAGAAAGNGCGCGCATAAGCCAGCGGTTCTCCAACGCGGCAAGCAGCGGGGCTTTCTGNGCNNNNTCCGTGGCNGCAGNCGGTGCGTTCACCAGCGAGCGNATCTCNNCGGTCAGTTCGGCAATGGCGGCGCGGTAGGCGGCATCGGTCTGGGAAANCCGCACGGTGTCCTGCGCNTACANCCGCGCAAAGGGAATGTCGTCGTCGGCAACGTCCGCGCGGACGGCCGTGCCAAGTTTTTCCTGCATACGCCCCGCAATCTCATAGAACAAGGCATTGAACAACGCGCTGTCGGTCGTGGAAAGACCGGGCGCAGGAACGCAGTACAGCGCGGGGTCGGCAAAGTGCTTGGTCGGGACGAGCACGGGCGGGCGCGGACCTGCCTTGTCGGCAGAGATGTCGGTCAGGAACAGGTGGCGTATCTGTATGCGCTTGACCCGGCGCGGCATCTTTGGCGGCGCGACGCGTTCCCCAATCGATGCCGTCTCTTTCTGCGAGATGAGCGCGCCGAACGTCTGCTCCAGCGTGGCGGCGAGCGCGTCCGTGTCGGCAAGCGCGCCCACCACCACGAGCGAAAAGCGGCTGGCATCAAGCAGGACGGGATACGCCGCCGCAATGCGCGTAAAGTCCGTCGTCACCGGCTTGTCCTTGCTGTCGTCGAACAGATTGCTATAGGGATTTTTGGCGTAGAGCGTGCGCATGGCAGAACACAGCAGCTGAAACGTCGCCGCCCCCGAACGGATACGCCATTGCGTGCGCTCGTCGTAAGTGATGCCGTCCGCAAGGGCGGGCGAAATGTCGCCGTACACGAGGGCTTCGGCAACGGCGCGGACGCATTCCGGCACTTCGGCGGCGGCGCACGTGACGGTAAGCACGCTGCACCGGGCATTCGTCTGCGCCTGAACGGCAACATCGCCCGAAAGCACACCGGCCGCCACCCGCGCGTCCACCGCACGGCGGACATGCACCGCCAATGCGTCGGTGAGGACGCTGCACAGACCGGGCGCGTCCTGTGCGAACAGCAGCTCGCCCCCGGCGATCGTGAGCGCGATTGCCGCCGTCTGCGCGCGCGGGGTCTGCTTGACGGTGACGGGAATGCCGTTCGCAAGCGTGAACGACGCAATCTGCGCCCGGTTTTCGGCAATGAACCGCCGGGCGGCATCCGTGCCGTCATCCTGTCCGGCCGTATCCGCCGCAGGCGGCGCGGCATCCTGCGCGAGTTTTGCCAGATACAGCCGCTGCGTGTACCAGGAGCCGTTCTTTTTGGTGACGACCTCATAGCCCGCTTTCTTGAATTCCGCGGCACAGGCGGCGTACTTTTTTGCGTTGACCAGCACGAACACGGACGGCTGCCGCTCATGCAGGCGCGATTCCAGCTGCGCGGCAGAAACCTGCGCGGAAAGCGCGGGCGCACGGGCGAACAGCGCGGCAACACTGTCATGCGGAACGAGTGCCGTCCAGTCGCCCAGCAGTTCCATGAGCGCGGCGGAATCGTCGGCGCGGCGGCGGAATTCGGCGGCGATGCGGTCAAGCGCGCGGCGCACCTCCGGCTCGGTCATCACGCCTTCCCCGTCGGTGACGCGCAAAAACGCCTCCGCCTGCGCGCACGGGCTTGCCTTGCCCGCGCCCAACAGCGACTGGATAATCAGCCGCGACGAGCCGAACCGCTGCGCNCTCGCGGCATTGACGTATTCCGCGCCCANAATGGCGAGCGAGCGTTCCGCCGTCAGCCGCTGCTTGTACGTGCCGCCATCATCGTTCAGCACGGCGGCGGCGACANCNGCCTCNTNNGCCGAAAACTGCGGGTACTGCACCACAATCTGCGTCATGTCCGCGCTCAGCGATTCGTCGGTCAGCACGTACTTGTGCGGCGGCGGCGCNGNCGGCACAGACNGCGCGGCAGGAGCNGCGACAGCGGCATCCGCGCAGAAATATTTTTGCGCCAGCGCATGNGCCGCCTGNACGCTGATATTCCCGCTGATGAACAACGCGCTGTTCTGCGGCGTGTAATACGTGGCGGCAATATCATGCAGCACCGANCGCGCGGAAGNGACCGTCGCCGCCGNGAACAGCGCGGGATACACGCCGCTTTCCACNTGCCACGGGGCGGCGGGAAACATCCGCGCGTCAATCGCCGTGTTGATAAAGCCCGCCGTGCTTGCCGCNTATTCGCTGACTTCCGTCTTCATCTGGGCGAGCGCGGGGGCAAGGACNGNATCGGGGAGCGGCAGCGGCGCAAGGCACGAAGCGAGCGCGGCGACCGTGCGTTCGGTCTCCTGCGGCGCGACCGTCCTCACCAAGCGCACCGCGTCGGCGGAAATGTCCGCGCCCAAAAGCCNCGCNTACAANGGAAAAAAGCCCGCCGTGCGCTCCGTCTGCGCCGCATACCCGGCNCGAACCTGCAACGCAATGCGGACGGGCGCGGCGGTCGTNTCCGACAGCACGAACANGCGCAGTCCGTTCTGNAGCGTGAACGACGCGATGTCGTCNGCAGAGAACGGACGGGCNGCGGCNCACGAGAANACCGCGACCAGCAGNGCAATGATTTTTTTCATCGCGGACAGTATACCACAGAANGCCGAAAACGGCTATCGGCGGGGCAGGCAGACCTTGCAACAAACGACCTGTCCGACACATTGACACACCCCCGCCAGTCCGTTACACTTTTCCCATGACACGCGGAGCGGCGGCAGACGGAACAAAAAAACATCTTTTTTTCGCAGAACCCCTTGACATGCGCAATGCCGCCCCCATAATTGAACACAGAACACAGAACACAGAACACAGAACACAGAACACAGAACACAGAACACAGAACACAGAACACAGGCTCTGACTGTATCCTCGAACATTTCTAACGGCTTACCCTTTGCAGAAAAGCCCCTGGGTTTTCCGCGCGTCAGCGCGGCGAAATTCGGGGGCTTTTTTCGTGCGGTAGGGTATCTTCCCGCTTGGAAGCGGGCGAACTCTTGGAGGGAGGAACCCCCTCTACTCGGAAGCGGGGGTTTCCTCCCTCCAAAACTCCCACCTTCC
>JAAVAM010000059.1 GCA_014804085.1 Treponema sp. | reverse complement strand
CTTGTCTTGACTTTCAATGGCAATCGTTATACCATATATAATATGAGTACAATAAGTGAGTCGTCCAAATCCCGGAAAGGAAGCTTGATACGGCACTTTCAAGAATGAAGGACTACAAATCAAAGGGGTAAAAATGGCTGACGAATTCGACACTTTCAAAGCGAAACTTCTCAAAAATCCGCAGATAAAGGCGGAATACGACGCGCTCGCACCCGAATATGAACTTATCGAGCAGCTTATAACCGCGAGGACTGAAAGGAACATGACGCAGAAACAAGGAGGTGTTTATGTCTAGCAAGAATACGAAAAGCATGAGTTTTAGCGCAAAGCCGCAGTTGTTCCAGCAAGTCGATGCGATTTGCGCGCAGAGGGGCTGCACGAGGAGCTGGTTTTTGAATAAGGCCGTCGAAAACTTCATTTCGGAATGCCTGGAAGACAAGGCGGACTATGAAGCCGCGGTCGCCGCCTGGGAAGAGTACGAAAAAAGCGGTAGAAAGTCTTATACTTTGGACGAGGTAACGGCAGAGTTGGGATTATGACGGTTACACTTTCAGTCCTGGCAAAAAAACAGTTGAAACAGCTCGACAAGCCTGTTCAGAAGCGGATTACAAAGTTTTTGACCGAACTGACAGAGCTTGCTGACCCACGGAGCAAAGGAAAAATGCTTGTCGGAGACCTCAAGGGCTTTTGGCGGTATCGTGTGGGCGACTACCGGTTGATTTGCCGCATCCATGACGAAGAGCTTGAAATCCTTGTGGTTGAAGTAGGACACCGAAAAGAGATTTATGACTGATGGCGCGGGCTTCCCCCGCCCATTCACATTGCTTTCGCGATAATGCCGCCGCCCACAATCACGCCGTCTTTGTACAGCACCACGGATTGCCCCGGCGCGACGGCTCGTACAAAATCTTCTACAAACGCCGCGAAGCATGCTATAATGCCAAACGGCGGGCTGAAATCGTTCTTCCGTTTCCTCACTGGGGTGGCGGAAGAGGTGTGCCAGGACGCTGGAGACACGGGCAGGATTCGCCGTTGAGACGGCATGGAGGCTGCATGAGATTTTCGTTCATATCGGTATTTCTGTCGTTTGTCCTTGTCGGTGCGTGTGCCGTGCAGCCGCGCGTTCCGGCGGGGCAGGCGGCTTCCACGGGAGCAACGGGGGGTAGTATGCATATCACGGTTACGATTAACGGCGCGCACACGTTTGCCGCCACGCTCGCGCAGAATGAGTCCGCGCGGGCATTTGCCGCGCTGCTTGCGGACGGCGCGCTCACGCTTTCTCTGCACGGGTACGGCGGTTTTGAGCAGGTCGGTGCGTTGCCGGCGCGGCTTCCCCGCAACGACACGCGTATTGCCGCCGCGCCGGGCGACATCATGCTCTATCAGGGAGACCAGCTGGTCATGTTTTACGGCACGAACGAGTGGTCGTACTCGCGGCTCGGTCGTATTGACGGCACGGACAAGGATGCCCTTGCGGCGGTGCTCGGCGCGGGCGACGTGACGGCGACGTTCGCGCTTTCCGACTGATATGCCGTGGGGGCGTATGGCGGCACGGNTGAGAAAGGCGGTNTTNGCGGCGGGAGCGGCGGCGATTGCGTTNGCGGTGTTCCTGCTCGTCCTGCGGTTTTCGCCGTATCCTGCGCTGCGCGCGTTTNTGNCGCGGCCGGTGTCCTCNCGNATCTACGACGCGCACGGGACGCTCTTGCAGGTGACGGCGGTNGCGGACGGCGTGCGGCGCGAGTTCGTGCCGCTGGNTCAGATTCCGCTGTCCGTGCGGCGCGCGTTCATTGCGGCGGAGGACCGGCGTTTTTACGAGCATCACGGCATTGNCNNGGGCGCGGTGGNGCGNGCGGCGGCGCAGAACGTGGGNGCGGGGCGCACGGTGAGCGGCGCGTCCACCATGACGATGCAGCTGGCGCGGATCATGCGCCCNGCGCGGCGGCGGACGGTACTGGGCAAGGTGCGCGAGGCGTTCGACGCGNTGCGGCTTGAGGCGCGGCTGGGCAAGGACGAGATTCTGGANCTGTACCTGAACAACGTGCCGTTCGGNTTCAACACGGAGGGCGTGGCGAGCGCNNCGCGGNNGTTCTTTGNCGTTCCGNTGGACGANCTGGACGAGGTGCAGGCGGCGTGCCTTGCCGTCATTCCGCGCCGCCCGGCGCGGTACAGTCCGCTTGCCGATCCCGAATCCTGCGCGCGCGCCGCCTTTGAGCTGTGTTCGGACGACANTCNNNCANTAGACGATTTTCTTGCTGCCACGGCGGCGGCGCNGTCGTTNNCCTATCCGTATGAGATGCCGCATTTNGTGCGCTGGCTTTCCGCGCAGGAGCNGTCGCCGGTCGGGCNGTGCGCGGACGTGCGGACGACGGCGGACGCGGANTTGCAGCACGTGGCGGAGGATATGCTGGCGCANGCGGTNGCGCGCTATGCGGANCACCGGCTGACCAACGGCGCGGTGCTGGTGTGCGANACGCAGTCGGGGGCGATCCTTGCCTGGGCGGGGAGCGCGGATTTTTGGGACGAGNCGCACAACGGGCAGGTGGACGGNGTGCTTGCCGCGCGGCAGCCCGGTTCGAGCATGAAGCCGTTCCTGTACGCGCTNGCGCTGGAGCGNGGCTTTGCGCCGTCGTCGGTGCTGCCCGACGTGCCGCNGGAATTCGGCTTTGAGCGGCTGTACGTGCCGCAGAATTTTAACAACCGCTACAATGGNCCGGTNCGGTTGCGGGTCGCGCTCGCTTCNAGCCTGAACGTTCCGGCGGTCTCTCTGCTGCATGAGCTGGGNNTGCCGNCCTATCTTGCCGTGCTGTCCGACCTTCGCTTNGATTCGCTTGCTNCCGCCGATCCGGGNNTGGGGCTNGNGCTGGGNAATGCCGCCGTGTCGCTGTTCGAGCTGACGCAGGCGTTCTCCGTCTTTGCGCGTGACGGTCTGTTCGTGCCGCTGTACGCCCTTGCGGACGGGGAGGCGGCGCGCGCGGAGCGGGTGTNCGACGAGAATACCGCGCGGATTATCTGCGACATGCTGTCCGACCGCGACGCGCGGGCGATGGGATTCGGCTACACGCAGACNTTCGTCACGCCGTTTCCGTCGATGTTCAAGACGGGCACGGCGAATCAGTANCAGAACATCACCGCGCTGGGGGCGACACCGCAGTATACCGTGGGCGTGTGGATGGGGAATTTTTCGGGCGAGACGGTNGTGGGAAAGACGGGCAGTTCCGTTCCCGCAAANATCGCNCNTGACCTGCTCGTGCGCTTGCAGGGNCGGAGCGGGAAAGCCTTTGCCCAGCCCGCCCANTACCGCAAGGAACNGGTCTGNGCGCTGTCCGGCATGAAGCGGGGCGCGTTCTGTCCCGGCACGGTGCGCGANTANGTTGCCGTCGGNGANGTGCTTGCCGANTGCGACTGGCATACCGCGCACGGCACGGCCTATCCGCCGGAGTANGCGGCATGGTTCAGGNTGAAAGACCGNTCCGGCTCGGTGGACGCGCACGGTGCGCCGCTTGCGATCGTCTCCCCGCGCANNGGCAGCCGCTTTTACTATGACGAATCCGTGCCGCCTGACCGGCAGAATATTGCCGTGGAGGCGGTCGGNGGCNGCGCGNACACGGCGGCGTTTTTGGTGGACGGGCAGCCGTTCNTGCAGNCGGCGCGTCCGTTCGTGGCGCACGTGCCGCTCGTGCGCGGCGTGCATACGGTGACGGTGCGCTGNGGCGGCGAGCAGGCGGACATCNCGATTGACGTGCNCTGAGCGCGGCGCGTTGGTGCGTCCGCCCGGTTTTCGTGCTATACTGGTCGTATGAAACAATCCCNGCCCTATGACACCTATGCCGTCTCATTGCTGTTCGANGAAGCCGCTTCGGCGNCGATTGCGGANGCGGTGCAGACGCTGGCGCGGGAGACGGGCAACGACCGGCTGACTGNCCCNGCCGTGCCGCCGCATATCACGCTCGGCATGTTCCATGCGGGGGCGGATGCGGCGGACGCGCTNGCGGCGGCGTTTTCGCGNTTTGCGCAGGAGGCGGGGCGGGCATGGGACGTGGCGTTCCGTGGGGTCGGCTCGTTCGGCNGCAAGGTGCTGTTCCTTGCNCCCGACATGACCGCCGCGTCGTCCGCGCGGCTTCTGGATCTGAACGAACGCCTGCACGACCTGCTCTTGCCGTCGTTTGCGCCGGGCGCNAACCGCGATTATCTTCCGCAGCACTGGACGGCGCANGTGACGCTGGCGGCCGGGCTGANTCCCGCGCAGCATGAAACGGGCAGGGCGGCGGTGNCTGCNCNCNCGGACGGCGGAAANCCCCTGATNGTNCTGCCGNCNTCGGCACGGGTGGTGGCGGTNGCCCTTGCCCGCTGTCATCCCTATGNNGAGGTGGCGCGGGTGTCCCTGCCGTCCGACCCNCTTTCGCCGGAGCGGCGGCACGCGAACATGGCGGCAATCCACAGCACGGGCGGTCGGCTGGAGACGCAGTTGCGCTCGCAGCTGTTCCGATTCGGCTTCCGCTTCCGCAAGAACGACCGGCGGCTCGCGGGCAGCCCCGACATCGTGTTCCCGCACTGCCGGGCGGTCGTCTTTGTGAACGGCTGTTTCTGGCACGCGCACGGCTGGAAGTCCGCCGACAGCGCGATTGTCACGCCCGTGCGCGACGAGCCGATTTTCTACGTCCGCCGCTGCGACAAGTTTCGGATGCCCACGACGAACACCGCGTTCTGGCAGGCAAAATTCGAGCGCAACCGCGCGCGCGACAAGCGCGACATTGCCGCGCTGCTGGAGCAGGGCTGGCGCGTGGGCGTGCTCTGGGAATGCACGATTATGGGCAAGCACCGCGCGCAGAATATCCGCGCCGCCGCCGAAAAAATCTCGCTCTGGCTGGAAGAGGGGCAGGACGAGCCGTTCAAGGAATTCTGACCGCGACGGGGGCGGGCGGCAGGTTCGCGCCTTGCAAACGGCACGGCGTTGTGGTATCATACCGGCATGACTGCGGCATCGAAACATAACCACAGAGGAAATACCCCCCCCCGGTTGCCCGCGCCGCCCTGCGGCTGAAAAAGCCCGGCTTCCCGCTCGCGTAAATCCCGCAATCCCCACACTGCGAACGTCTCACCCGATACCGAGTGTCTCCCCGCACGGCAGTCCTTGCCCGCGCTCCGGGAGATACCCTTATAGCATATCCGCACTGCCCGCGCACATCGGGAACATACCGTCTGAGACCTCCGATAGCTTCCCGCCGACTGGGAACATGCCGTCCGAGACCTCTGATTTGTCCGCGCACTTCAGGAATATGCCATCCGAGGCATCCGATTCGTCCGCGCAGGTCGGGAACATGCTGTCCGAGGCCTCCGATTCCTTCCCGCACACCGGGAAAGCACCGTCCGAGGCATCCGATACCTCCGCGCAATCCGGGAACACACCGTCCGAGACCTCCGATACCTCCACGCAAGCCGGGAACACACCGTCCGAGGTCTCTGACGCGTCCGGGCAAGCCTGCGCGGGGAAATCTCACCACCAAAAAACAACCGCCGCGTATGCGGCTGAAAAAATCATACCGAAAGCCGGGACATTCCTTTCGGCTTTAAAAAAGGAGCATCTTATGAAAGAAATCCAATCACTCCCGCTCACCACCATGAACAATGCGGCGCATTTCCTGTTCGTGTCCAACGTGGTGGACCGCGCGGAAAAGGACGCGGCGGTGTCCGAGAAGTGCGCGGCGCAGGTGCAGGCGTTGCGCGCGGCGGTGCAGGCGGAGGACGAGAACCTGCAAGTCAGCGCGAAGAGCCTGACGACGGACAAAATCGCCGAGGCAGACCGCCTGCGCGACCAGCTCTATGCGGGCTACAAGAAAGCCGTAGCGGGCTACGCGGGATTCCCCTTGGCGGACATGGCGGAAGCGGCAAAAGTGCTGAACCAGCACATCAAAGACTACAAGATCGACCCGAAGGCGCAGCTGGACAAGGAGACGGGTCTGCTCGTCAACTTCATCCAAGATTTGGAGGGCAAGTACAAGCCGCAGGTGGACGCGCTGTCGCTCGGCGCGTTCGTAGAGAAACTGAAAGCGGCGAACGAGGAAGTACGCGCGCTGACCTCACAGCGGACGGACGAACGCTCGGCAAAGACGGCGGGCGCACTCAAAGCCGCCCGCACCGCGAGCGATGAGGCATACAGAATGCTCGTGCTCCACGTGAATGCCCACGCCCTGCTTGAGGGCGAAGCGGACTACGCCGCGTTCATCGACTACGCCAACACCGAGATCGACCACTTCCGGCAGGAAGTCCTCGGCGGGTCAAAGAAAAACAAGGGCAGCAGTACATCAGATAACTGACACTGCGAAGCGGGGTCTTGGGGCGGTAGCCCCAAGCGGTGCTGGAAGAGAGTGGGGGTTTGGGGGAGAGAGAGACCACGCTTCCGAGTAGAGGTCTCTCTCTCCCCCAAAGAGTTCGCCCGCTTCCAAGCGGGAAATCCCCACGCGGGAAAATAAGGAGAACGACATGAAAAGAACGCACAGAAAAATCCTGTTCGCACTGCTGACCGCGCTGCTGCTCGCGGCGGGTTGCGGGAGCGACGACGACGCGGACACGCCTCCGGCGGTGGAGTACAAAGTCATGGGCGGTCGGCTCGTGTGGTGTTCCGGGGGTGCGGAGGACATGGCCGTGCCGGGCAACGCGTCGAGCATCGGGAACAACGCGTTCGGCAACTGCGGCACTATCGGGACGCTGACCATTCCCGCCACCGTGACGCACATCATGCGCTACACGTTCTCCGGCGTGAAAGTCGGGAAAATCATCTTCGGCGGCACGGTCGGCGAATGGGCCGACATGGCAGAGCAGGACGGATTCGGGGAGACGCTACGCGGCACGCCGGTAATATGCTCCGACGGCGAATGGAAATCTGCCCCTGCCGTGCCGGACGTGCCGGTCAAGCCGGACGAATGGGAGATAGCGGACGGCGTACTCGTCAAATACTCCGGGAATGCGACGACCGTAACGATACCAGAAAACGTGACGGTTATCGGTGTGGGCGCGTTCGCAGGTTGCGCGGACATCACGCACGTGACGATACCAAGTAGCGTGACGGACATCGGCGCGGGCGCAATCCCCGCGGAGACAAGCGTCACCTACCACGGCACGGCGGAGCGGTGGGACGAACTCGCCGCAGACGGCGGGCTAGACGACATCACGGTATTCATCACGGACGAAAACGGCACGCTCACCGGCTACCGGGGCAGCGCGACGGACATCACCATACCCGACGGCGTGACGGCAATCGCGGGCGGCGCGTTCGCGGGGCATACCGAACTGGAGCATATCAGCATTCCTGCGGGCGTGACGAGCATCGGCGAAAACGCGTTTGCCGGATGTACGGGCCTTGCCCATGTGGACATCCCCGCGAGCGTCACGGACATCGGCGCGGGCGCGCTCCCTGCGGGGACGGCCGTCACCTACCACGGCACGGCGGAACAGTGGGACGAACTCGCCAAGGACGGCGGGCTGGACGGGGTGACCGTACAGTTCACGGGTGAGAGCGGCACGCCCGCGCACACCCATACTTGGGGCGAAGCGTACACAAACGGTGGCGAGGACGGGCATTACCGAACCTGTACGACAGAAGAATGCAGCGAACATTCCGAGATCGTGCCGCACGAGTGCACGTATACGGAAAACGGTGACACGCATACCAAAACCTGCACGGCAAACTGCGGCTATTCCAAAACCGAAGCGCATACCTGGGGCGAGGAATATACGGACAACGGCGACGGCACGCACAGCAGGACTTGCACGGGCTGCGGGCGTACCGAATCCGCGCCACACGGGTACACATACTCGGACGACAGCAGTACCACGCACACCATGACCTGTACGGAGTGCGACTATGCCAAGACCGAAGCCCACGCCTACGGCGGCGAGACATACACAGACGCGGGACACGTCAAGAAATGCACGGGGTGCGGGCATTCCGAGACAGCACAACACACTTGGGGCGACACATACGAGAACGACGGCAACGGTCATTACCAGATCTGCACTACGACGGGCTGTACCGCTCATTCCGCGACCGAGGAGCATACTTGGAGCGCATATACCGACGACCACGACGGCTCCAACCACAGTAAAACCTGTTCAGTATGCAACCGTACTGAACATGCGGTGCATGACTGGGGTGCATACGCCGACAACGGGAGCGGCAAACATTACCAGACCTGCTCCGTCTGCCACGGGCAGTCCGAATCCGTGGCGCACGACTACGAGTACAAGGACAGTGCCGACGGAACGCACACGATAACTTGCACGAAGTGTGAGTATGCCAACACCGAGGAACACAAATATGATAACGGCACGGACAACGGCAACGGCACTCACACCGAGACCTGCCTCGCCTGCGCCGCGACTAAGACCGAGAACCATGCCTACAGCGACGGCACGTGCGCAGTATGCGCGTTCCCCAAGCCGAAAATATCGAACGGAACGATAGACGACAACGGCGTGCTCGTAAGGTACACTGGTAGTGAAGCTGCTCCTTTTACAATTCCCAATGGCGTGACGGGCATCGGGAGCGAATGGATTGCTAATTCTACGCTCAAATTTACAACTCTGACAATCCCTGTCAGCGTGACGAACATCGCATCTAAGGCATTCAAAAGCATGCAAGTTCCCTTTGTGATAAAGTACAAAGGCACGATGGATCAGTGGAATGCCATAACAAAAGAGAGCGGGTACGGCTTGAAGGGCAAGACGATAAAGTGCGCAGACGGCGATTTGACGGCGGAATAGCACGGATGTAGGTGTTTTCCCGCCGTTCGGCACGGCGGCACACAGCCGTTGCAACTCACCGGGCGGGTGCGGTAGAATAGCGGTATGATTTCTCTGGTGGCATTTCTGGGCAATATCGGGCGGGAGTACGAGCGCACGCGGCATAACGTGGCGTGGCAGTTCGCCGAGTCGCTGCCGTTTTATGGCGCGCTTTCGTGGCAGGAAAAATTCCGCGGCGACTATGCCGTCATGGACACGGAAGCGTTCGCCGGGCACTGCGCGCGGACGGGGCTGCTGACGGCAAAGGACGGCGGAACGCCCGCGCTGCCCAAGGACGCGCCCGACAAAATCTATTTCCTCAAGCCGCGCACCTACATGAACCTGAGCGGCGAGTCGATCGGCGAGCTGGCGCGGTTCTTCAAGATTGACGCGGCGCAGGTGCTGGTAGTGCATGACGAGCTGGAGCTGCCGTTCGGCACGGTGAGCCTCAAATGGGCGGGCGGCCTTGGCGGGCATAACGGGCTGCGCTCGACTAAAGCCGTCCTCGGCACGGCGGATTTCTGGCGACTGCGATTCGGGCTGACCAAGCCGCAGGGGCGTGACATTGCCGACTACGTGCTGAGCGATTTTACCGCCAACGAGCGGCTCGCCTTGCAGTCCGTCTTTGCTGAAAGCGCGCGGCTGTTCGCCAGGGTGCTGCTTTCCGCCGACCCCGCGCGGCTCATTCCCGCCTGGGGCAAGAAGAAAATCACGGAGCAACCATGAGCATGACGGAACGCGACGCGCAGCATACCGAAGCCGAGCAGGCCTTTTCGCGCCTGTACGCCATTGTGCGCACCGTGCGCGGCGAGCGCGGCTGCCCGTGGGACAAGGATCAGACCCCGCTTTCGCTCCGCCATTTCCTCATCGAAGAGGCGTTCGAGACGGTGGACGCGATGACCGACGGCGACGCGGGGCATGTGCGCGAGGAGCTGGGCGACGTGTTCTTCAATGTGGTGCTGATCGCGTATCTGTACGAGCAGTCGGGCGACTTTACGCTTGCGCAGAGCCTGCGCGACATCGGCGACAAGCTTATCCGCCGCCACCCGCACGTCTTTTTACGGGACGATGCCGAACCGACGGACGCGGACGCGCTGACGAACGAGGCAATCCAGAAGCAGTGGGACGACATCAAGGCGACCGTGGAGCATCGGAACGGCGATTCCGTCCTTGCCGACGTGCCGGAAGGATTCCCGCCGCTGCTGCGCGCGTACAAGCTGCTCAAAAAAGCCGCCAAAAAAGGCTATGCCCCGCGCACCGCCGCCGAATCCCGCGCTAGGCTTGACGAGGCGTTGCGCGGCATTTCCGAGTCGGCGGCAGGCAGGGAAGCGGCGCGGCAGACGGCGGCGGACGAGCCGTTCACCGTCAGCGGCGGCACTCCGGCACTGAACGCGGCGCAGCTGCAACTGGAATCGGCAGTCGGCGACGCGCTGTTCGCCCTTGCCGATTACGCCCGCCTGCTCGGCATAGACCCGTCCGTCGCGCTTGACCGCGCAAACCGCGCATTCTGCGATCGCGTCACGCGCGCGGAAAAAGAATCGCCCCGCACGGGCGGCTGATTGCGGTCGTTCTTTGAGCGGCGCAGAGATGCAGCGCATGGTCTGCACTTGATGCAGATTCTAGTCTTCGCCTGATGCAGTGCATAATCTGCATGTACCGCAGATTGCGCTCTGCGCCGTATGCAGATTGTAATCTGCACGTGTGCTGTCGCAACTCGTTCTTTCCGTTCCTTGCGCTTTTCCTCCAAGCGGAGTATACTTTCGGCAATTCGGAGGAGAACCTATGATGACCGTGCTTCTTGAGATACTGGAGACTGCGGCAGTCGCGGTCAGCGCAGTGCTGATAAAAAAATATGTCTTTTTGGAGCCGGACTTGCAGCCCGGATTCCGGCGCGTTTTTTACGGGTGCGGTATCGCCGTCGTCGGCGCGGTGTTCGCGGCGTTCGGGAAAGATGCCGCTGCGCTTGCGGTGCTGTTCCTGACCGGGCTGAGCGTCTGCCTGGGGCGGAAGACGCGCCGGCTACGGGCGCTGCTGCTGATCATTCCGCTGCCGGGCATTATCAGCGGGCTGTTTGTCCCGGTGATGCGCGTTCCGCCGTACCTGATCGGCATGACGGAACGGTCGGCGGCAGTGTATCAGCTTGCGATGTACGGGGTGTCCGCCGTGCTGCTGGTGCTGTTCCTCGTCAAGGGAAAGCCGTGGCGCAACTGGTTTCATGGCAACATGCAGCGGCGCAGCCTGCGGAAGTCGGAGCGGTACTTGCTCTGGTCAATCGGCATCTTGCAGCTGTTCTTTTCGGTCTCGATTGCGGCGCAGATAGAAGCGGGCGGGGCGGGCATTCCGGGTGCGGCGGCGGATTATGTGCGGCAGTTCGACGTGTTCATCGGCATCAGCAGCATAACCGCGTTCATTATGACCGTGACGATCATCGTGCTGATTATGCAGGGAAACCGGCGCGCGTTCTACCATGAAAAGGTCGCCGCCATGCAGTCCGGCATGATTACGCTGATGGCGGAAATCGTTGAGAACCGGGACGGCAGCACGGGCGGGCATATCCGACGGACGGCAGCGTATGTGGAAAAAATCGCGCGCGAGCTGCAAAAGCAAGGCGCGTACCCCCACATTCTGACCGACGCATACGTGCAGAACATGGTCGTGGCAGCGCCGCTCCATGACATCGGGAAGATACACATACCGGATGCCGTGCTGCAAAAGCCGGGCAGGCTCACGGAAGAAGAATTCGCGGTGATGAAGACGCATGCCGAGGCGGGGCAGCGGCTGATCGCCTACGCAAAGACGGAACTTGGTGAATCGGCATACCTGAGCATGGCGGAGGAAATGGCGGTCTATCACCACGAATGGTGGGACGGACGCGGTTATCCCCGCGGATGCAAGGGCGAAGAAATCCCGCTGTGCGCCCGGATTATGGCGGTCGCCGACGTGTTCGACGCGCTGACTTCCCGGCGGTGCTACAAAGATGCCATGCCGCTCGAAAAAGCATACGCGATTATCCGCGCGGAATCTGGCACGCATTTTGACCCCGCCATCGTGGAGGCGTTCTTTGCGGCAAAGATACAGTGATTGCCTCGGCATCCCCACTCACGCATTGTTTTTGTAGGCGCAGCCCCACGCTTCCATGGCATCCATAATTGGGCGGAGCGAATTGCCGAGTTCGGAAAGCGAGTAGATTACGCACGGTGGCACTTCGGCGAACGCCTGGCGCACGACGAGGCCGTCTTTTTCGAGCGCGCGCAGGTTGTCGGTCAGCACTTTCTGGCTAATCGGGATTGAGCGCAGAATTTCCGTGAAGCGTTGCGGGGAGGCGAGCAGGTTGCGGATAATCAGAAGTTTCCATTTGTTGCCGATAAGTTGCACGGTCGTGGCGACAGGGCATTCGGGCAATTCGTCTTTTGTCAGCATTTTGACCTCTTTTCTTAAGTATAGCATACAAAATGAGATGTTGCAATAAAATGGTGCGGTTAGTTTTAAAAAGAAAGTGTGTGCCGTAAAGTATTGCGCCCGATGGTTACTTTTTTATTACAGACTAATAGATTTGTAGGAATCAGGATTTAATTTCGGAAGTGTGCTATGATTTTGCTGCCGCTCGAAAAGTCGGCAAATCTGAAAGGAGGTGAAGCGATGACGGCGAATGAAATGTTCGGCACGGCGTGCGGCACGAAAGATCCCGCGTCGGCCTGTGGCGCAAAAGACCCTGCGCCTGCATGCGGTGCAAAAGATCCCGCGCCCGCTTGCGGAACTTCGGACAAATAGTCCGGCGCAATCTTCCTGCCTTTGCGGGAAGATTGCATTCATGCAGGAGAAGTTATGAAACCGTATTTTGCGATTCAATGGCACATTACCGACGTGTGCGACCAGCGGTGCAGGCACTGCTATATTTTTTCGGAAGGGCATCTGCGCTTGGTGACAACGTCGCTTTCCGAACTCAAAAGCACCTACGCGCAAATCAAATCGTTCTGCGAAAAGATCGGACGAACGCCGTATATCTATCTGACTGGCGGCGACCCGATTCTGCATCCGCATTTTTGGGAGCTGCTCGGGTTGTTCAGGGCGGACGGCACGCGCTTTTGCATCATGGGAAATCCGTTCCATTTGACGGACGAAGTGTGCGCTCGCATGAAAGACTGCGGCTGCGTGAAGTATCAACTTTCTTTGGACGGCTTGGAGCAGACGCACGACGCGTTCCGCAAAGAAGGCTCGTTCCGCACGACGCTCGGCGCAATACCGATGATTCGGCGTTCGGGAATGTGGTGCGCCGTGATGAGCACCGTCTCAAAGGCGAACATGCACGAAATCCCCGCGCTGATTGACCTTGCGGACGAACGCGGCGTGGACGTGTT
>JAAVAM010000011.1 GCA_014804085.1 Treponema sp. | reverse complement strand
CGCAAAAACACGAGCGTAAGCATCATATCCCGCTTTTCAAAAAAAGAGCCGGAATTGCGCGCGGCACGCAAAATATCCCGACAGTTAAATAAAATGTTGTCGATGTTCAATGCCTTTTCTACAGTTTTCTTTGCCATAATCTTGTCACTCTTTCTTTTTCAGTATCTATGCCAATGACATACTATTATAGCACAGTTTTATGGATTTTTTATTCTTTCTGTTATATTGTCAGCTATAATTTAGCTGAAAGTTTTAGACGGAGCATTTCCCGGCAAGGTGGTCATGTGTTTGCACTCACAGCACATCGGAATGCGTGCCTTGCTATAAAAATCGGCAGCCCTCTTATGAGGGCTGCCGCCTACTTGTTAGCTTGCCGTGATTGTAATTTCAGCGTCAATATTGGCCGTAAAGTAGGTTTTGCCGGGCTTGGTGACTATGCTTATGCTGTAATTGCCAGCCGCAAGCTGTGCGGGAATTACGGCATCCACAATGTTGCTTCCGCGTCGGCTGTAGGTTGCCATGCGGGATAGCCCGCTTTCGTTTTCCAGGAATACGCCCTGTGTGCTGTCGGCAATGTCGAAGGTGAGGTTTCGCCCATGCAGGCGGAGCGTTTTTCCTGCCGTTGCGCTCAGGTTCGCGCTTTCGCTTGCATCGCTTTGGAGAATCGTTGCGCGGTAGATTTTTGATTCACCGGTGATGTCCGGCGGAAGCTGGCGGTATTCGAGCGAGGAGCGTACTGTTTTCGCCGTTTCGTCGTCCGCGTTGAATAAGAAACTCAGCTGGTGATTCCCGCTGCCGAGCGAGAACCCGTCCTGAATGCTGGCGCATGTTCCCGTGACGTTGGGACGCAGGTTGCCGAACGGAAACTCAATGCTGTAGCCTTTTGCAAGGTACTTTGTCACTACTGTGTTCAGTACGTTGAGCATACCAATATTGTCTGCCTGCGTAAAAGACGAGTTGTAGTCTGCCATTTCGGCGGCAAGTTTGTCAGTGCTAAGGCTCTGCGAGCAGGTGCTGCGGAAGCAATAGCCGTCCTTTTCGGTATCCGTTACGAGCGGATTTTTTACCGTTTTAATGTTGAGCATCGTTTGCCCTCCTCAAAAATGATGTTATTCTGATGTACTTCAGAATAGATGCCGGAACAAGTTCGGCATGACGGGTGATTCGCCGCAGTTTGTATACTGAGCGAACTTTTTGACAAGGAGAGCCATTTGTGCTATAATCAGTTCATTCGTTTGGAAGAGATTCGCGCAAGTGGCTCTCCGGCTTTGGGAAGCCTGTTTTGCAAGTGTTGGCGCACTTGGTAAAACGGGCTTTTTTATGTGGTTTTCTTATCACCTCCTGTTTTTTCGGTATGTGCCATCAGGCCTGCTTTCATGCCCTCAAAAAAGCGTTCGTTTCCGACCTCACTGGCAATCAGCCGCCCGATGTGGAACTGCTGTTCCGCTATCATAAGGAACGTCGCCATTGCGGAGAACAGAATGGCTTCCGCTTCTCCGTGTTGGCTCTGTTCCGTATGTCCGAATTTGATATGGGCGTATTCGTGGAAGATTATCTGCATGATTTCTGCCGCCGTCTTTGCGTCATTGTAGGCAATCATGCGGCAGCCGCTCTGAGTCTCTTTGTCCGTGGCAACAAGGCATAAGCCTTCGTCCCACAGGCTTAAAGACAGTTTATGCAGTTCCGCAAGGTTTTCGCTCTTAAAGGCTGAGTATGCTTTTATCACAATGCCCTTGTCGCATATAACCTTTTGGTAGTCAAAGCCGTCTTTCCAGTAGCCTATTTCGTCTAGGAAACTGATGGCAATCACGATGATTTGGTTTACCCTCCAGCTTGGAAGCGTATAAGGCTTTTCCGGTGTGTCAGTTTTTTCGCATTCGGGACTTTCATTCCCGTTCGTGTGTTTGTTCAAAGTTATACCTCCTTTCGCGTTGCAATTTTACCTTGTTATTCTTTTTGGGGTTTGGTGCTTTTGTACTCTTCCATGAGGATGTCTACCAGTTTTCTCTTCTGGTTCAGGCTCAGGTTGTCTTTGCTTGAGGCGAGAAGAATCTCAAGCTGGTCATACTCATAGTTGGTGTCGTTGCCAATCAAGTAGTCGCTAGTCGTATGCAGGATATTCGCAAGGTTTGCGAGTACTTCCGTTTTTGGCAACCGGTCGCTCGTCATATAACGGCTGAACGCTGCCTCAGTAATACCGCACAGGTCGCAGAGTTTTTTCTGTGAAAAGCGGTTCTCTTTCATCAAAGCCCTTACTCTCCTTGGAAATAGATTTTCTTTCATGTCTGCCATATTACGCCTTCCTTAATAACAGGCTAGAATAATGAACCCATTGTTCTCAGGGTTTCCTTGTTTGGCAGGGCGGGAGCAGATTGTCGTCCTGCGTATAGCAAGATATTATACTTTTGGTCAATTGTCAATATATTATTGTGCAAAAGTATAATAATTTTGATAATTTGTTTATAACAAAATGTTTATAGCCTTGCAGAATAATTCTGTAAGGCTTATAGAATGATTCTGTATGCTTTGCAAGATAATTCTGCAAGGCGTGTGGAGGCTTGGTGATAGATGTTTCTCGTCATGCGGCAAAGCATGGACGGTTGCAAAATGCTCCTTTTTACCATTATAATACCATACATCATCCTGCCGGCAGGCACGGAAAAGGGGAGGGCGATGGCAGGGGCATATCTCAAGACGAATTATCATACGCACACGACGTTCTGCGACGGCAAGGACAGTGCCGAGGAGAACGTGCGCGCCGCAATCGGGAAAGGGTTTGCGCATCTGGGGTTTTCGGCGCACTCGCTGTATCCGTTTTCGTTGGCGGGCAACCTCAATCATACGGAGCATGCGGCGTATGTGGCGGAAATCCGGCGGTTGCAGCGCGCGTATGCCGCTGACATTGCCGTGCATGTGGGGTTTGAGGCGGACTATATTCCCGGTATCTGTGTGCCGCGCTTTGACACTTACGCGGCGTTTGCGCCGGAGTTCCTGATCGGCTCGGTGCATTATGTGTATGACGGCGGGACGCTGTTTGCCGTTGACCACACGCCGCAGATTCTGCTTGACGCGGTGCGCACGGTATACCGGGGCGACGCGCAGCAGTTGGTGGGCGCGTATTTTGCCGCCGAGCGTGCCATGCTTGCCGCCGGCGACTTTACGATTGTCGGACACGCGGACCTTATCCGCAAGTTCAACGGCAGTATGCGGCTGTTCGACGAGCAGGACGACTGGTACCGTCGTGAGGTGCAGGAGACCGTGCGGGCAATTGCGCGCGCGGGCGTGATTGCGGAGATCAATACGGGCGCAATCAGCCGGGGGTACATGAGCGACCCGTATCCGTCGGACTATATGCTTTCCCTGCTCAAGGAACAGAACGTGCCGGTTATGATAAATGCCGACGCGCACACGGCGGACGCGTTNGACTGNGCNTTNGACTGNGNCCGCGCNCGCGCAAANAANGCCGGCTATACGGANACGGCATACCTTGNGGACGGCGCGGTNCGNTTCTGCGCCNTGTGACGCGCCNTAGCGGTTNCTGCGCTCGTCAGTCGTCTTGCATTCAATGCACATAAAGGCNTAGGGCAGGGCTTCGAGCCGTTCGAGCGGAATGTCCTTGCCGCATTTCAGGCACTTGCCGTATCTTCCCTGCTTGATTCTGTCCAGCGCGTTGTTTATCTGCTGCAAGCGGTTNGCGTCCTGNGTTCCCAACGATTCGAGCAGCTTGCCGTCAATCACGTCGGACGCNACNTCNATCACGTCGCCCGTGGTGTCGCCGCCNTCCATGATTTTCTTGTAGTCNGCGTTCTGCGCNGCCANNGANTCCATNATCGTCTNTTTCTGCTCTTCCAGCTGCGCCTTCATTTTTTCGATAAACGCTTGTTCCATATCCTTGNACCCGCCCTCTATTGACAAANTTAAGTATTTGTACATACTAATATAAAGGTAAATCACCAAAAAAGCAAACTTTTTTTANAAAAATCCGCAGTTTGTTTGGGGGACTTGTGGCTAAAGAAGAAGAGATTGAAGTGGAGGGCGTGATAAAAGAGGCGCTCCCGGGCGCGAAATTCCGCGTGGAGCTGAAAAAGGGCGGGCATGTCATCATCGCGTACCTTTCCGGGAAAATGCGCAAGCATTANATNAAAATCGTGCCGGGCGACAGCGTGAAGCTTGCCCTTTCTCCGTATGATTTGAACAACGGCCGGATTATTTTCCGCGAGCGGTAGNGNTTTNGNGCCNGNNTCAGCGGGCGAACAAGCCCNTGAACGCACGGATNATGCCNTTTGCGCCTTTGATGAGNGCCGCAAAGCCGATAATCGGGCCGAACGGAAAGATNAACCACATATANTGCAAGAGGANNAGTCCCAGNCCNAAGATGAGGAAATTTTGGATGAGCGACGAGAGGCTTNGNCCGCGTCCCACGGGCTGTTCGTGCTGGCGGTAGTATTCCTGCCACTGCTCGTNCTGNNTCTGCCGNTGTTCTGACTGGCGGCGGCTNGCTTCCTCAAANGCGCTGTTGAACCACTGGTAAAACGCNTCGTCNTGGCGGAATCCGCCGCGCCATTCCTGCTGCCCGTAAAANCCGCCAAAGCCGTTTGCGNNGCCGTATGCCGTCTGTTCGGCAGTGGACGATGTGCTGCCGTAGCGGTCGTACTGCGCGCGCTTGGTCTTGTCGCCGAGTATTTCATAGGCNGCGTTTGCCTGCTTGAACTTTTCTTCCGCCGTTTTGTCGCCGGGATTGCGGTCGGGGTGNTATTTGAACGCCTGNGCGCGGTATGCCTTTTTGATTTCGTCTTCGCTCGCCGNCCTGCTCACGCCGAGTATGCGGTATAAATCGTCCATACTTTAAAAATAATCAATCTTGCACAGAGATACAAGTGGCTTTCAGCGGAATTTTGCCATTTCCTGCTGGCAGAGCCGGTCGCAGCGTTCGTTGTACTGTACGCCNGCGTGTCCTTTGACCCACTGCCAGTCCACCGAAAGCGCGGCGTTNAGCGCGTCGAGCTGCTGCCACAGTTCCTGGTTCANCACGGGNTTTTTTGCCGCCGTNTTCCANCCGTTNTTTTTCCACCCNTGAATCCAGNTGGTGATGCCGTTCTTGACGTACTGGCTGTCGCTGTAGAGCGTGACGGGGCGGCCGGCAAAGCGCGCGGTGTTGCGGATTGCGGCGAGCGCGTTGATNGCGGCGGTCAGTTCCATTTTGTTGTTGGTCGTGTGCGCGTCGCCGCCGCTCAGCTCNCGNGCCTCGCCGTCNGCNATNACNACGCANGCCCAGCCGCCCGGTCCGGGATTGCCGTGGCAGCCGCCGTCCGTGTACACGGTGATTGCCTGNCGGTTCGTGTGCATGTCGTCAAAAGTCATCGTTTTATCCTCCGTCTGCATAAAAATTCTGTCGATTTTTCTTGCCGTTCGGCAAAAAAAGTATTAGTTTAATTATAGTACAGTATCGCGGTAAATAAAAGACCGCGCGGCTATAAGGAGTTTTTATAACCATGGCTAAACAGTTGATTTTTAACGAAGACGCTCGCAAAAAAATGCTGAGCGGCGTGGAGCAGATTGCGCAGGCAGTCAAGGTGACGCTCGGCCCGTGTGGTCGTCTGGTGATGCTCGACAAGAAATTCGGCGCGCCGACGATTACCAAGGACGGCGTTTCCGTCGCCAAGGAAGTGGAGCTGAAAGACCCGTTCGAGAACATGGGCGCGCAGCTTGTCCGCGAAGTCGCGTCAAAGACGAACGACGTTGCGGGTGACGGCACGACGACGGCGACCGTGCTTGCGTATGCGATCGTGCGCGAGGGGCTGAAGTCCGTTTCTGCGGGCATGACCCCGATTGAGATGAAGCGCGGCATTGACAAGGCGGTCGCGGTGGCGGTCGAGGCGATCAAGAAAGACAGCCGCACCGTAAAGGGCAGCGACGACATCACGCACGTCGCGACCATTTCTGCGAACAACGATCCCGAAATCGGCAAGATTCTGGCGGATGCCATTGAGAAAGTCGGCAAGGACGGCGTTATCACCGTGGAAGAGTCAAAGAACATGGACACGACGGTGAATATCGTTGAGGGTATGCAGTTCGATCGCGGCTACATTTCGTCCTATTTCGTNACCGACCGCGAGCGCATGGAAGTGACCTACAACGACGCGTACGTGCTGATCCACGANAAGAAAATCAGCACGATGAAAGACCTGCTGCCGNTGCTTGAGAAAGTGGCGCAGACGGGAAAGCCGCTCGTGATTATCTGCGAGGACATGGACGGCGAGGCACTGACGACGCTCATTCTGAATGCGATCCGCGGCACGCTCAAATGCGTGGCGGTCAAGGCACCGGGATTCGGCGACCGCCGGAAGGAGATGTTGCAGGACATCGCCATTCTGACGGGCGGCACGGTGATTACCGAAGAGCTTGGGCTGAAGCTGGAGACGGCAGAGATCGAACAGCTCGGTCGCGTCAAGAGCGTCAAGATTGACAAGGACAACACGACGCTGGTTGACGGCGCGGGCACGAAAAAAGACATCAGCGACCGCGTGGCGGAAATCAAGGCGCAGGTGGAGAAATCGACCTCCGATTACGACAAGGAGAAGCTCAAGGAACGCCTGGCGAAACTGAGCGGCGGCGTTGCCGTGATCAACATCGGTGCGATTACCGAAACCGAGATGAAAGAGAAGAAATTCCGCGTGGAAGATACGCTGGCAGCGACCCGCGCCGCGCTGGAAGAAGGCATCGTGTCCGGCGGCGGCCTTGCGCTGATTGACGCGGCAAAGGCACTCACCGACGACGCGGCGGCAGATTTGAGCGACGACGCAAAGGTCGGCTTTAAGATCGTGCGCCGTGCGCTGGAAGAGCCGATCCGCCAGATTGCGGAGAACGCGGGTGTGGACGGTGCGGTCGTTGCGGAGCGCGCGAAGCACGAGAAGAAAGGCGTGGGCTACAACGCCGCAAAGGACGAATGGGTGAACATGATGGACGCNGGTATCATCGACCCGGCGAAGGTGACGCGCAGTGCGTTGCAGAACGCCGCGTCCGTTGCGGGCATGCTGCTCACGACGGAATGTGCGATTACCGACATTCCCGAACCGCCCGCCCCGGTTGCCGCGCCGAACCCCGGCATGGACATGGGCTACTAATCGCCCGTAGGTGACGGAAAAGGCAGTCTGCGTGGCGGACTGCCTTTTTTTGTTTTTAAATGCTATACTGGCTGCATGGGCAAAAAATCGGTGAGCGCGTGTATGTGCGCGTTGGTGCTGCTTGCGGGCGCGGTGGCGGCGGACTTTTCTTGGGGCGGGGCAAGCCTGCCCGTGCCGCGCGAACTGTGGGCGGTGCGCCGCGCGTATCCCGACGTGCTTTTTTCGGCGCGGTATGATTTTGGGCGGTTTGACTGGCGCATTGACGTGAGCGCGCCCGTCGCGCCCGGCAAAAATGAGCTGAAACGCGCGACGTTTTATTGGGCTGACGGCGCGTTGCTTCCCGCGCAGGAACTGGATCGGCGCGAAAAATACTGGACGCTGCTGTACCGGTATGCGGAAGAACTGCAAGATCCCGCGACGATGAGCGAGGAAGAAATCGAGCGGATGCGCCGTTTCGGCGCGGCGGACAACCGGCGGAACGGTGCGGGTACGCCGCTGTTTTTCTTTACGTTCCTGTATGATGCCGGTACGCGGGCGGCATTGGAGTCGCATATCGTTTCGGCACGTTTTTTGGGAAAACTGACCAAGGTGCATGAGCGCATTCTGCCNGCCCTGCGCCGCGTTGAGGAGCGGGTGGACGCGCTTTCCCGCACGGACGTTGATGTGCGGTCGTTTTTGGCGAATCTTGGCTCAACGGATGCTTATTACTGGCGGCGCATTGCCGGAACGCAGCGGCTTTCGTTCCACAGTCTGGGCATTGCGGTGGACGTGCTGCCCAAAAGCCGGGGCGGCAAGGAAATCTACTGGAGCTGGACGCGCGACCGTGTGGGGGCGGACTGGATGCTCACGCCGCTGAGCCGCCGCTGGATGCCGCCCGCGTCCGTCATCGCCGTGTTTGAGGACGAGGGCTTTATTTGGGGCGGCAAGTGGGGCATTTTTGACAACATGCATTTTGAGTATCACCCCGAACTGTTNCAAATCCGCCTGCTGCGCTCATACGAAGACGCTAGAACAAAATGATTTCTTCGTAGCACTCAATGGCGAACTGGTCGGTCATGCCTGAGATGAATTCGATTACGCATTTCTGGTAGGATTCGTTGTCGGCAAGGTCAAAGACGACGGGGGTCTGGTAGTGGCGCGTGGTTTTGCGGCCGAGGTCGTAATTGGTGTAGCGCACGAGCCAGTCGTCAAAGGTTTTGCCCAGCTTGTGGTACTGGACGAACGCGCGCGGCAGATGGCCGTTCCGCACGAAACTCTGAATGCCCATGAGCGTGTCGTGCAGCGTGCCGATGATGTTCGACGCGTATTTTTGAAATTCGCGCAGTCGCCAGTGGTTGTAAATGTTCGCGTAGCTGAATTTTTTCAGCTCGGTGATAAAGCGGAAGTAGTGGTCGCTGAAGCACAGCCCTGTCTGCGGCGTACTCTGCTCGCACAGATCGACGATCATGTCGTTTATCAGCACGGTGGTGTTCACGGCTTTTCCGCTGCGGTGGGTGAGCGGCTTGCCGTTCCGCATGATGCCGACGGTTTCCGCGACGATTTCGCGCAGCTGGCGGTAACTTCCCATGTCGAGGATGTGGTAGGTGCGCGCGTCCTCAATGTCGCGCCCAAGAAAGGCGATTTTGTCGCTCAGCTTGACCACGCAGCCTTCCCAGGTGTACGGCTGCTCCTGCCCCGGTCGCTTGATGTCGTACAGCTGCACGGCGTTGTCGCGCGGGCGGATTCCCTGCTGGTCGATTTCTCCGCAATGGCAGATNAGCCCGTCGCGCACGGCATAGGTCAGGTTGAGCGGCTGTTCGCTTCCGTCGGGGTTCTGCAAGGTTTCGATGTAGTCTGCAAAGAACAGGCTGTTGCGTTCGTGCCAGAATTTTTTGGGGGCGTTCGCGCCCGTTTTTTGGCGCATGAGCGCGTTCAGGCAGTCNTCCCCGTGGTGNCCGAACGGCGCGTGTCCGATGTCATGCCCGATCGCGATTGATTCCGTCAGCTGNTCGTTCAGCCCCAAATATTTTGCNATCGTGGTGGCGACCGACGCGACGTGCAGGACGTGTTCCATGCGGGTGCATACGTGGTCGTTGTGCGGGGCAAAGAAAACCTGCGTCTTGTGCTTCAGCCGGCGGTATGCCTGGCAGTGCAACAGGCGCGTGTAGTCGCGCTCGAATTCCGAGCGGATGGCATTGCCGCGCTCGTAGATGTTCGTCTCACGGCGGATCGCCTGCTCCCATTTGTGGCTGAGCGAATCGCAGCGCACGTTCTCAAAGGCATGTTTCATACGGACAGTATAGCGGGCAGAAAACCGATGTGCAAGGTTCGTGCGGAATGCCGCGATATTCAGTCAGCGGAGCAACGCGGATCGGTGGTCGTCTCTTGACAGGACGCGCCCAAACAGATAGTATTGTTACCCGTAACGAAAAGGTATGAGGTAACGATTATGCAGAAAAAGGTGTTGCGCTCGGCGATTGTGGCGTTTTTTGCGGCGATTATCTGCGCCACGGGATTTTTCCGCGTTCCCGTGCCGGGCATTCAGCANGGGATTCTCATTCAGAATGCGATGTGCGTCCTGACGGCGGTGCTGCTGGGCGGCGTGGCGGGCGTGNTGCCGACCGCGCTGTTCGTGGCGGTGGGCGTTNTGGGCNTGCCGGTGTTCGCGGGCGGGCAGGGCGGCTTTCAGGTGCTGACCCACATTCACGGCGGATACCGTATCGGCTGGGTGCTTGCGGCGTTGGTCGCGGGCGTGATTTCGCTTCGNCCGTCGGTTGCGGAGAAGCACGTGACGAAAGGCATNGTCGTCCGGCTGTCGCTTGCGGTGGTGGTCGGGCTGCTGGTCGTGTATGTTCCCGAATTGCTGTATGTCGTCGCGTTTGAAAAAGCGTCGCTGGGAGTCGG
Source organism: Treponema sp. (assembly GCA_014804085.1). Classification (GTDB taxonomy): domain Bacteria; phylum Spirochaetota; class Spirochaetia; order Treponematales; family Treponemataceae; genus Treponema_D. Next base: position 37,268 of record JAAVAM010000011.1, on the reverse strand, counting down.
CGGGGCGGTGCGGCTGTTCTGTGCGGCGTTTTTCGCGCCGTTTGTGCTGGTCGATTTGCTGAAGGCGGCCGTGGCGGTGGTGCTCGCGCTGAAAATCCGCCCGGTGGTCGCGCAGTATCTGTATGACTGACGGGCGGGACGCATGAGCGCGATTACGGTTGACCGGGTGACCAAGACGTTCGCCACGCCCGACGGCAAAAAGACGGCGGTGCATGACGTGTCGTTTTCGCTTGANGAAGGCTCGCTCACGGTGATTGGCGGCGAGAACGGTTCCGGCAAAAGTGTGCTGATGAGCATCATTGCGGGGCTTGAGACGGCGACGGCGGGCACGGTTTTGACATGCGGAAAGGCGGGCTTGGTGTTTCAGGAGGCGGACACGCAGATTTTGGGCGAGACGCCGCGCGAGGATGTCAGCTTTGGCCCGAAAAATCAGAAGAAATCGAAAGCCGCGGTTGCCCAAGCCGTCCAGTCCGCGTTGGAGCAGGTGGGGCTGACGGCAAAGGCGGATTTTCCGGCGCGGTTTCTTTCTGGCGGCGAAAAACGGCGGCTTGCGGTGGCGTGTATGCTTGCCATGGACTTGCCGATTATCATTTTTGACGAGCCGTATGCGAATCTTGATGTTGGCGGCGTGCGGCAGGTGAACGCGCTTATCCGGCAGCTGAAAGCGCAGCGCAAGACGGTCGTCGTGTTGACCCATGAGCTGGAAAAATGCCTGGGGCTGGCTGACCGGTTTATCGTGCTGTTCCGTGGCGAAAAAGTGTTTGACGGCACGCCGCAGGAAGGCATTGCGCAGCCGCTGGAGCAGTGGAACATCAGGAATCCGCTTGCGCGCTATGATTCGGTCGCCGATTTGGTGTGGTGATATGGCGCAGTATTCGGCATTCCGTTACAAGGCGGGCAATTCGTTCGTGCACCGGCTTCCGGCGTGGATAAAGATACTGTTCGTGCCGGTCTGCAACATACTGATTTTTTCGCTGCCGTGGCAGGTGGCGGCGGGATTCGTGGTGGCGCAGACCGTGCTTTTTTGCGCCCTGCGTTTTTCGTTCCGCGAGCAGTGTGCCGATGTCATGCCGGTCATCTGGTACGGCGCGTTTTTGTATCTCATGGGATTCGGGGCGGCATGGTATGCGCTCGCGCGGACGGAGCCGTTTTGGGGCGCGGCGGCGCAGGCGGCGGTTCGTGTGGCGGCAGACCGCGTGACGGGCGTGCGCGTACTCAAGTTTTTTGCCTGCGTGCAGAGCGCGTCGCTCATGTTCAAGACGGCAACCTCGCTGGAACTGCGCGCGGGCATTGAGACCATTGAGCGCGCAATCCGGCGGTGGCTGCCGTGCAAAAAAGAAGCGAAGTGCGCCGCGTCGGTGGCATTGCTCGTCAATTTTATCCCCGCCGTGTTTGCCTTGTGGCAGCAGCTCAGCCGGGCATGGCTCGCGCGGGGCGGCAGACGGTCGCTCCGCATGGTTCTGGTGATTATCCCCGTCCTCTTTTTTGTCGGGCTGAAATACGCGGCCGACACGACCAAAGCCGTGCTGAATCGGACGGGGGNGTGACGGCGCACCGTCACAATGCCGACTCCACGGCGCATTTCAGCGAGATGCGCGTCCAGGTCGTCTTGCATTTGACCGTCGCGCTTGCGTTCACGCTGCTGCTTGCTTTTTCGCTGTTTTTGTACGTGACGGTGTAGCCGCCCGTGAGCGTGAGCATTCGTGCTGTTCCGGGGCTTGCGGTTGCGTTGAGCGAAAAAATGTCCTTGGTGTTGCCCGTTTTTGCCGCCGGCGGATAGCGGTCGTAGCCGAACGCGCAGGTCGCGCGGATTTTTTCGAGCACGAGCACGGTGCTGACATCGGCGGAATAGTATTTGTCGGGCGTGGTGCTTGCGGTCAAGGCACTGCCGTCTATGATGATGTTCGTTGCCCCGGCGGTCATTTTTGCGGTGAACGGTCGGCTTTCGTAGGCGATTCCCGCGCTCCATTTGAGCGTGCCGTACAATTCGGCGGCGCGGGTGCTGAGGATTTTCTGTTCGGCGAGCGCGTGGACTCCGAGGCGGATCGTGGCGGCACGGGGCAAGTCGAACTGCACCTGCGGGTTTATGCCGAACTGGCTGACGGTGCGGCAGATAGTCGCCGAAGCGCCCACAAGCGGAACGGTGCGGGGCGTGNCGGAAATCGTGGGAATCGAAAAAAACGAGAGGTCGAGCAGGACGGCGCGGAACGTGGTGCGGGCGGTCGCTTTTATCCATACGGCGCAGGGCGAAAAATCGGCGGCAAACGGTGTCTGGTGGAATCCGACGGACAGGTTCGCCTTGAGGAACGGGCTTCTGAACGCGCTTTCCCAGCTTGCGGCGAACAGCTGCGTCTCATCAAAAAAGGCGGCGGTGTTCGCGAGCAGTTTTTGGGTCGTGTTGCTCGCGCGCGCCAAAAATCGTCCCGCCGTGAACGCGCTCTGCACGCTGATGTATTTTGCCGGGCGCACGGAAAACGAGAACGCCGCGCATGCCATGTCGTCCTTTGCGACGGCGAACTGCGCTTCCAGCGGAATGCCCCACCGTTTTTGCGGCACGGACAGCGACGCGGACACGGCGAGCGGCTTGACGGCAGANGTCAGCGTCGGCAGGCTGCTGCCGATTCCTGCCGAAAACCCGAACGATTTTTTGAGCGGGTTCGCGATTGCGGACGGCGTGGGATTTTTCAGGCGGCTGACGGAGCGCGAGAACGTGAGCGTTCCCGCCTTGACGGCGACCGGGAACGGCGTGTCCAACGTGCCGCCCGCGCCGAAGCGCACGTCGTTGCACAGGGCGAACGCATCCGCAGGCGAGGACACGTTGCCGAACGCCGACCATTTCGTTTTGGGCAGCGTCACGTAACTCCGCGCGTCCAGCGAGAAAATGTCGTTGCCCAGCACGATTCTGCCGCCGGCCGATCCGCTCGCCGCGTTTTCTTTCTTGTCGTCCCTCGGAATCGAAAGCGACGTCGTTTCTTTGACCTCGACGAATTTAAAAATCGGCGCGGCGCAGACGGTACTTGTTGCCCCAATCGTCAGGGCAATGATAAAAGACAGTGTTTTCATACTGTCTTATAGACAGAGAAATTTCATTTTTCCCCAAAATGCGGGAAAAAAGTGTCGTTTTTTGCAAAAAAAATCCCGCGCGCGGCGGGATTTTCGGTTTGGTCGGGCTGAACTAGCGGATTGCCTTTGCCGATGAGTTGACGACGTAGCTCTGCGCGTCGGCGAACTGGTCGATTTTTGCCACCTGCGTCTTCCAGTATTCGGCCTCGCTTGACGTGGTGTACGAGCCGATTCTGACGCGGTAGAAAACCTTGCCCTTTGCGTCGGTGTAGGTGAACACTTCGCTCGGAATTTTGTTCGATTCGAGCGTGGCGCGCGCGTCGTCGGCATTTTTCTTGGTCGCATACGAGGCGACTTGCACCCAGAATCGGTCGGGCACTTTGAGGCTTGCCGGCACGGTTGATTTTGCCGGTACTGCCGNTTTTGCGCTCGCGGCTGTTTTTGCCGGTGCGCTCGTGGCGGCAGGAGCCGGAGCGGGCTTTGCGGGCGCGGGCGTTTGTGCCGGCGCAGGGGTCGCCTTTGCCACGGGCTTGGGCTGCTCGTAGTTATACGTGTACGATTCCGTTTTTGCCGCTTGCGTGCTTGCAATCTGCGCGGCGGTCGTCGGGTTGTTTGCCGTCACGGCGGGCGTTGACGATTTCAGCGCGTTCAGGTCGATTGTCGTCACCGTCTCNTCGCTGTATACGGTCGTCTTGTCCGCGTAGACTGTCAGGTTGTCCGCCTGAATCTGCTGCGGGACAGCCGTATCGTTCAGGGCGACTTGATCAAACGGAGAGGCGGGCGCGTCCGAAACTGCGTTCGTGTTCGCCTGCGCGATCGTGTCGGTGGTGGGGATTGCCTGCACGGCATACGTCGTGGGGGTGGTCCAGCCTTCGGTCGGATTGAATGCGGCCTGCTGCGTTTTGTTGCCTTTCGTTGACGTAGACAGGATAATCGCGGCTCCCACCACGACCAAAAGGAACAGTCCCGATGCCGTGATAATCCACAGCGTTCTTCTTTCTTCCATAGCGATAACCTCGTTACCGGCAGGCTTTGAGGAATGCAGAAATGGCGCGTTCCAGTGCGTGCACGTTGCCGGTGTTATGTACTCTATAAATATCGGCACGTGTTTTTTTATATTTAGCAAAGAGTTGCCGCTGCTGCCAAAATCGTGCGAGAATCTGCGCGGTTTTCATGCCGTCGCGGCGTTTTGCGCGGAAAAAACGGACGGGCAGCGGGGCGGTGACGAACAGGATTGCGTCGCACCGTTTGATTGCGCTGATTTTGTACAGCACCGTCGCGTTGATGACGACCGGCTGATTCGGGTGGGAGTCGATGAACGAGTCGATGAGGCGGCTGACGGCNGGATGCACGAGCGATTCTTGCAGGGCGAGCAGTTTTTTGTCCGCAAAGATGAGCGAACCCAACGCCCGCCGGTCGAGCGAGCCGTCGGCTGCCGTGAGCGTGATGTTTTTTGCGGCGGCATACGGCGCGAACGTCCTGATGACCGCCGCTTGCAGGTCGNNNTGTGCCAGGGCTTGGTGCGCNAGCACGTCCGCGTCCACGGCGGCAAAGCCGTGCCGTTCCAGAATCGATGCGGCGACGTTTTTTCCCGCCGCCATCGGCCCGGTNACGCAGAGAATCAATGGAACAGTCCCCAGCTGCTGCCGTATTCGACGGAGACGCGCAGCGGCACGTCNANNNGGACGGCGTGTTCCATGCGTTCNTTGACGAGCGCGATGGTGTCGGCAATGGTCGTTTCGTCGTCGGGGCANTCAAAGATGAGTTCGTCGTGCACTTGCAGCAGCAGCCGTGCGCCCGTCGGGTGTTCGCGCANCGCGTCGTCCACGGCAATCATCGCCTTTTTNACGATGTCGGCGGCAGTTCCTTGGATCGGCGTGTTGGTCGCGACGCGCTCCGCGCCGTTTTTTTCCATTTTGTTCGCGCTTGTTATGGCGAGCAGGGGGCGGCGGCGGCCGAACAGCGTCTCNACGTAGCCCGTCTCCTCGGCTTTTTTGATCGTGTTTTCGATGAANCCTTCNATGCCCGCGTACTGCGCAAAATACTGCTCGATGAATTCCTTTGCGCGGGGCATGGGAATTCCCAGCTCGCGCGCAAGGCGGAACGCGCCCATGCCGTACATCACGCCGAAGTTGATCGTCTTTGCGGTGCGGCGCATTTCGGGCGTGACCTGCGCGGCGGGAATGCCGTAGATGAGCGCGGCGGTTGACTTGTGTACGTCCGTGCCTTCGTTGAATGCCGCGCACAGCTGCGGGTCGCCGCTCAAATGGGCAAGCACGACCAGNTCAATCTGCGAGTAGTCCGCGCTGATNAGNACCGTTCCCGGCGCGGCGGTGAATGCCGCGCGTATGCGCCGCCCGGCTTCCTCGCGCACCGGGATATTCTGCAAGTTGGGGTCGCGGCTGGAAAGCCGCCCCGTCGCCGTTCCCGTCTGGATAAAACTCGTGTGGATTCTGCCGTGNTCGTCCGTCATGTCGGGGAGCGTCTCCACGTAGGTCGAAAGCAGCTTGGCAAGGTTGCGGTATTCCAGAATCTTCTGCGGGACGGGATCTTGGGCGGCGAGTTCTTCCAGCACCGCGCTGTCGGTGGAAAANCCGCGCTTTGTCTTTTTGCCCGGCTTCAGCCCGCGCTCTTCGTACAGCACCCTGCCCACCTGCTGCGGCGAGGCGATGTTGAATTCGTGCCCCACGAGCGCGTAGGTTTCGTTCATGGTGGCGGCAAGGTGCGCCTTGAGTTCCGTCTCATAGGAAGCGAGCGACGGCGCGTCCAGATGAATGCCGCGCAGTTCCATGCCCGCCAGAATCGGCAGGACTTTCATCTCCAGTCCCGCAAAAAGGTCGTAGAGCGGCGAGGCTTTGAGGAGCGGCAGATAATACTGCCACAGCTGCCAGGTAAAGTCAGCGTCCTCCGCGCCGTATTTTGCGGCGGTTTCCAGCGGAACGTCGGCGAACGTGCCGTTCCGGGGGACGATTTCTGCGTATTCCGTGCCTTTGAGCGAAAGTTTCGTTTCGGCAAGATGCTCCAGCCCGTAGGCGACTTTTCCCAGCCGGTCAGGCTCGATCAGCCAGGCGGCAATCATCGTGTCGGCAATGGCGGCGGCAAAGTGGATGTCGTCCTCATGCTGCGGGTTGACCAGTTTTCCCAGCCCGTTCGTCCACAGCACTTCAATGTCGAACTTGGCATTATGGAAGACAATCGTCACGTTCGGCGCGTTGAACAGGCGGGCAAGCGTGTCGAGCGCGTCTTTTTTGGGCATTGTCTCGGCGAACAGCGCGTCGTTCAGGATGAGCGGCACATAGAATCCTTCGCCCGCCTTGACGCTCATGCTGAATCCCACGAGGTTTGCCGTAAACGTTTCGAGCCGGTCGGTTTCGGTGTCGAGCGCGACCGAGCCGCCTGCGGCGATGATGCCGTCCACGAACGCCGCGAATTCGCCCGCGTCGGTGAGGGCGCGGTATTTTCCTTCGTTCTGCTTTGCCGTCTTGATTTCGTTCTGCACGCGCAGGACCGCCTTGCGCGACGATGACGCGACGATGTTCTCCCCCGATTCGGTGGCGAGCGTCATGTACAGTTTTGCGACGGCGGGCAGCTCAAAGGCGATAAGCTCGGTCGCGGTCTCCTTGAAGTGGAGCGCGTCCGCCTTGAATTCGTCCGGGTCATGCACGCACGGCACGTCGTCGCGCAGCGTGATGAGCCGTCTTGACAGCAGCGCGTCGTCCTTGCCCGCGCGGAGGTGTTCGCCCTGTGCGCCGCCGATCGCTTCGGCATGGGCAAGGATTGCGTCGAGGTCGCCGTACTGGTTCAGCAGCTTGACCGCGCTTTTGGGGCCGATGCCTTTTACGCCGGGAACGTTGTCCGCCGTGTCGCCCATCAGGCTGAGCAAATCGAGCAGTTTTTCCGGGGGAACGCCCCATTCTGCGGCAACGCCGGCCGCATCGACTTCCGCCCAGACCTGCGCCTTGTCCGGCTTGAGGATATGCGTCGTGTCGCAGGCGAGCTGCATCAGATCCTTGTCGGCAGAGAGGATGGCGCAGTGCCGCCCGGCCGCCCGGCAGTGCTTTGCCACCGTGGCGATGATGTCGTCCGCCTCAAATCCGTCGCAGCGGAGCAGGGGTACGCCGAGCACGCCCAAAAGCGACTCAATCCAGGGAATCTGCGCGATCAGGTCGTCGGGAGTCTTCGCGCGGTTCGCCTTGTACTCGCCGAACATTTCGTGCCGGAACGTGGGCGTGCGCGAATCGAACGCCGCCACCAGATACTGCGGGTTGTACCGCTTGACGATGGCGTACAGGTTGCGGAAAAAGCCGTACACCGCAGAGACATTCTCTTTCTTGCTGTTGGTCAGCGGATGCGAGATGAACGCGAAATACTCGCGGTAAATCAGCCCGTAGGAATCAAGGACGAACACGGTCCTGTCGTCAAAAAAATCTGCCATACGGAGAGTATACCGCGGATGCCGCTTTTTGTCTTGCCCTTTTTTCCCGCCGGNACGCATTGCTTGACAAGCCGCGCCAAAATTGCTACAAAAAAGTTGCAACTTTCTTCTTGGCTTTTATGGGACAAACGTCATGGCATTGAAATGGGTCGTATTGGGAATCGCCGTGCTGATGTACGCGCTGGTGATTCTGTTTCAGGAAAAGAAAGTGTGGTTCACGTCGGNTGCCGCGCTTGTTGTGGTGCTGCTCGGGACGNTNTTNCCCGCGCAGNTTTTTCTGGGCGANGGNCGGGCGTTCGCGCTGCTGCATTCGCTCGGCGCGCTGATCAACTGGAACGTGCTGATGATTTACGTGGGCAGCATGACGATTGCCGCGCTCTTCCTGTACTCAAAAGTNCCNGCNAAGATTGCGGACATGCTCGTCTCCGTCGCGCCGAGCACCGGCATTGCCATCGTGCTGATNCTTGCGATGACGGGCATNATNTCNATTTTTGTGGAGAACGTGGCGACCGTGCTCGTCATGGCACCGATNGCCCTGTCGCTGTGCCGGAAACGCAANCTCAATCCCACCTACGTGATGATCGGGCTNGCCGTCATGTCGAACCTTGAGGGAACGGCNACGCTCGTGGGCGACCCGCCGAGCATGATTTTTGCCAGCTACGCGGGCTACAACTTCAACGACTTTTTCGTGCATCAGGGCAAGCTTTCCATTTTCTTTTTCATTCAGGCGGGGCTGCTGGTNGGCTGCCTGTTTTTCTACCTGTTCTTCGCGCACGACCGGGAAAAGAGCGTGGTGCAGACCGAGCCGATTCTTTCCGTCGTGCCNGCCGCGCTCCTGCTCGCGCTNATCTTTGGGCTNGCGGGCATTTCGTTCGTCAGGACGGACTTTGCCTANCTTTCCGGNNTGTACTGCTTTGCGCTCGGCGTGNTCGGCGTGCTGTGGTATCTTGCGGCGCAGAAAAAAGGCGCGGGCGAGACNTGGGAACTGGTNAANGGGCTGGANTGGGAGACGATNGCCTTCCTCATCGGCATTTTNGTGGTGGTCGGCGCGATCAGCGAGACGGGGCTGCTCGGCGACTTTGCGGCGTTCCTCGCGCNGGTGACGGGCGGCAGCGTGNTNGCGGGATTCGTCCTCGTGCTTGCCGTGTCGATCCTCATNTCCGGCTTTGTGGACAACGTGCCGTACATCATCGTCATGCTTCCCGTGGCGGGGTCGCTCGCGGAGCAGATGGGCATCANCAAGGAACTGCTGATGTTCGCNNTGCTGATNGGCTCGTGCCTGGGCGGCAACCTTACGCCGTTCGGGGCGAGCGCGAACGTGGTTGCCATGGGCATCCTCAAGCGGGAAGGGCATCCCATCCGCTTTTCGGGCTGGCTCAAAGTCTGCCTGCCGTTCACCATCCTGACGACCGCCGCCGCCGCCGTGACGCTGTGGCTCGTGTGGGCATAACGGCAGGTGGAGCAGCTGCGGCGGGAGCTTTCTGCGGTGAAGGCGTAGCCGTTGCTGCCGCGTCCGCTTGCCACGGGCGGGGGCGGCAGCATTGACAGACCCCCGCCAATCCTTTATGCTTTTTCCATGACACGTGGAGCGACGATGAGCGGCAACATAAAAAACACAACTTTTTTCGCCAAAGCCCTTGACACGCGCCGCGTCGCCGTCATAATTGAACACAGAACACAGAACACAGAACACAGAACACAGAACACAGGCTTTAGCTGTATCTTCGTACATTTCTAACGGCTCACTTTTTGCAGGGAAGCCCCTGGGGTTTCCGCGCGTCAGCGCGGCGAAATTTGGGGGCTTTTTTTGTTCGGGGGGTTCTTCCCGCTTGGAAGCGGGCGAACTCTTGGAGGGAGGAAACCCCTCTACTCGGAAGCGGGGGTTTCCTCCCTCCAAACCTCCCACCTTCCCCAGCACCGCTTGGGGCGCTGCCCCAAGACCCCGCTTCGGCCATAAACATCACGCAATGGCGGCGGCTGAGTCTGTCGAAAACGCCGTTGTTTCTCCGTTCCTAAACAAAAAACATGGTCTCAATTACGACTTGAAGAGCATTCTGAAAGCATTTGGACGCTTCAAGTGCGACTTGAAAGCACTTCGGAAACCGTTTGGAGGCTTCAACTGCCACTTGAAAGACATTCTGAAACTGTTTGGACACATCAAGTGCCACTTGAAGGCACTTCGGAAACTGTTTGGACACATCAAGTGTCACTTGAAGGCACTTCGGAAACCGTTTGGACGGTTCAAGTGCGACTTGAAGTGCATTCGGAAACCGTTTGGACACATCAACTGCCACTTGACGCCACTTCCGAATCCGTTTGGACACATCAACTGCCACTTGAAGGCACTTCGGAAACGGTTTGGACACTTCAACTGGCACTTGAAGGCACTTCAGAAACCGTTTGGACATATCAAGTGGCACTTGAAGCCATTTCGGAATCCGTTTGGACATATCAAGCAGAATTTTTACGTACTGCGCCGGTCATGCGGCGGCGCAAGGAGGTTTGTATGAGGGAAATCCAGTCGATTTTCTTGGGGAACATGAACAATGCGGCGCATTTTCTGTTCGTGTCGAACATGGCGGGGCGCGCGGAGAAGGACTCCGCCGTATCCGAAAAGTGCAAGGCGCAGGTCGCCGCGCTTCGGGCGGCGGTGACGGCGGAGGACGAGAGCTTGCAGATTTCTGCGAAAAGTCTCACGACCGACAAAATTGCTGCGGCGGACCGGCTGCGCGACCAGCTCTACGCGGGCTACAAAAAGGCGGTGGCGGGGTACGCGGGATTCCCGATGGAGTCGCTCGCGGACGCGGCGAAGGTCCTGCAACAGCACATCAAGGATTACAAAATCGACGTGCAGGCGCAGTTGGACAAGGAAACCGGCTTGCTCGTCAATTTCGTGCAGGACTTGGAGGGCAAGTTCGCCGAACAGGTGAAGGCACTGTCGCTTTCCGCGTTCGTGGAGAAGCTGAAAGCGGCAAACGAGGAGGTGCGCGAGCTGACGGGGCAGCGGACGGACGAGCGTTCGGCAAAAACCGCCGGCGCATTGAAAGCGGCGCGGGTGGCGAGCGACGAGGCGTACCGACTGCTGACCATGCACGTGAACGCGCACGCGCTCATCGAGGGCGACGCGGACTACGCCGCGTTCATCGACTACGCCAACACCGAGATCGACCACTTCAAGCAGGAAGTACTCGGCGGATCAAAGAAGAAATCAGCGGCTTCTGCGGAGTAGCCGCAACCTTTTGTTTACGAGATACCATTGCGCGAGTTTTTACGGTTTTCGGTAGCGAAGCGAACGAAAATGCGAGCAGTGCGAGCAAGTAAAAACTCGTTAAGCAGCGCGTCGCGCTGCGACGGACAAGGAGAACGATATGAGAAAACACACAACATGGGTTGCCGCGCTCTGTGCGGCGCTGCTGGCACTGCACGTCATCGGGTGCAAACATGACCCAGAACCCGTCGCGGTGGAGAGCGTCGCGCTCAACATGACGGAACTCACGCTCATGCGCGGCGACACGGAGCGGCTGACGGCGACGGTCATGCCGGAAAACGCGGACGACAAGACGGTAATATGGCAGTCATCCGACACGGCAGTCGCGACGGTGGGCAACGACGGCACGGTGACGGCGGTCAATGTAGGCACGGCGACCATTACCGCATGGGCGGGCGACAAGACGGCGGTATGTGCCGTCACCGTGAACGAAATAACCGTGAACCCGGAAACCGTCTCAGTGGAGAATGTCGCGCTTGACAAGGAAACGCTCACGCTCATGCGCGGCGAGACAGGAAAACTGACAGCAACGGTACTCCCGGAGAACGCGAATGGCAGGACGGTGGCATGGTCGTCGTCCGACGAAGCGGTCGTGACGGTGGGCAACGACGGCACAGTCACGGCGCACTCGGCGGGCACGGCAATCATTACCGCACAGGCGGGCGACAAGACGGCGGTATGCGCAGTGACCGTGAACCCGATACCCGTCACGGACATCACGCTCAGCGCGCCGACGCTCACGCTCACACCCGGCACGACAAGCAAGCTGACGGCGACGGTCACGCCTGATGACGCGGACAACACGACGGTAACATGGTCGTCGTCCAATGCCGAAGTCGCAACGGTGGATGCCGACGGCACGGTTACGACGCATAAGACGGGCGAGACGACCATCATCGCACAGGCGGGCGGCATGACGGCGGAGTGTACCGTCAGCGTAAAACAGATACTCAACCCGGTGCAGAGCGTCGCACTTAACAAGGCTGCGCTCACGCTCACGCGCGGCGACACGGAGCAGCTGACGGCAACGGTAACACCGGGCAACGCGGACGACAAGACGGTGGCATGGTCTTCGTCCAAACCTGATGTCGCGACGGTGGACGCTGACGGCACGGTCACGACGCACAAGGCGGGCGAGACGACCATCACCGCCACCACACAAGAAGGCGGCAAGACGGCGACATGCACCGTCACCGTGAACCCGATACGTGTCACGGACATCACGCTCGACACAACGACGCTCACGCTCATGCGCGGTGCGACAGGGACGCTGACGGCGACGGTAAAGCCGGACAACGCGGACGACAGGACGGTGGCATGGTCGTCGTCTCATGCTGATGTCGCGACGGTGGACGCTGACGGCACGGTCACAACGCATAAGGCGGGCGAGACGACTATCACTGCCACCACACAAGAAGGCGGCAAGACAGCAACATGCACCGTCACCGTAAATCCAATCCTTGTCGAGACAGTCACGCTCGACAAAACTGCGCTCACGCTCATGCGCGGTGCGACGGGGACGCTGACGGCAACGGTAAAGCCGAGCAACGCGGACGATACGACGGTGGTATGGTCATCGTCCGATACGTCGGTCGCGACAGTAGACGCTAACGGCACGGTCACAACGCATAAGGCGGGCGAGACGACCATCACCGCCACCACACAAGAAGGCAGCAAAACGGCGACATGCGTGGTTACCGTGAACCCGATACCCGTCGCAAACGTCGCGCTCGACACGGCGACGCTCACGCTCGAACGAGGCAAGACAAGGAAGCTGTCGGCGACGGTAACGCCGGGCAACGCCGACGACACGACGGTAACATGGTCATCGTCCAATACGTCGGTCGCGACAGTGGGCAATGACGGTACGGTGACGGCGGTCGCGAAAGGCACGGCGAGTATCACCGCCACCACAAAGGATGGCGGCAAGACGGCGACATGTGCGGTTACCGTAAAGGTACTGGTACAGAACGTCACGCTCAGTACAACGATGCTCATGCTCGCGCCCAACATGACAAGGACGCTGACGGCGACAGTTACGCCGGACGACGCTGACGACAGGACGGTAGCATGGTCGTCGTCCGACACGGCGGTCGCGACAGTGGGCGATGACGGCACGGTGACGGCGGTCAAGAAAGGCACGGCGAGTATCACCGCATGGGCGGGCGACAAGGAAGCTGTATGCAAGGTGACCGTACACACTGATCACCGCTACAGTGACGGAAAATGCACGGCGTGCGGGCTTCCGAAGCCATCCCTGCCGGGCGGTACGATAGACGACAACGGCGTACTCACGAAGTACAGCGGGAATGAGACGACGGTGGTCATCCCCGACGGCGTGACGGGCATCGGGAGCAAAGCGTTCTTTAACTGCACGAGCCTTGCAAGCGTGGAGATACCCGACAGCGTGACGAGCATCGGGGATAGCGCGTTCTATAGGTGCACGAGTCTTACGAGCGTGGAGATACCCGACAGCGTGACGAGCATCGGGGATAGCGCGTTCTATTACTGCACGAAGCTCACGAGCGTGAAGATACCTGACAGCGTGAAGAGCATCGGATACCAAGCGTTCTATTACTGCTACAACCTCACGAGCGTGAAGATACCTGACAGCGTGAAGAGCATCGGGGACTACGCGTTCTGGTGCTGCAGTAGGCTCACGAGCGTGAAGATACCTGACAGCGTGAAGAGCATCGGATACCAAGCGTTCTATCATTGCACAAATCTCACGGAAGTGACGATAGGTGACGGATTGACGAGCATCGGGGAATACGCGTTCTGTGACTGCACGAGCCTCATGAGCGTGACGATACCCGCAAGCGTGACGAGCATCGGGAACAGCGCGTTCATAGGCTGCACGAGCCTCACGACCGTGACGATACCCGCAAGTGTGACGAGCATCGGAAGCGAAGCGTTCTGTGGGTGCACGAGCCTCACGGACGTGACGATACCCGCAAGCGTGACGAGCATCGGGAACAGCGCGTTCAAGGGGTGCACGGGACTCACGGACGTGACGATACCCGCNAGCGTANCGAGCATCGNGAACNANGCGTTCAANGNGNGTACNAAACTCACGGNCNTGACGATACCCGCAAGCGTGACGAGCATCAAGAGCAACACGTTCGAGGGGTGCACGGGACTCACGAGCGTGACGATACCCGACAGCGTGACGAGCATTGAGAGCTACGCGTTCAAGGGGTGTACGAAACTCACGGACGTGACGATACCCGACAACGTGACGAGCATTGGGAGCAACACGTTCGAGGGGTGCACGGGACTCTCGGATGTGACGATACCCGCAAGCGTGACGAGCATCGGGAACTATGCGTTCAAGGGGTGCACGAGTCTCACGAGCGTGACGATACCCGACAGCGTGACGAGCATCGGGGAGGACGCATTCTGGCACTGCACGAGCCTCAGGGAAGTGACGATACCCGCAAACGTGACGAACATCGGGGCGGGTGTGTTTTGTGGGTGCACGAGCCTCACGGAAGTGACGATACCCGCAAGCGTGATGAACATTAAAAATGTCACGTTCGGTTGGTGCACGGGACTCACGAGCGTGACGATTCCCGACGGCGTGACGAGCATCGGGAGCTATGCGTTCAGGGAGTGCACGAACCTCACAGACGTGACGATACCCGTAAGCGTGAGGAACATCGCAGGTGAAGCATTCTATGGGTGCGACAAACTTGATACCGTGCACTACGAAGGTACTGAGGGGGAATGGGAAAAGATTCACTACAGCACTGCCGGTCTAGGTCTATCAGGCAAGACGATAATCGGAAAAGACGCAGACGGCAAAGAAACAGCATGGACTGCGAAGTGACGACCATCGAGTACGGCGCATTCAATAGGTGCGACAAACTTGATACCGTGCACTACAACGGCACGAAGGAGGATTGGGAAAAGATACAAGGAATCAGTGAGAGAGGTTTGGCAGATAAAAACATAGTATTTGCCAAATAACAAGGAGCAAACAGGCGGCAGTCGCAAGCCTTACGGCTTGCGGCGCGCATGGGGCTATTCCCGTGCCAAAAACGGCGCGGGAAAAAGCCGTCTTATCGTAACAGGCAACAAGTGCAGCGCGTTGGTCGCAGCACGTTGCGCTGCTTAACGAGTTTTCGTCGAAAACTCGCACAAACAAACAATCATCGGCGGATGTAAAACGCGACAGGAGAAAAGAAATGAAAAGCATATATCTTGAGAAGAACAACTGCATGGAGCATTTTATCAGCTTCTTTGACGAAGACTGGTTTGGTGTGATTGACAATACCACTTCAATATCTGAATCCGCGTTCGCATATTCCGATACCGATATGCTTCTGTTCAAAAACTGTACCCCGGACATCGGCGAAAAGGCGTTTGAGGGCTGCGAATCGCTCGTTACGGTTATTTTTGGCGAACCGGGAACAGACGAAACGATTGAACGGAGTGTCCTAAAGAACCTGAAACTTGCTGCNGCCACCGGCGATTNCNNNATCCAAGCAGACGCATTCAAGGACTGCACGAAGCTTGCGACGCTCGTCCTGCCTGAAGTAAAAGGCAAGCATAAGCTCGTCATAGAAAATGACGCGTTCTGCGCCTGCGGGTCGTTGCGCACCGTGGTCGCCCTCTGCGACACGATAGACTTTACCGGCAACCCCTTTGCGAATGAGGCCGAACACCTGACCTTCATCTGCAAGGAGAACTCCGGCGTGGCGCGCTTTGCCCGCGAGCACGGCTACAGGAGCGTGTATGTTGACTAATCCGTTTGAAACGGCGCGGAAAGTACACGCGTCGGTTTGCGTGGCGTTCGGAGAGCGTTCTGTTGGACGACAATTGTAAGGAGCAAGTGAGATGGGGATAGCGCGGAGTTTCCGCGCTGCCTGTCGAGGTTTGTTAGGATGAGTGGTAAAACGATAGATTTGGAAGTCATTGGCACGGGAAACAATAAGTATACGGTGAAAATGGACAAGCCTGTATGCTCAGAAATAAACTTTCTCTGCATCAAAATTATTATAGCCATATTCGTGATTTCGATTTTGGTAGAAACTAGTATTGTAGTTATATTATGTCTTTTGAAATCAATAGATTTTAAATACATTGTTTTTGCCGCAATTTTTATGGTTACAGCCGTTGTAATATCTCTTCTTGCATTTGAAGTTTCAAAGCCGTTTGTAAAGATGGCATTCCTTAAAAGCATAATAAAAAGCGGCGTAGACAATAACGAACTCATCAAGAAATTCTGCGACACGCTGGCGGACTTGTGATTATGGAACATCAATTGGAAAAAATCATTTGCCTTTTGCGACAAATCGCAGACAACAAATTCGACATAATCCAAATCGCGCTTTCCGTCGTTGCCTGTGTGTTTGCATGGTTCATTCCCAAGCGTATCATGTGGGAGCAGTCCTATTCCTCGCTCATGTCGGACTACCGCAGCTACGACTTCGGGATTGCCGTGCAGGGAATCGTGGAGTTCTTCGCGGTTGACTGCAACTACGATGTGAAGAACATAAAAANGGAATACGAGCGGCGGTTTGTCAGGGATGTTTATGACTTGGATTTGGATTCAGATTTGNATNGCACGTTCAGTCTTGAAACTGTGAGGNAANAATTGAAANNGCGCAATCCNCCAAAAATCTGCGAAAAATCCCCCGACCTGTGCCTGCACTACCAGCGGCGGCTTTTGGCGCAGTTCTACTATCAGCTTGACCTGTGCGCCCGCTCGCCCTTCATCGGCAAACGGCGCGTGTGCCGCGACTTTACCAGCCGCGAGGCGGACACCGCGCGGCTTCTGTATCTCATGGGCATGGCGGTGGACGAGAGCGGCGTTCTCTTTAAGGACATATCCTGCGGCGAGCGCATGCCGCGCAGCGCACGGGGCTTGAACGGCTACCTTGCCGACATCTANCATTTGCTGANAGCGAGCAAGCCGTACATGGTGATGTGACGGAAATCNGCATATTTTGTTTGAGCGGTCTTGTCCCGAAAAAAAGAGCCGTCCCCGTGTGGGGGACGGCTCTTGCTGTGTACAAAAAAAGACCGGCTTGCGCCGGCCTATGCCCATCAGGCAGCAGGGCGACAATGGGTGGGAGGGAACAATTGCGCCCTGCTATTATAATATCGTCCTGACCCCNCAAAACCTTTAGCGTTTTTGCGCAAATTTTTGCGATTGNCGGCTGTTACTGCGCCTCGTCGTCTTCGGTGACCGCCGCATCGACCGAGAGGTGNACNGTGTACGAGCGTCCGTTCGCCGCGCTCACCGTGCGCACCACTTCGTAGTCGCCGATCATGAAGCGGACGGTATGGTCGCCCGGCGTGACGGTGAGCGGCTCTTTNGTGTTNGCCAGCGGCTCGCCGTCAAGGAAAATCCGCGCGTCGTTCGGGCTGATGATTTTCAGGAGCGGCTCNATGCCCCGCATGGCGACGGTCAGCTCGGTCGTCTTTGCCTGNTCGATNCGGAACGTGCGGACTTCGTTGCGGTATTCGTCGCTCGTGATNGANAGGTGGTGCTCGCCCGTGTCGATCAGCATGCCGCCTTGCGGCGTGACCGCCTTTTCGTCAATCATGACGGTGTAGGGCTTGTGCGCGCCGTCCGGCTCGGTGATGAGCAGCCGCAACGTGCCTTTGTTGAGCAGCACCGGCTTTGCCGTCACGGCGAACACGGCGTTCTCAAGGCTTTCGGGCGCGCCTTTCATCGCCAGCTGCATGCGGAAGAACACGTAGCCGTTTTTGATGTCCGGCCGGGCGGCAATGATGTCCTGGTAGGGGCTGTGCTTGACGGTGCTGTTTTCGGCGAGCGGGATAGAGACGATGTGCGAGAGCTTGCCGGGGAACGTGTTGACCGAAATGCGCGTGCCTTCGTAATCGACCGTCTGCGCCGACGGGCGCGGCCGTATGTCGTCGTACAGCGAATAGGCGATGGTGTCGCGCCATGCCGCGACGGTTTCGGGAATCTTGAATTTCAGCTCCACGCCGCTCACGTAGGTCATGTCGGCGGGCAGCGTGATGAGCAGCGCGTCGTTCATGGTCGCCGTCGCCTGCGCCTCGTCGGTTATGTCGTTCAGCGTGAGGGGAACGGTCGCGCGCACACGGAATGTCTCCGCCGTTGCCGTCAGCAGGCATGAGAAAACGATACCACAAAATAGCTTTGGTGCGATGGTCATAGTTTTTTCCGAATGAAGTCACGCAAGAGGTATGTTCAGTATAGCGTATTTAAAACAGTCTGAATAGGGAACGGACGGGCAGATTGGCATATTTTTTGCTTTTTTGCCGCGCTCGTATGCGGGCGCAAGTCAGTGCTTGAGCGGATTGGTCGGCTTGCCGTTCTGCCGCACCTCAAAATGCAGGTGCGGGCCGGTCGTCGCGCCCGTCATTCCTACCGTGCCGATTTTTGTTCCCGTGGAGACTTCCTGCCCCTGCCGCACGGAGACATCCGCGAGGTGCGCGTACACGCTCGTCATGTCGTTCGCGTGCCGCACGATGACATAGTTGCCGAAAATCTTATCGTTCGCGAACACGTATGCCACCGTGCCGCGCTTGCATGCGTGGACGGGCGTTCCTGTCGGGGCGGCGAGGTCAACGCCCGCATGGTTTTTCCACGTGCCCGAAATGGGGCTGACCCGGTAGCCGAACGGGGAGGTCAGCACGTAGTCCTTGAGCGGGATGCGCATGGCGGTGTCCAAAAAGAACGCGCGCGCCGTGGCGGAAATGTGCGCCCCCTGCACGAACACGAATTCCCGCGCGCCGATTGCGTAGGNCGGCAGCGGGCGGTCGTCGGCGAGGAGCGCGGCGTTTTCCTGCGCCACGATGATTTCCAGCGGGGAGACGGGATTTTTGGCGACGAACAGTCCGGGGGCTGCCGGTATGACCAGCTCTTTTCCGGCAAGGGGNGCGTCGGCNCTTTCGAGCGCGTTCGCCGTCGCGAGCGTTTCCTGCGGAATGGAAAAACGGGCGGCGAGCGTGAGGATCGTGTCGTCCTTTTGCGCCGTGTAGCGGTAGCATTGCAGCGTCACGGGATTTCCCGCCGCAATNGCGCGGTATGCCGCCTGAACGTCCTGATTGTATGCTTGGAGCAGGGCGTTCAGCGTNGTCCTGCCGTCAGGACCGGGAATGCGCGCGCGCAGGCTGGTGATTTCGGGCAGGAATTCCGTGCGGACGGGCACGGCTGTGTCCTGTGCGTAGGCGGCGGCAAAAAGGAGCGCGCACAGGAAAACGGGCAGGACTGCTTTGCGCGGGGAGCGCGTCGCTTGCCTCACCGCTTGTCCCGCCCGAACGAGAGGACTCCGTACAGGACGATTGCCGCGAGGACGACGGGAAGCGCGAGCAGCCGCCTGCCGTGCATGACGAGCGCGACGCAGGAGACGATGCCCGCGGCGACCACAGCGATCCGCAGCATGACGTTGACCGTCGTCATAAGTCCCGCCGCCCGGATACGCCGCGCGACGATGAACAGCACCGCCGCAACGATGATGACGAGCATGGCGACCGTGTACGCGACCGGCGCGGACGTGGCAAAATACCACAGCGGATAGACCGTCGCCACGCCGAGTGCCGTGCAGGCGAGCANCAGCANCAGCACNTTTGCCGCCGTGCCGAACAATGTCCTGAAGTTGCGCGCAATATTCCGTATCATAGAAAAATCGTATAGAAAAAAGGGGTGAGGGTCAAGGCAGCAGACGGCGGTCTGCCACAAAAAAGGCTTCCGTCATTGCCGGAAGCCTTTCTGTCAGGTTATGCCTGTGCGATAGCGGATGCAGGGCAAACTGACGCACAAGTGCCGCAGCTTACGCACGCGCTTTCGTCAATCTGGCGGTGTCCGTCATTTTCGCTGATCGCGCTGACGGGACAGTCAGGTTCGCACGTTCCGCAGTTCACGCACGCGCTCGCATCGATTCTGTAGGCCATAGTCGTACCTCTCTAGCAATAGAATATGATTAAAAATACCACACAACGCGCAATAATGCAAGTAGTTTTGTGCGATACAAGTATTTGTTAGTTTGTGATAACAATCGTTATGGCATGAAAATTATTGCGGGGGAACGAGATGCCGGGACGGTGCGGGAGAAAAACAGGAAAAACTGACCAAAGGACTTGACAAAATAGATGGGGGCATTATTTTATAATGAGGAACGGAAGAGGAAATGGATAGAGTATTAGAAAAATTTGGTATCTATGATTTGATCGCGGTTTTAGTACCGGGGATTGGTATGTATACTCTTTCCATTTTGGTACTACCAATAATTTCATTTGATATAAACGTGCAGGTTGATGGGATGCTTCCTTTTATGGTTGTAAGTTATTTTGTTGGATTGGTTTTTCAAGAACTTGGTTCACTGCTACAGCAGAAACTAACGCATAAAAACAGCAAGCTGTTAAAAATGGCATTAGAAACTTCGTCGGATTCACATAGTTGCTTATCAGAGACTGAGAGAAACGCTATATATTCTTATGTAGCTAAAGAGTTGCATAAGAATGCTGATGAAATTAGTGATAGTGTCGTTTATAATTACTGTAAATTTTATATTTTGGAAAATGAGGATACATCACGCATTGATAAAGACCAGTCGTTGAGTGCGATGAGCCGAAGTTTTGCTTTGTATTTCACATGTTTGTCGGTGATTATGTTTGCAGATGTCATTGTTGCCCTCAGTTTAATAAAGGCTGTTTTGATGATTATGACAATAGCTTTGGCAGTTTTGTTTTATTATAGGTGCATTAGATTTGCAACATTGCGGTATGTGTATATATTTCATACATTTTATTGTAAAAAAATACTTAAGAACTCGAGCCTTCAGTAGATAACGGAACGCGAAGTTTTTTCAGTTTGCTTCCCGTAATGCCGACAGAATCTGTCCGATGTCGGCGTTGATGCAGATTGNCTGGCGCGCGATGTCGGTGGGACAGACTGCCTCGCCGTTGTTNATGCATGCNTAGGTCGCGNCCGGGTTCTGCGCGGTCATCTGCCAGAACGGGTATTTGATGATGCCCGGCGTGTTGCCGCCGACTCCCAGCTCNAGGAACAGCGTCCGGCGCGTGGCGTATGTNNGCAGGAAATCCNCGTAGCGGCGGGCGGCGGCATGCCAGCCTGCGTCCTCCACAAAGCGGTCGTCCGCGCGGAGGTTCATCGTCAGGGGCTTGCCGCAGTGCGGGCAGGTGGGCAGCAGTTCGGCGGGGACGCGCATGTCTTTCTGCCGCGCCGCCATTTGCCGGATCGTGTCCTCGTTGTCAAAGGTCTCCTGCCGGCACGGCTCGCTGCACTGGAACAAGCCGTAGTCGCCCTGCGTGTAGAACAGCCGCGCTTTGTCGAATCCTGCTTTCTGGAAGCAGTGATCGACATTCGTGGTGATTACGAAATAGTTTTTGTCCTTGACCAGCTCGTACAAATCCGCGTAGACGGGCTTGGGCGCGTCCATGTAACGGTTGACCATGACAAAGCGGCTCCAGTATGCCCAGTAGGCTTCCGGCGTTTCGTAGCGGCAGAAGCCGCCCGTATACATGTCGTGGAAGCCGTATTTTTCCGCAAAATCCGAGAAATAGCGGCGGAAGCGTTCGCCCGCGTAAGTAAATCCTGCCGATGCCGAAAGCCCCGCGCCCGCGCCGATCAGGACGGCTTCGGCTGTGGACAGGGCTTCGTGCAGCCGCTCAATGCCTGCCGAGCAGGTTCCGATAGATTTCATAATCGATATCCTTGAAAACATTGAAAATCACCTTGCAGTCGCCCCGGTGCTGCCGTACCGTCCGCACGGCGATTTCTGCCGCCAGTTCGTGCGGAAAATGGAATTCCCCGGTGGAGATACAGCAGAACGCGATGCTTTTTATGCCGTTCTGCCGGGCAAGCTCCAGGCAGGAGCGGTAGCAGGACGCGAGCAGTTCCTTGTCCGTGTCGGTCACGCTGCCCGTGATGATCGGCCCGACCGTGTGAATGACATACGTGCAGGGCAGGTTGAACGCGCGCGTGATTTTTGCCCTGCCGGTCTCCTCGTCGTGTCCCTGCGCCGCTATCAGCCGCGCGCAGGCAAGCCGGAGCTGCACCCCGGCATACGTGTGGATACAGTTGTCNATGCAGTTGTGGCAGGGNGCGTAGCAGCCGGTCATGCCGCTGTTGGCGGCGTTGACGATAGCATCGCAGCGCAGGGTCGTGATNTCGCCCTGCCAGAGGTACAGCCCNTCGGCGGCGGGCGGCAGGTCGGCGGCATCGGTAATGCCTTTTGCGGCGGTCTCCTCCCGNAGGTATTCGTCCTGCACGGCAAGGAAGTCGTCGCCGATGTCCCCGGNCGCNCGGACGTTGCACAGCGCGCGGAGCAGCTGTTTCTGNTCNGNCNCGTCCTGCGGTATCGATATATCGCCGTGCCGGGGCGATTCGGCAAGAAGNCGCTCNATCAGGAATAATCGTCTGTCATGCTGTGTCATCGTTCCGTCCTTTTGTCGCCTGTCCGCGTTTTTCACACCTTGAACTGATCGACCTGCACGCCGATGTGGGTNATNGANTCCTTGACCTTGCCCGATATGTCGCTGAGCGTCGCGCCGGTCTCGCTGATTTTGCGCGCGCCTGCCGCCATTTCTTCCATGCTGTCGTTCATCGTCACGGTGGCGTTCTGCAAGATTTTGACTTCGTGCAGGATCATCTTGTTTCCCTCGTCCATTTCTGTGGAGGCGTTGCGGACTTCGATCGTGCTGTCGTTCATGCTGTGCAGCGTCTCGATGATTTGCTTGGAGCCTTCGTTCTGCTCCTCCATGGCAGACTTGATCTGCATGACCAGCTGGTCGGTTTCCTCCAGCCGGTGCGACACCGCCTCGAACGCATGGCTTGCCTCGCCGGACGCGGACACCACGTCGGTGATGGATTCCCTGATGCCGTTCAGCTGGTCGCCGATNGTCTTTGACTGCGCGCGNGACGTTTCCGACAGCTTGCGGATTTCGTCGGCGACGACCGCAAAGCCCTTTCCNGCCTCGCCCGCGTGCGCCGCCTCNATTGCCGCGTTCATGGCGAGCAGGTTGGTCTGCGCNGCNATNGCNGCAATCGCNACGTTCGCTTCNTGGAGCATCTGCGACTGCGTTTCGATCTGCTGTACGCGGTCGTTCACGGCCTGCTGCTTGGAGAAGCCGCTGTGCGCGTCGCTGCGCAGCTCGCCGAACGAGGCCGCCATTTTGTCCACGGAATGGTTGACCGACGATATGTTGCCGATCATCTCTTCCACGGCGGCGGATGCNTGGGTNACGCCGCTTGCCTGCCCCTCGATCATCTGCTCGAGCGACTCGATGTTCGCCGCNATCTGGTTGACCGCCCCGGNAGTCTGATCNACCGAGCCTTTCTGGCTNTGGATNTGTATNTGGATGTCGTCGATGCGCTGGATGATTTCGGCGATTGANNGCACGGTGTCCTGCGCCGCGCCGGTCATGTCCTCGCCCGCNACCACCAGGTCGTCCTTTGAGTGCTTGATGTCCGCGATGATCGCCTGGAGCTTGCCCGCGAACGCGTTGAATCCNTTTACCACNTCGCCCACCTCGTCCTCNGACTGCAAGTCGATGCGCTTGGTGAGGTCCGCGTCGCCGCTNGAGATGTCAACCAGCGTCGTNTTTACGCCGACGAGCGGGCTGAGCATCCGTTTGAGGGAGACGAATGAGACGACGACGAGCACGGCNATCAGGGCGATGATGACGGGAATGATGATGAGCATCATTTTCCGCTGCACGACGGTGATTGCCTGCATGGGCTTTGCCGCGAGCAGGATGCCCGTGAACGCGCCGCTGCTGTCGGTGAGCGGNGAATAGANGCTCAGGTAGGATTTCCCCGTGAGGGTCGTCTCCCCGAAATAGGAGCGNCCGCCGCGCACCGTGCCGATGATGTCCGNNTTGTCCAGNNTCGTGCCGAGGACGTTGCCGCCCATCGTCGTCGAAACGCGCGTGAGCGCGTCGAACACCGTGATNTCGACCTTNTACGCGTCCTTTATTTTTTCGGCGAACGTGTTGTCCATNGCGTAGCCGCAGACGACCGCGCCGACGATATANCCGTTGCGGTANACCGGCTCGGCGACGAGCAGGCTGAACGGCGTGAANGGCGTGCGCTCGTAGCTCGACCTGAGCAGCCCGTCGATTGCGTCGCTCACGGCGGCGGTGCGGGANAGGTCGGTGCCCTGTCCTTCCCCGGCGAACACGACTCCGTTGCGGTCGGTGACGAACAGGATGTCAACGCCAAGCCCGTCGATTACGTCGGCGACCATTTCGTCCGCCGTCTCGCTGTCGCCCTCTACCAGCGCGTCNGCAAGNNCCCGNTTNTCNGCGAGCGAGTACGCCGCCGTCTCGACCGCTGCCCGGCGCGTGTCGAGCGTCTCCATCACGCCCAGTTCCGTGGTCTCCAGCTGCTCGGCAATCAGGTCGATGATTTCGTTCGCGTTGATTTTGGTGGAAATGACGGCGACCGTGACGGAAGAAACGACAATGCCGATTGCGGCGGTGAGGGCAATCTTTGCCGTGAGTGTCAGACGCTTCATGGTGACTCCTGTGCCGTTGCAAGAACGGCTTTCTGAGGATAACGCATTCGTCCGCACAAGCGGACACGCAGAATAAAACTGTTTGCGCGGCAAACGGTCATTTTTCCATTCTATTATAAAACGGATTGCTTTGTCAAAGCAAAACTCCCTATAGCGCGGGGCGGAGGTGAGGGGGGGGCGGGGATGTTTTGCGGGAACTGGAAGGCTGCCGTGTGCTTTGAAATCTTACTTTTGTTTTTGCATTCCCGTCATTTAGGTCTGTTTATTAAAAAATTATTTTTTGATATTATAAGAATAAAATGAGGGATGAATAAATGTCAAGCACACAGCAGCGGGCGGAACTGCAATCGCAAATCTGGAAAATAGCGAATGAGGTAAGGGGCGCGGTAGACGGCTGGGATTTCAAGCAGTTTGTTTTGGGAACGCTTTTTTATCGTTTTATAAGCGAGAATTTTTCCTCTTATTTTGAGGCGGATGACGACACCATCGTCTATGCGGAAATTCCGGATTCCCGCATTTATCCCGAACTGAAGGACGATGCCATAAAAACGAAAGGATATTTTATTTATCCGAGTCAGCTTTTTGTCAATGTCGCCAAGAACGCGAACAGCAATGAAAACCTGAACACGGATTTGGCGAAGATTTTTTCTGAAATCGAAGGCTCGGCGACGGGCTATCCGTCTGAACAGGACATAAAAGGACTTTTCGCAGACTTTGACACCACGAGCAACCGTCTTGGCAATACCGTCAAAGAAAAGAACGCGCGGCTCGCGGCAGTCATAAAGGGTGTTGCCGATTTGAATTTCGGTAACTTTCACGACAATCAAATTGACCTGTTCGGCGACGCATACGAATTCCTTATTTCAAATTACGCGGCGAATGCGGGAAAGTCTGGCGGAGAGTTTTTCACTCCGCAGCATGTTTCAAAGCTCATCGCGAAGCTTGCCATGCACGGGCAGAAATCGGTGAACAAAATCTATGACCCGGCATGTGGCTCAGGCTCGCTCCTCTTGCAAGCAAAGAAACAGTTCGACAACCATGAAATAGAAGACGGATTTTTCGGGCAGGAAATAAACCATACGACCTACAACCTTGCCCGCATGAACATGTTTCTGCACAACATAAATTACGACAAATTCAACATCGCGCTCGGCGACACGCTTACGAATCCGCAGTTTTTGCAGGACAAGCCGTTTGACGCGATTGTGTCAAATCCGCCGTATTCAATAAACTGGATAGGCAGCGACGACCCGACTTTGATAAACGACGACCGTTTTGCGCCCGCCGGCGTGCTCGCCCCAAAATCGAAGGCGGACTTTGCGTTTATCCTCCATTCCTTGAGCTATCTTTCAAGCAAGGGGCGCGCCGCCATCGTCTGTTTTCCCGGCATATTCTACCGCGGCGGAGCGGAACAGAAAATCAGGAAATACCTTGTCGCCAACAATTTTATAGAGGCAGTCATTTCGCTTGCGCCGAACCTTTTCTTCGGGACTTCAATCGCGGTGAACATTCTTGTGCTTTCAAAACACAAGGCGGACGGCAAAATCCAGTTCATAGACGCTGGGGAACTGTACCAAAAGGAAACGAACAACAACATCCTTACCGACGAGCACATCGAAAAAATTATGGAAGCGTTCGGCACAAAGACAGACATTCCGTATTTTTCAAAGTCGGTGGATTTTGAAGAAATCGACAAGAACGATTACAACCTTTCGGTTTCAAGTTATGTGGAGGCAAAGGACACGAGAGAGGCAATCGACATAGTGAAGTTGAATGCCGAGATTGCGGAAATCGTAAAAAAGGAAAACGCACTCCGCATTGAAATTGACAAGATTGTCAGGGAAATTGAGGGGTGACGCCTCGACAGGCTCGGCGTTCAAGAATGCGGTCATTGAGCAGGTCGCTTTTGCGACCGAGTCGAATATGACCGATAACAAGGAATGACTATGACTGAATCGGAAAATCAGATAAACGAAAAAAGTCTTGAAAACGCGAAACGGCTTTTTGTCAGCGGCGAAATAGACCGCATAGAAGTCGGCACGACGAAAGGCTTGCGGGCGATACACAAGGTGTTATTTGACAGACTTTACGACTTTGCAGGACAGATACGCACAAAGAATATCGCAAAGGGAAATTTCCGTTTTGCAAACAGCATGTATCTGAAAGAAGTGTTGGCGGCAGTCGAAAGAATGCCCGAACACACCTTTGAGGAAATCATCGCAAAGTACGTGGAGATGAATGTGGCACATCCTTTCATGGAAGGCAACGGCAGAAGCACTCGCATTTGGCTTGACATGATGCTGAAAAAGAACCTTGGCATGGTCGTTGATTGGGCGAATATTGACAAGACGCAATATTTGCAGGCAATGGAACGCAGTCCAATAAATGACCTTGAACTGCGTTTCCTGATACAACCGAACCTTACCGACAAAGTGAATGACCGCGAAGTGATTTTCAAGGGCATCGAGCAGTCGTATTATTATGAGGGCTATGAGAAATGAGCAGAACGGTCGCCTCGGCTGACTCGGCGACCGATAAAGATGAATATAAAAATAATCGGGAGATAAAGTAAAGCGCGATGCGTGGAGAGCAAGAAAAGATTTGTTTTGACAAAATAAAAAAGCAGGCTTGCAAAAAAGGAGATATGCGTTTGTCAAGCCTTTGGGAAAGTGCCGTCGCAAACCCTGACACCAACGCTTTTCCTGATTTCGTGCGTCCCGATGGTTTTATAGAGCATTTTCAAGTGACTGCGGCAAACGAAACGAAAAAAGGCTCAAAGCATAATATAGCCGAGAATGTTTTTGAGCGGGACAGCAAAATTGTGTTTGAGCAAGAAAGCAAGGAGTTTTTGCAATTGCCGCCCCGTCAGAACGCACCCGCAGGTACTTACGGACTGCAAGTGACGAAGCATATTATGCCAACGCCCGACTACAGCTATGAAAATTTCGTGCGTTCATTCAAGCGAAATTTTGAAAAGCACATTCGGCACTTGCAAGAGTACAACGGCGACAAGGCAATCGGAGTGTTTTTGATTGAACTTGCGGGCGCACATATAACGATAGAGCAGAACGGACGCTATACGGAGGCTTACCGCCTGGCGCATGATTGCCACTTGCTGTCCTATATCTACGGCTTTTCCGAGCAGGTGCAATACGTTGTCTTTGCAGATGGCGACGATTACGAGCTAATCGAGACAAAAAATATACCGACGGCATTGCGACACATTCCGCAAAGCATACGTTGCGGAGTCGGACGGTATGTAAATATAAAATTGAACTTGTTTATAGACTTATGATAGGTGGACGCTATGAGTGAACTAGAAAAACTGATAAAAGAACTATGCCCGAATGGGGTGGAATATAGGAAAATTAAAGAAACTTTCCAACGTCTGAAAGGAACACCTATAACTGCTGCCAAAATGAAGGATATTGACAATCCAAATGGAGAAATCAAGGTATTTGCTGGTGGCAAGACAGTGATAAGCGCAAAAGAAAAAGATATTCCAAATGCAAACATTATAAGAGTTCCGGCGGTATTGGTTCAA
This sequence comes from Treponema sp., assembly GCA_014804085.1. Lineage (GTDB taxonomy): Bacteria > Spirochaetota > Spirochaetia > Treponematales > Treponemataceae > Treponema_D. The sequence continues at coordinate 9,480 of JAAVAM010000011.1, read as the reverse complement.
TCTAGAGGCGTTATTGATGTTATATATTACGAAAAACCATTTACATTTAAAAATGAAATGTGGGCTTATACAACAGATAATAAAATTAAAGTCAAATTTCTCTATTATGTTTTAAAAAACAATATTCAGAAGTTTAGAGAAGCTGCGTCTGGAATGGGGGCGTTGCCACAGATTTCTTTGCCTGTAACCGAAGAATTCACCATCCCCCTACCGCCGCTCCCGGTGCAACAGGAAATTGTCCGCATATTGGACAATTTCACGAAACTTACAAAAGAACTTACAAAAGAACTTACAGCCCGCAAAAAGCAGTATGAATATTACCGTGACAGGCTGCTTTCGTTCGATGACATTCGGGCGAAAGACCAAACGGATAATGGGGGGGGGTATAACAATAACGTAATTTACAGGAAACTTGGAGAAGTTGCGCGATTTATGCGAGGAATAACTTATAATAAAGGACAGGAGAGTCACAACGGTATAGGTATTAAAGTTTTACGTGCAAATAATATTACACTTGATTATAACACTTTGAATTTTGATGATATAAAAATTGTGGATAAAAATGTAAAAGTTAAAGATGAACAATATTTGGAGAAAAATGATATTTTAATTTGTGCAGGTAGTGGAAGCAAAGATCATATAGGAAAAGTTGCTTACATAAAAGAAAATATGGACTATACGTTCGGCGGTTTCATGGGTGTAATACGTGTAACGGAAGAATGCAACAGTCGTTTTATGTTTCACATATTGACAGGTGGGGCATTCAAGAAATATCTTGAAGCGACTCTTAATTCATCTACAATAAACAATCTTAATTCGCAAGTAATGAATAATTTTTTTCTCCCCGTTCCGCCGCTTGAGACGCAAAAACGCATAGTAAGCATTTTGGATAAGTTCGAAATGTTTGCCAACAGCCTTTCAGACGGGCTGCCCGCCGAAATCGAGGCGCGCAAAAAGCAGTACGAATACTACCGCGACAAGCTGCTTGACTTCAAAGATGTAGGGGGGGGGTATTATCTGTTAGAGAAAATAGTGCAATGGCTTCCGCTCGGTGAGATTGCGACTATAACACGCGGTGGCAACTTTCAAAAGAAAGATTTTGCATCCGACGGAATACCATGCATTCATTATGGACAAATATATACAAAGTACGGCTTATATGCGAATGAAACATTTACTTTTGTAAGCGAAGAGGTCGCAAAAAAATCGAAAAAAGCGACCACTAACGATATAATAATGGCGGTAACAAGCGAGAATATAGAAGATGTGTGCAAATGCATGGCTTGGCTGGGAAAAGAAGATGTTGCGGTCAGCGGACATACGGCAATTATACATCACAACCAAAATGCGAAGTATTTAGCCTATTACTTTCATACGCAAATGTTTTTCGCCCAAAAAGAAAAATACGCGCACGGAACGAAGGTTATAGAAGTGACACCAAGTAAATTATCGGATATCGTCATTCCCCTGCCGCCGCTTGAAATACAAGGCTGGATAGCAGAAATCTTGGACAAATTCCACAGCCTTGTGACGGACATTTCCGAAGGACTTCCCGCCGAAATCGAAGCGCGCAAAAAACAGTACGAATACTACCGCGACAAGTTGCTGGCTTTCAAAAATTTGAAAAATGTGGTATAATAAAGAGCATGGATCAGACCGAAAAAGATAAGAATCTTCTCGTCGTAACCGCACTTGAAGGATTTGCCGAAAGGCATCATCTTTCGGAAGAAGAAGTGTATGAGAAATTCAGCAAGCACCGAATAATCGACCTTGTGCGCGCAGAGTATGGCGCATTGCACACCCAGCCGCTTGAAGAAACGGTGCAGTTTGTCGAAGATGTCATGTCCAGATACGAAGCGGGAGAAACAGAATGATTTTATATCACGGAACCGGTATCCGTTTTGCAGAAATTGATTTGTCCAAGTCAAAAGACAAGCGTGATTTTGGAAAAGGATTTTACACGACAACCATTTTTGAGCAGGCGGAAAAATGGGCGCAAAATCAATATATTCGTTATGGAACAGAAAGCAAAATTGTAAAAGAATATGCATATCATTCTGACGATGCGCTGAAAACAAAAATTTTTAAAGAAATGGACGAAGAATGGCTTGCATTCATAAAGAAATGCAGAATGGAAGGCGGCACGCCGCATGGGTATGATATAGTTCAAGGACCTGTCGCAAACGACAACACCATGCGCACCATTGCGCTTTATATTTCCGAAATCTACACGGCAAAACAGGCAATTGAGCAGCTGCGTTTTTTCAAGGTGAATGATCAGATTTCTTTTCACACCGAAAAATCTTTGGGATGCTTGCGCTGGATTCAAGACAGGGAGGTTTGAATGCCGCATTATTTTTACAACGGCAAAGACATAACGATTGACGTTCTCATGAAAATCGAAGAAGTCGTAAGGCTTCTTTCCGAGCGTTTTTCCAAGCCGTTTGACGAAATGCTTTTTCGGTTTTATAAATCAAAAACTTTCAGGGCATTGAAAAACACGGACAGCTGTATGTGGAGCGAAAGCTCGCCTTTCATTGCCGATGAATATTTGCGCGAAAAAGAAACAGGTTGGTGAACCAGTTGTTCGCCGAGCCTGTCGAGGCGACAGGCTGCTGGCTTTTAAAAATTTGAAAAATGTGATACAATAGTATTATTTAATAAGAACTAAACTATATAGGAAGTATCTATGACAGACTACACCGCCGTTGCCGAATCCAAGAATTTTATTGTGCTGGACAAATACACGAAGGAGCTGATGGTCTGCGACAGTTACCAGTCGGAAACGGACTTGGAGCGGGAATTTATCGGCGACTTGCGAAATCAGGGGTATGAATATCTTCCGGACATAAAAAATTCTGCCGCGATGCTTGCCAATGTGCGCGCCCGGCTGGAAGAACTCAACGATGTGCGCTTTCTTGACAGCGAATGGAATCGCTACGTGGAAACCTATCTTGACAAACCCGGCGACACAATCACGGACAAAACGAGGAAAATCCACGACGACCATATTTTTGACTTTGTGTTTGACGACGGACACATTCAGAACATTTGCCTTGTGGACAAAAAGAATTTGCTGCGGAACAAAGTGCAGGTAATCAGGCAGTTCGAGCAGACGGGAACTCACGCAAACCGNTACGACGTTACCATATTGGTGAATGGCTTGCCATTGGTCCACGTCGAGCTGAAAAAACGCGGNGTTGCAATCAAGGAAGCGTTCAATCAGATACACCGCTACAGCAAGGAAAGTTTNAATTCNGAACANTCNCTGTACAAATANCTTCAGATTTTNGTCATCTCGAACGGCACGGACNGCCGCTATTTTGCGAACACGANAAANNGNNANAAAAACAGCTTNGATTTTACGATGAANTGGGCAAAGTCGGACAACACGCTTTTGAAAGACTTGAAGGATTTTACGGCGACNTTCTTCCANAANAACACGCTCCTTAACNTNCTTTTNACGTANTCNGTATTTGACACGACCGACACGCTCCTNGTGATGCGNCCGTANCAGATTGCNGCGACNGAGCGTCTACTATGGAAAATAANAAGTTCGTATTGGNCNAAAAANTGGAGCAANAGCGAAAGCGGCGGCTATATCTGGCANACNACNGGNTCGGGCAAGACGCTCACCAGNTTNAAGGCGGCGCANCTTGTGACGCANCTTGATTTTATAGACAAAGTGTTTTTTGTNGTTGACCGAAAAGACCTNGACTATCAGACAATGAAAGAGTATCGGCGTTTTTCTCCCGACAGCGTGAACGGCTCGACAAGCACCGCAGCACTGAANCGCAACATCGAAAAAGACGACGACAGGATTATCGTCACCACCATTCAAAAGCTCAACAACCTTATCAAATCAGAANGCAGCATGCCGATTTATCAGAAGCAGGTTGTCTTTATTTTTGACGAATGNCACCGCTCCCAGTTTGGCGAGGCGCAGAAAAACATAAAAAAGAAATTCAAGTTTTACTATCAGTTCGGATTTACGGGAACGCCCATATTTCCTGAAAATGCGCTTGGCTCAGAAACGACGGCTTCCGTATTCGGCAGGGAACTGCATTCGTATGTGATTACTGATGCCATCCGCGACGAGAAAGTCCTGAAATTCAAAGTCGATTACAACGATGTCCGCCCGCGCTTTAAGAAAATCGAATCGGAACAGGACGAGAAAAAACTTTCTGCTGCAGAAAACAAAGAGGCGTTACTTCATCCCGAACGCATAAAAGAAATAACACAGTACATACTGGACAAATTCCACCAAAAAACGCATCGACTTTTGGACAACAACCACGGCTTCAACGCTATGTTCGCCGTGAGCAGCGTGGAAGCCGCAAAACTGTATTATGAAGAATTCAAGACGTTGCAAAAAAATTCCGAAAAGCCGCTGAAAGTCGCCACGATATTTTCGTTTGCCGCAAACGAAGAGCAGAACGCCGTCGGAGAAATTCAGGATGAAAGCTTTGAGACTGACGCGATGGAAATCAGTTCAAAAGAATTTTTGAACGCCGCTATTGACGACTACAACAAATTGTTCAAGACAAACTTCAGCACGGACTCAAAGGAATTNCANAANTATTATNNANATTTGTCNAANCGCGTCAAAAATCAAGAAATAGACNTNCTGATTGTCGTGGGAATGTTCCTCACCGGCTTTGACGCTCCAAGGCTGAACACGCTGTTCGTTGACAAGAACTTGCGCTACCATGGACTNATTCANGCNTATTCGCGGACGAACCGCATTTACGACACGACAAAAACATTCGGAAACATCGTCACGTTCAGGGATTTGGAGCAAGCCACCGTTGATGCCATCACTTTGTTCGGAGACAAAAACAAAGCCAATGTGATTCTTGAAAAAAGCTACAACGAATATATGAACGGCTTCACTGACAAAGCGACTGGCGCGTCCTGTCGCGGCTATCTTGAANTCNTCAANGAACTGAAAGAAAAATTTCCCNATCCGTCCGAAATCACAAAGGAAAGCGATAAGCGCGATTTTGTGGAGATTTTCGGCGAATANNTGCGGATAGAAAANATNCTTCAGAATTATGATGAATTTGCGGGGCTTCANGCGTTGCAGNATATTGATATGTCNGATCCGCAGGCGGTGGAANCGTTCAAGGCGAAATATTATCTTGANGACGAAGACATAGCNTCAATGCAAGGCATCACGATTCCGACCGTCCGAGAAATTCAGGACTACCGCTCAACGTATAACGACATACGCGAGTGGNTTCGCAGAGAGAAAGCGGCGGACAAAAAAGATGCCCTGAAACTCAATTGGGACGACATTGTTTTTGAAGTTGACCTTCTNAAATCGCAGGAAATNAACCTTGACTANATCCTCGCATTGATTTTTGAAAACAACAAGAAAAAGCAGGACAAAAAAGCGTTGGTGGAAGACATCCGCCGNCTTATCCGCTCAAGCATTGACAACAGGGCNAAAGAGTCTTTGGTCATNGACTTCATCAANAAAACGAACCTCGATGAAATCGCCGACAACGCGAGNCTCATTGACGACTTTTTCAAATATGCGCAGAAAGAACTGCGGCACGAAGCAAGCGAACTGATTGCGGAAGAAAAATTAAACGAAGAAGCCGCAAAACGCTACATCGCAATTTCNCTGAAAAAAGAATACGCCAGCGAAAACGGCACGGAATTGAANGCANTNCTNCCCAAGATGAGTCCTTTGAACCCGAATTATTTGACNAAAAAGCAGACCGTNTTTCAAAANATAGTCGCGCTTGTCGAAAAATTCAAAGGCGTTGGTGGAGAATTGTGAGCAGAACACGCCACAGAGGAGCAGAGCGCATGGCAAATTTGACTACGNTGCCGAACATCGGCAGTGAAATGGCGNGCAAGCTGAGTGCCGTGGGAATCGACTGCGCCGAAACGCTGGCTGAGGTCGGTGCGAAAGCGGCGTTTCTCCGGCTGAAAGANAAATATCCGCAGGTGTGTTTGGTGCATNTGTACGCGCTGGCNGGCGCGNCGCANNNCNNGNNANTCGACNGCCTTTCCNAAGCGACAAAAGCGGACTTAAAGGCGTTCAGCGATTCACTGAAAGAGAGGGCGTATGATAGTGCTGATTGCGGGCGCGACACACACGGGAAAGACGGTTCTTGCACAGAAACTGCTGGAAAGATATGCGTTTCCCTANCTGTCCATTGACCATCTGAAAATGGGCTTGATCAGGAGCGGACAGACGACGATAAAAGCCGACGANGACGACCNGCTGANGCCGTATCTGTGGTCGATTGTTGCAGAAATCATAAAGACNGCGATAGAAAACGGACAGAATCTTATCGTGGAAGGCTGTTACATACCGTTTGACTGGCAGAAAGATTTNGGCNANGCGTATTTGNCTGACATAACNTACTACTGCCTNATAATGAGCCGGGACTACATTCTGANCCATTTCTCAGACATTTTGGAGTATGAACACGCCGTCGAGCACCGGCTCGTGCACGGNGATTTNACCCGNGACGGACTGATCAAGGACAACGAAANAAGCATGCGGCTGTGCANACAATATGCCTTGCCGTACATTCTGATTGACAAGGCATACGATGTCGATATTAAATCTGTAGGATTTCCATTGANATATATCGTTTTTCTTTTTCCTGCTCCGTGTGTTTTNCGTGCGGAATGAGGTGTTTTACGGCGTGAACGGCACGTTTCACNGTGNAAAACACTCTGTTTCATACTGNNAAACAAACTGTTTCTNACCGTGAAACACATTGTTTCTCACTGAGAAACACACGGACNNCNACNGCAACATGCGCGCGCCGCAGGAAGCATTCNCNNCGTTTTCAGTCGTTCTGCAAGCCGACGGCTTGCGTAATCTGGGAAACATACGNCCAGTAGAAATCTCCGTCTTCCCGCAGCCGGGGAATGGTATCGTCTTCCAGGCGGATTGCATAGGATTCGTTGAAGAGCAGATAGGAGAACAGCTGGTANACCATTTTNTCTTTGTCGGTCAGGTCNTCATACGCGAGCGGTTCCAGTTCGCTTTTATCGTCAAGGAAGATAAATCGTTGGATTCCCCAGTTCAAATCCAGGCAGTAATAGTACAGCCGCTCATTGAACGAGGTCGGNTCGTCCCGAGANACACCGAGNAGGAGCCAGGGCAGGAANTCGAGCAGGAATTTGTCCACNGGCTTTTCGTAGGGAGCGTAGTTGTACGTGCCNCGGTTGTAGTCCGTCACGAGATTTCCGTCCGCGTCATACACCAATTCCTTGCCGTCTTTNGTGACGTAGACGGTGTTTTTCGTCTCCGTGCGCATATTGTGGATGCTGTTTTCATACGTGTGTTTNAGGATATAATCGATGACTGCCAGCCGGTCGGCAGGGACGGGCGTTGCGGTCTGAATGCCGAATTTTGGGAACGCTTTTTCCAGGGCGAACGCGGGANTGCGCATCGTGCCGAGCAGCGTGCGGAAATCAGTTTTTGNNGTCNTNCNGNACAGCAGCANNATNCCGCACGCGCANNNGGCGGTGGCTATCAGTTTTTTCATAGGNAGCCTCCTGTTCATGTGATTACTTAGTATCGCACAAAAAACAAAAAAAATACCCGTTTTNTGCCGGAAAACAGCAAAAAAACGCTTGACAGGGCGGNAAAGTCGGCGTATCATCAGATTGAACAGTTGAAGAATTGTTCAATTGACGGAGACTTTCATGGCAGGCGATGAGGAGAAAAAGGCGGCCGCCGCTCGGAACATACGGGANCGGCTGTCCGCGGACGATGTTATCTATAGTCTTGCGGAGCTGTTCAAAGTGTTCGGCGACCCGACGCGGGCAAAGATTTTGCAATGTTTGCAGATAAAGGACCTGTATGTCGGTGAGCTGGCGGACATTTTAGAGATGAGCGTCTCTGCGGTTTCGCACCAGTTGCGTGTCCTGCGCACGGCAAAGCTGGTAAAAGGCACGAAGGAAGGCAAGGAAGTAACGTATTCGCTGGACGATGACCACGTTACCAAGATTTTGGAGGCTGGCTTGACGCACGTCAACGAGTAGCCGCCTCATAAAATGCAGGGCAAGTCCCTGCTTTTTATGAGATAATATTTGAACAATTACTCAATGATATAATTGTTCAATAAAAAAGGAATCTATACTGCGGGAGCAGGAAGATCATAAAACGATACAATTTTTTGGAGGCATGGTATGAGAAAGGTATTCAAGTTGGAAGATTTGGACTGCGCAAACTGCGCGGCAAAAATGGAAAGTGCAATCGCCAAGATTGACGGCGTGACTTCTGCGACCGTGAGCTTTATGTCTCAGAAACTGAACATTGAGGCGGACGACGCACGGTTTGACGACATTATGAAAGAGGTGGTCAAAACCTGCAAGAAAGTTGAACCCGATTGCAGAATTATCCTTTAATCAGTAGGAGTAGGCATTATGAAAAAAGCGACAATGAGCCGGAAAGAACGGAGAAACCTTATTCGCATACTTATCGCGCTCGGCCTGTTCGCCATTGTTTTTGCCGCCGATGCGGTCGTTGGGTTGGACGGCGTGTTCGGTGGCAGTCGCGGTTGGCTGTTTCCTTTTGCGCTGTATTTGATTGTGTATTTTGTAATCGGGTACGACGTGCTGTGGAAGGCGATTCGCAACATATCGCACGGACAAATATTCGACGAGAATTTTCTGATGTGCGTTGCCACGCTCGGCGCGTTCGCGCTCGGCATATACCGAGGCGTTGCGGGGCTTGAAATTGAAGGCTTTGACGAAGCGTGCGCCGTGCTGCTGTTCTATCAGGTGGGCGAATGGTTTCAGTCCTATGCCACGGGCAAGTCGCGTAAGTCGATTTCTGCGCTCATGGACATTCGTCCCGACTACGCGAACGTAAGGCGTGACGGGAAATTTGTGCAGGTCGATCCGGGCGAAGTTAAGATTGGCGACATAATCCTCATCAATCCGGGCGAAAAAGTGCCGTTGGACGGCGTTGTCGTAAAAGGAGAGACGACGCTTGACACCAAGGCGTTGACGGGCGAGAGTTTGCCCCGTGATGTTGCGGCAGGCAGTGAGGTTATCAGCGGTTGCGTGAACCTAACGTCGCAGATTGAAGTGCGGGTGACAAAGGCGTTTTACGATTCCACCGTTTCAAAGATCCTTGACCTTGTTGAGAATGCCGCAAGCCAGAAGTCAAAGGCGGAAAACTTCATCACCACATTTGCAAAGTATTATACGCCTACGGTGGTTGCCGTGGCAGTGTTGCTTGCGGTTGTTCCTGGTGTGTTGACAGCGGACTGGTCAACATGGGTGTATCGTGCGTTGAGTTTCTTGGTCGTGTCCTGCCCGTGCGCGCTCGTCATTTCCATTCCGCTGTCGTTCTTTGCGGGAATCGGCGCGGCTTCACGGTACGGCATTCTGGTCAAAGGCTCGAACTATCTTGAGAAGTTCAGTCGGGCGAATACGTTCGTCTTTGACAAAACGGGAACGCTCACGAAAGGCAACTTTGCCGTGACGAACGTCTCC
>JAAVAM010000010.1 GCA_014804085.1 Treponema sp. | reverse complement strand
GTTCCGTCCGCGACGGCGACCGTGATGTTGCCCGGCTTGACGACCCAATTGTCGCTTTCGGAAACGGTTTTCGTGTTCGTGCCGTCGTAGCCGCCTTCGTATGCCGGGAGTTCGAGCGATTTTGTGCCTGCCGGGGGAACGATTGCTTTCACAGAAGCCTCGCCGCGGCTGTTCGTGGCGTACACTTCCCGCATAGTTCCCGGATTTGTGGTGCTTGTCGCCTCGACAGAGTAGGTGTACGTCTTGCCGTTCGTCAGTTTTGTGTCGGCATAGGCACAGCCGTCATCTGAAAGTTCTTCAGTAATATCGCGCTTGAACACGTTTTCTTCGTACACCGTGACCTTGTAGCCGCTTGCGCCCGTCACGGGTTTCCATGACACGACGTTCACGCCCGGATACGCTTTGGCACTCACGCTCGGTGTTTCGAGCGAATACACGGTGTCCTGGCGACCGTCGAATTCGGTTTCGCCGCAGGAGCCCAACACAAAAACAGCGGCACAGGCGGCAATAATCGCGCCCCGCCGCAACAAAGTCCTTTTCATTAAAAGACCTCCTCAAAAATGGTTTCCGCACAGACAGAGACGGAAAAATGTAGGGTCATTTTACCCCCCCCCATTTCGTTTTTGTCAAGGGCTTTTGTGAAAAAAGATATGTTTTTACCGTGTTTTTTGTGGAAAAGCGGATTTCNGAATATNGNTTGCCGCCGGGCGTTATCGCACGGTGATTGCCCCGAGCACTGCGCCGATNCTGTCGTGGATGACTAAATCGGCGTTTGCGTCTGCGGGNGTCNCGCTTTTGTTTATCAGCACGAGCCGNTTGCCGCGGAAATAGCGGATNAGCCCNGCCGCCGGGTAGACGACGAGCGACGTGCCNCCGATNATCAGCATGTCCGCCGCGCTGATTGCCGCGATNGCNCCGNTGACGGTCGCGTCGTCCANNCCTTCCTCATANAGGACGACATCGGGCTTGATGATTGCGTTGTCGTCGGGGCAGCGCGGAATGCNGTCGGGAGCGTCCTTGCTTGCGGCGATTNCGTCGATGCCNTANNATNTGCCGCAGCAGGTGCAGAAATTCCGNAGNGTGCTGCCGTGCAGTTCGTACACGGTTTTGCTTCCCGCCGCCTGNTGCAGTCCGTCNATGTTCTGNGTCACAATGGCGGTCAGTTTGCCCGCCNGCTCCAGTTCGGCAAGCTTGCGGTGCGCGGCGTTGGGCTGTACNCCCGTCACAATCAGTTTTTCGCGGTAAAAGCGGTAGAATTCGGCGGGGTTCGCGTCAAAAAAACTGCGGCTGATAATCGTTTCGGGCGGATANCGCCATTTCTGCTGNTACAGNCCGTCNACGCTGCGNAAATCCGGNATNCCGCTTTCCGTGGAAACGCCCGCCCCNCCAAAAAACACGATGCGNCTGCTTTCGTCAATCATCCGCTGCAACGCGGNAATCTTTTCGTNCATNNNTNTGCTCCTTTATCTTCAATAATTATAATTCGTCNTGNTGAATTCTGCAAATTCTGCCGAAANATANANTNACGTANAGNAGAAAATTTGACAAACGGAAAAAGNTGNCTTAAAATTNCAAAGGAGACGGCATTTTTAATGCAAGGGTAACGCATGAGAAANTATATCGTTGCTGTGTCTATCTTGTTTTCANTTTCGACCCTGTTTTTTGCGCGCGGCAAGAATGGCATTACGGAACGTTCGGTCAATCAGGANCGNAGCTGGCGCGAGACGTTCGACCTGAACGACAAAAAAGAAGGCAAGTATAATATCCTCGTTGAAGTTGATGACCACGGCGGAAACCAGACGCTCGGCGGNCCGTACAATATTTGGGTAGACCCCGAATCGGANTTGCCGGTCGTGGGCATTACGAATCCCGCNGCNAATATGCGNATTCCCGGCAACCTGAACATCGTGGGCACGTGTTTTGACGACGATGCCGTGGAAAAGGTCGAGNTGATTTTTGACGGCGACCGGGAACATCCCCNGNTGGCGCAGGGCAAGGATTTCTGGTCNTATTATNTNGACACCACNGAACTNGACGAAGGNCCGCATACGATTGAGGTGTACGGCACGGACTGCAACGGCCTGCGCGGNCGTTCNGTNTCGGTCACNTGGAATTTGGATCGGCGGCAGCCCGTTACCGAGGTGACGAATTACGGGCTTGGCGCGCTCGTTTCGGGAAAGATTACGTTAAAAGGCACGGTGTTTGACGGCAACGGCATGGATTCGCTGCGCTATTCTATTGATAACGGCNAGACNTTNTCNAACGCAAAACTGCNCGTCAACAANAANACGAAAGTCGCCTCGTTCAGCATTCCGATTGACACGCGCACGCTGAAAGACGGCCCGAATGTCTGCTGGTTCAAGGCNACCGACTTAATGGGTTCTNCAAGCGTCTATTCGTTCCTGTATCTCATNGACAACGCCGCGCCTGACGTGCGCATTGTCTCCCCGGAACGCGACNAAGTGATGAACGGCAAATTCGCCATTGTGGGCTACGCAAAGGATTCGACGGGNGTGNAGCGCATCACNTGGAAGCTGGGCNANGAGACGGGCGAATTTGAGCGCGTTCCNGGCAACCCGTATTTTTACAANGAAGTTGACACGACGGGCAGCAAGGAAAAGTCGATAGAATTTTCGGTTACGGCGACTGACGTGGTGGGCAACGTGGTCACGGCAAAGCAGACGATTCCGCTCAACCAAGAGGACGACAAGCCGGTCGTCGTCATTGACTATCCCGCACCGGATGCGGTCGTTGACGGCGAGGCGGGTACGGTGTANGTGCGCGGCATTGCCTCCGACGATGACGGCGTGGCGACGGTCATGTACAGTCTGGACGGCGGGCGCGAGCATGTCATTAAGGCNCAGGGCGTGTTCTATAATGTGCTTTCCCCGGAGCTTGATTTGGACGGCGGCGCACACACGGTGACGGCGTATGCGATTGATTCGTATGGCGTTGTCGGTGATCCGGTGAGCGTCACGTTTCATGTGCGCGGGAATACCCCTGCTTTTGAGGTTCCGCAGATTCGCACGGATGCGGGCACACAGCGCGCGGAGAACGGGCTGCTGGTCAACCCNGAGGCGCATCCNTTTTTGGAGACGAACATTGTTTCCGANGCGGGCTTGAAGCGGCTGNCCTATAAATTTGAATGGGGCGACAAGGGCGTGGAAGAGACGGACATCACGTTGCCGGGCGGCGCGCCCAAATCGTTCTTTGCGAGCGTTCCGCTGGACAATGCGCCGTGGGGAGTGGTGCGCGTGTCCGTCGTCGCAACCGATCTATACGACCGCACGGTCGAGCAGAAAACCGTGCTGCACATGAAGAATTTGACCCGNGCCTACACGGACAAGCCGGAAGTCATTTTCAGCGACAGCTGCGTGAGCGACGCNGGCGACATTATCAATCATGGCGCGGGGATTTGTGCTTCCGGGTATTTTGTCGGCGGNACGGCGCAATCGGTGCAGCTGATTCCGCCCACGCCGTTTGCCACGGCGGAACTGAACGGCAACAGTATCGTCCTGCATGGNACGGATGTCGCGGGTACGTCTGCCCCGGTGCGCGTCCGCGTTACGACTGATCAGGGCGTTTCCTACGACAGCCGTCCGCTGGTTTTTCATTCGGACAATCCTGCGCCAATCGTCAAGATTGATGANGCGGATCATAACCGCCCGTATGACGGCAATAGCGCGATACACATTTCNGGCACGGTGCAGTCGGACGTGCCGCTCACCCGGTTTGGCTACCGGATTCTGCGGGCGAACGCGCAGGTGTCGGGCGACATCGTTATGGACGTGGACACGCTGCCGGTCTCGTTCGCGGGCATCAACACGGTGAGCGTGAAGGACGGCGCGTTTTCGTTTGACGTTGAGCCNTATCATTTTGTGCGCGGGCTGTATGTCATCGAAGTCGTTGCGGAAAACGGCANGCAGGGCGCGGATGCCGTGTTCGTGCGGAAACTCCCGGACCTGCCGGCATTGGCGTTGGACGGCGTAAAAAAGGCGGTGGCGAATCCGCCGGTCGTCAGCTGGTTTGACGGCGTTGATGTCTATTACACGACCACGTATCAGGGCGAAGTGGATCGGGTGTGCGGCGTGTTCAGNCGCGACGACTTGTTGCCGGGCGTACATGAGCTGACAGTCAGCGGCAAGACGGCGCAGGGCAAATCGTACAGCTCAAAATATACCGCGCGGAAAGAAGGCGGCGTGTCCGTTTCGTTGCAGTCCGTGGGCGGAGNGCCGTATGCGAGCGGCATGAACGTTGAACTGGAACNTGGTGCNTCAGTGCAAGAGGGGGGGGGTAAACAGTTANTCGCTGCCATTACGTCCGAATATCCCGTTACGGCGGTTTTCTATGAGATTTCCGGGGAAGCCGCGCCGGGCGGCAAAGTAACGTCGGCAGGCAAGGCAACGAACATAACGGCACTCGACGAAAAGCATTTTGAGGCGACCATTCCGCTTGAAAATCTTCCTTCCCGCGTCACGACCGTAAAAGTCATTGCTGACACTCAGAAAGGTTCTGGCTCATATCANGGCACGATTAACGTTGTCCGTCCGCACGACGCGGANAGNATTGACGAAGCCCGCAAATTCTACTGGCTTCCGCAGGAAAACGCCCTTTTNAACGAGGAATTGAACGGCTATTCGCTTGCGCGCGGCACGANGTTCGGCGGCTANGCGAATATGCCGNTGCCCGTTACCGCGTCGTTTGTCTCNGCGTCTGCAAATCTGAACGTTATTGCGGACGGCAACAATATTGCGGTCGCGGCAACACGCGACGGTTTTTACCGCAACGTGACGCTGCGCCTGCGTGACGGGCAGGGCGTTGAGTATCTTTCCGAGCCGGTGAATTTGCTTTTTGACGCACAGTTGCCCGATGTNACGATTNCGTCTCCGGCGGCGCACCAATGGGTGCAGAACAGCATNGCGCTTGACGTGCGCGCCACCGATGAAAGCGGCATTGANAAAGTGGAATGGTCGATTGACGGCGGCGAAAACTGGACNGCCTTTACCCGTCACGGATCGTCATCGGATTCGTATGTGGCGCAAGTGGACATTGCCGCCGAGGCGGACGGCCTGATAAAACTTGACGTGCGCGCCACCGACAGTGCCGGCCGGGTTCGCCGCGTTGGTACGGCGGTTCAAAAAGATACCGTTCCGCCGGAAGTCAAAGTACTTGTCCCGTGCGCGGACGACATCGTGAACGGCGAAAATACGATTGCGTTCAGCGTGAAGGACGGCGGGCGCGTTGCGGCGGTGGAATACCGTGCGCCGCCTGCGGGCGTTTCCGTGAATCCGCTTGCCATTCCGCTTGATCCGGTTATCCACACGCAGGTGGGCACGCAGGACAAGCCGATCCATGATCTGATGTCCTTTACGTTCCGCGACGGCGCGGGCAACGAGACGGCAATCCGCTCATGGGATTTTATCATCGACCAAGAAAGCGACCTGCCGGTTGCGGAAGTGAATCTGCCCGAAGAAAACGCCATCATCACGCGGGACTTTACGATTTCGGGCGTGATTGTTGACGACGACGGACCGAGCAAATTATGGTACAAAATCGATGACCAGCCGTTCCGTGCGCTGCCCGACTACGGCACGAGTTTTTCGATTGACGTTCCGCTTGAGACGATGACCGACAACGAGCATTCCGTGACGGTGTACGCGGAAGATGTCAACGGCGTAAAAGGGCATGAATACGTGCGCAATTTCCGCATTTCGCTGGAAGAGCCGAAAGGACAGGTGCTTGCGCCGCCCATTACGGAGACGGTCAAGGATTTGGTGACTATCAACGGGCGGGCGACCGACAAGAACGGCATTAAAGCGGTCTATATTTCTATTGATAACGGCAACTCGTACAACGAGGCGGTCGGCAATTTTGGGCACGAGTGCATCGACACGCCGTGGGAATACACGTTCGACACGCACGTCGTGCAGGACGGCACGCACGTCGTGTTCCTAAAAATCCTCGACTGGTACGACATCGAAGGCTTGTACTCAACGCTGATTAACATCGACAACACCAGTCCCGACATTCAGCTGGAATTGCCGCTTGACGGCAGTATCAGCACGGGCAACGTATTTTTCAGCGGGCAGACGACGGACAATATCGCGCTGACTGATTTGCACATTGCTATCCGCAGCCTTGACGGCAAGACGGTGAGCAGCGCGCTTGCCCGCACCGATTTGGAAGTGAGCACGATTATCACGCAGGTGCTCGACCTTTCCGCGCTGGAAAACGGCTTCTATAATATCGAGCTGGTCGGCATGGACGCGGCGGAGAACATCACGCGCGTGAGCCGCAACATCACGCTGGACAAACATGCGCCCAAGGCAAAAGTTGACCTGCTCTATCCGCTGAACGGCGAATCCGTGCGCGGCGTGTTCAACATTTACGGCACGGCGACGAGCGAGATTGGCATTGACAAACTGGTTCTGTACGTGGACGGCAAGGAGACTGCCGAAACGGAATTGAGCAGCGCGGGGTACTATAAATTCCAGCTGCGTCCCGACCTTATCAGCGAAGGGCAGCACACGGTGCGCGTTCGTGCGCTGCTTTCGGACGCGACGACTATCGTCTCTCCTGAGCAGTATTTGCATTACACGTCGTTCGGCCCGTGGGTGACGATTGACAATTTTACCTACGGCGATTTTGCGGTCGAACGTCCGTACTTGCGCGGCGANGCGGGNTACACGATTCCCGAGGACGANCTGGTCGCGGCAAAAATGAAAGGCNCGACGAAAGAGGCAAAGGCACTTGTGGAAGCNAAGTCCGTGCAGAAAGTGGAGCTGAGCTTGGACAACGGCAAGACATTCAAGCAGATTTCTTCCAACGGCAAATGGCGTTACCGCATTGAGAACAAGGACATTGCGGAAGGCTACCATTTCCTGCTTTTGCGCGCCACGATGAAAAACGGCGAAATGGCAATCACGCGCACGATCGTGCAGGTTGACAACACGCCGCCGACTATCAAGCTGATTTCTCCGGGCGCGGGCGGACGGTACAATCAGGAGCTGGTGTTCAGCGGGCTGACCAATGACGACGTTGCGCTCAAAGACGTGAGGCTGTACCTGCGGAAAGGCGACAAGGCGTGGTACGAAGTTCCCCAATTTATCCGCGGCCTGTATTTTGACTGGCAGTTCTGGGGCGCGACGTTGTTCAACATCGGCATGGGGCTGACGTTCTTTGACGACAACGTAAAACTGCAAGTGCAGTGGGGACAGTTCACCGAATCGCAGCGTTCGCTCTTTTCGTCAACGCAGGGACGGTACGGCGGAAACAGCGTGTTAGGAATCAAACTGCTCGCGAACGTGTATTATTTGCCGTTCCGTTACCTGTTCGGTCCTGACTGGGAATGGCTCAGCCTGAATGTGGCGGTGGGCGCGAATTTCTCACGCTTCAACAATTCCGATATTCCGGGCAAAGAGCCGATGATTTTGAGCGCGGCGTTGGTTCAGCTTGAATTCCCGCGCGTGACGTTCGCAAAGCAGAAGATGTTCAGAACGATGTCGTTCTATACCGAAGGTCAGTTCTGGTTCTTGCCGTCCGATGTTGCGGCGCGCGTGTTCGCTCCGCAAATTTCGTTCGGTCTGCGGGTAAACGTGTTCTGACGGGCGCGTTGGTAGTAATAGCGGCGCGCGACGCAATGCGTGTTCTTGTGCAGGGGTCTGTTTGGAGGTTGTATGCAGAAAACGATTTTGAAGAGTCTCCGTATGTTTGCGGCTACGTATATGCTGGTTGCCGCGCTTATTTCCTGTGGCGATGACAGCGGTCTGGGCGGTCAGGTTGACGTTTCCGCCCCGACGATTGACATTCTGTATCCTCCNGCNTCTGCCATTGTGCGCGATTCNTTCGTGTTTGCCGGAATATGTGATGACGATGTGGGCGTTTCGGCAATAGCGGTGACGATTACGAACGTTGACACCAAGCAGACCTATCCATCGGATAGCGTCGCCATCAATGCGAAAGAAAAAAAGTGGAACGTAACGATAAACAAATACGACGAAACCGCCGGCGGCTGGCAGCTGCCCGACGGCAAATATGAAATAAGCGTGGTCGCGCGCGATAGCGCGGGGCGTACTTCCGGCTCGACTCAGCGCACGTTTGAGATTGACAACACGCCGCCGCTCGTTATCTTGCGCAGCCCCGCTACGACTGACCTGAAAAACCCGACCGCATACGGCACGACGTTCAAAGTTACGGGAACGATTGCCGATATGCACACAATCGGCAAAATGGCACTCACCATTGCCGACGAAGAAGGCACTATCTGCGCTTCTACTGATAGCGAGCCGTTTACAATTGAGGACGTTCCGACGGCGGGCGGCACGGACGTGACGGTACTGCAATTCGGTGCGTCGGACGAACGTGGCTTGCGGTACAAAAACATCTATGGCGAAAACAAGGACGGCGGCACTAAAAAATATCGCTGTGCCGTTACCATTGCCGACAATGCCAAACGCTATCAGGATCCTGACGAAAACCTTGCGGACGAAAGTCTTGTCGCGGCAAAAGAAGGCAACGGAACGTCGGTCGTGTATCTGCATGATGACGTGTACGAGGAACTGATGCGCGAAAATTCGGGAATGAAGCTGGGGCTTTCTGCCACGGAACTGATGCAGATTCTGAACGGCACGTACACGAANCTGGATGACAGCATNCAANATGATGTCCGCGCGTTCCTGCGGGAAAAAGCCATTGCGACGACGCTTGCNAAGAATGAACGGAATGCCGAAACAGCGTCTGCGGACGGCGGAAACGAAAAATCGTTCCTTGCGTTCTCATTGAATCCGGCGGTAAATCCCACGTACACGGTGAACGGCTATAATCTTTCCAAAACCGTTTCTGCCCCGGCAAAATTGCCCGCCACGATTTTTGTCAACAAAGGTCTTGACGAAAACGCGACGTTGAANCCGGGAACATTCAAAGTGTATGCCAAAGATTTTGGCACGGAAAAAGAAAACGTGTTCGCTNAATATGAAGAGCATGAGGACGGCACGGTTTCGGTCGAATATCAGGANGCGCTCAAAGCATTTATGTANAAAGGATCGGTCGATGAGGCTGACAGCAGNATAACACTGCTCGCGTCCAACGAGGATTATGCGAGTGGCAGCGTCGATTCCTATTCGTGGCCGATAACGTTGCCGGAATCCGTTACGCCCGGGCATTGGTATGCCATTATGGTGACCGGCGAGGACAGCGACGGCAACGCGCTGTATCCGAATGATGTCTTTGGCTTTCTCGGATCGAGTACCGGCTTTCCGCCCACGGTGCGCGTCGGGGAATACAAGCAAGCGGTGTGTGATTCGGATGCGATTAAGATTTCCGGCACGGCAACATCGAACGACTATGCCATTGCATCGCTTTCTTATACCGTCAAAGTCTACGATATGGATGCCGATGCCCAAAAAATTCAGGAATTTGCGAAAGACGTGTNCGTCTCCGCCGAAAGCGAAAACAAAACCGTTCCGTTTACTTTGGACATNACGGAATTTGCGGAATATACAAAAGTCGATTCGGGCAAAAACTACAAATACGATATCGTTGTCAGCGCGACGGACGCAGAGGGCAACGAGTGCCTTGACCCGGCGGAGATAAGCGTTCTGGTCGATACCCAGCCGCCCGTGTGGAAAGACGAGGACGACACGGCATTTGTCGTCGGCGGCAGAAAATACGACGCGACGAACTGGTACAATACGGACGAACTGACCTTTGTCGGCTATTTTTTTGAGAACGAGCGCGGCACCGGCTTTGACACGGCGACCTATCGTATCAGCAGCGGGAATGACCCGGAAAAAACAGATACGCTCGGACTGAACAAAACGACGGGCACGGCGCGCTTTCAGGCGGCGATTTCTGGAATCAAGCACGGCAGCCGCATCACCTTTACCGCCACCGACAACGCGGGCAACACGTCAGCGGCAAAAACAATCACTATGCAGATTGACCAGAACGCGCCAAACATAGAGGAAGTGACGGCGGGCGATTTTACTACGCAACGCCCGGCAAGTCTCACGGCAAGCGCGGACAACGTTACGGTTGCATTCACGGTCTCTGACGGCGCAGACGAAAGCGGCATTGACGAGTCGTCGCTCGTCATATCGGTCGGCACGAAAGAAGCCCAAAAGAACAGCGATTACACGCTCGCCGCCGCCTCGGTGTCTGGCGACGAAACCAAAAAGCAGATGACCGTCACGTTCGAGAAATCGGTCTTGCAGAACCTTGACGGCACGATCAACGTGTCCGCCACGATAAAGGACAAGGCCGGCAACGCCACGACCCGCACAATCGCCATACTGGTGATTGACAGCAAGCCGCCTGAGGTGAAGATTACGGGCATTTCGCCGGTGACCGGCAGCAACAGCGAACGCCTGGTGAACAAAACCATAACCGTTACGGGAACGGCGAGCGACTCCCACGAAATAACACGCATTACGCTTGTCGCCACAGTGAACGGCAAAACGGAATCGGCCGATTGTACCAATGAGGACGGAATTTGGACGGCGACGCTGGACACGCAGAAACTGTACGACGGCACGGATCAGCGGGAGCTGACGCTCACGGTTACGGCACGCGACAGCATCGGCAACGAAACGCCTGCGAACAATCCGTACACGTATCCGATTAAGCTCAAAATCGACCAGAACAGCGACCGCCCCGTGATAAAAGTCACGAATTTGCAGAACGGCACGCAAGAAGGCTCGTATGTCCTTAAATACGGCGACGAGGCGCAGCTGAGCGGCACGATTACGGACGATGACGCAAGCGACAGCGAGACCGTCAAGGCATTCTACGCGGCAAGCACGCCGCTCGGAAAAAATCCGGCAGGCTGGACGACAAACGAAAGCGGCGGCGTGATAACGGCAACGCATACCACTTACGGCACGACGACGCTCAATCTGCTGAGCGGCGAATGGACGTATACCCCCGCAGAATCTGACCGCGGCGACGGTCCGAAGCACCTCTATTTTTACGTAAAAGACGCGGCGGGAACGGAATTCTACGCTGACGNCTCGGCAACGCAACTTGACCGCCCGTATTGGCAATTCAAGTCGGACACAAAGACAAAAACAGAAGACAATGCCAAGAACGGGCTTGCGTACACGGTAGACAGCACGTCGCCGGTCATCAGTTCCGCAGTGGTGAGCGCATACGCCGACGCAAACGGAACTGATCCGTATAAAGACTCTCTCCCGGTTGAGACGAGCACCGTGCTTGGCGGCACAAAAGCCCGCTATGCGAAGTTTGTCATCACCGCGAGCGACGCAAACGGCATCGATTCGCTGAAAGTGACCCTGTCGGGCAAAGAAGTCATAGGCTCGCTGAAAGCCAAGAGCGACACCGACTATGAGTGGACATCGAACGTCACCGATTTGAGCGGCTTCACGACCGGGCAAATGACGCTTGCCGTTACGGCGAACGACAAGAGCGGCATTACGGGCAACGGNCAATTCAGNTTTATGGTTGACTTTGCCGCGCCCAAGATTGAAAGCATAACGCCGAGAAGCGACGTTGAGCAGATTGGTTCGGTGACGGTGAGCGGCTTTGCCACCGACGAGGGCGCGGCGGGCGTTGCAAGCAAAGAAGATAAGGGCGTTCAGTTTGCTATTCCTGACGCAAACGGCAACCTGGAGTATGGCGGAAACCTTGCCGCTACGGCAACGACTTCTGCATGGTCGTTTGTCTATAGCGGCAGCAACTCGGCGGTGGCGAATCCGACGTTCCTTTCGTATGTGGAAAAGTATAAGGCGGCAAACAAAAGCGANGACTATTGGCGCGAAAAAGGCTATCTGGTGGACGGAAAGATTAGCAGTCAAACGGATATTTGGAGCATTCCCGTGTACTTCCGTTTGACCGACGTTTTGGGCAACACAAAGGACTACNCGGACTATGCGGTGCGCTTCAACCCGAATGCCGATATGCCGAACACGACGATTTCGTATCCGTCGGAAAACGATTACAACGAAGGCGAAAATTTTGCCACGCTCAGCGCACAGATTCGTGTGACGGGCGGCGTGACTATCGTGAGTTCCGAAGTACAAGTGGCGGCGACGTATGTGCAGGTTGGTGCGGTTATAGATGATAACGGTAGGGTTGACTGGACGAAAGGCAAGGCGTGGGTCGAAGGAAAGTCAATAGACGACGATGACTTGAAAGTATACGATAAAGCTTCGGCGGCGGCAGACCTCAACGTAACGCTGACAAACAGCGAAAGTTTGGAAAAAGAAGGCANTCCGTGGTGGGGCATCAAGGCGACCAATACGACTGCATGGAATGTCACGCTGAACAAAAACGATGGATTGAGTCCCCAGCAGGACAATGATATAAACCGTATCGCTATCCGTGCATGCGCAATCAATTCGGCTGGTAAAATGGGCAACTGGTCAGAAATCGTCTATATCAATGTTGACAATGCCGCGCCGAAACTTGCCTATACATTGCGGCAGTACGACGGCACAGATCCAAGAACGGCGGCTATGATTTCTGAAAAGCCTTATGTGGCGGATATGTATCTGCGGAATCACGATGACAACTGGTGGATTGAAATCGACATGGAAGATCCGAGCGGTATTGATATCGGCAACCTTTCTGTCTCTAAGACAGGCGTAACGACTGCAAAGAGCGATACGTATAAGCAAAAAGGTAATGCTGTGTCAGGCTCTAGCAATCATTATAATTATACCTATTATATTCCGGTGAGCAATGTGTCCGGCATGTCATCATATACGATTTCAGTTCCTGACTTTGACACGAACGGCAGTCACACGACGCGCATGACCTTTACGCTGAACGTGGACAACGACGCGCCTAAAATGGGCGAGCTTTTGTCCGACATCAAGAATAGCGGATCTGCCGTCAAGAACACTAAACTGCGCAACAACAATTATGGCGTGACTGTTACCGCCACCGCGGAAGATTCTGGCTCCGGGTTCAGCCGTCTGGCATACTTCTTCAAGCGTTCTGCAACCAATACGATTGAGCTGCCCGTTCCCCAGGCTTCAGGCGGCGGCTGGCAGCCAAAAGCGGGCGGCGCGGTTTCCATGACGATTTCAAATTCCCCGGTGGACGGAACGAATGGCGGCGCGGCTGTCGGACCGAGCGAAAAAGACGACCCATCCGGTTTGTACGGTGTCTGGCTCAAAGGCGGCACACGTTCTGACACGCAAACATTTACGAACGCGCTTGTTTCGTATTATGCGGAAAAAGGACTGATCCGCAAAGGCAGCCTTGCAAAGATTGGCGGCACGTATATGCTGGTCACGGAAGTCAGCGGCACGACCATCACCTTTGAAGATGCGGTGAGCGCAGATTTTAAGGATGCGTTCTTTGCGCTGGCATTCATCGTGGACAACACGACCGCAGAAAGCGGTACTTGGTCAAGCAAAACGCTGACGATTACGAACGACGACGGCGACGGCATGGTGGAAAGCGTCAAGAAGAGCGGCGCGACCTGGACATGGGAAACGACGTTCTGCTCCGATATGCTGCAAGACGGTCCGCTGGACATTGTATGCGCGGCATTTGACGTGGCAGAAAACGTCGCCACACAGACCACGCCGGTGATGATTGCCAACAACACTCCGCGCCTGACCAAAGTGTTCCTTGCCACCGACCTGAACGGCAACGGCGCGTATGAGCAAAGCGAATTTGTGGAGGGCAGTGTCTACCTGAAAGATACCACCGAAACAGACTCCACCCGTAAGCACAATGCGTATCTGTCCAAACTGAAAAGTACCGCCTCCGCAGACGACACCGCCATTGTCACGGTTGGTGCGGTCGGCGACTGGAGCAATTCGGCGGACACCCATACATTCCTCTCCAAACTGTTCCGCGTCTCTGACGATTCGGTCATCACAATGGAATTTGTGGGCAACACGGCGGACACGACGTATGAAGGCTATGGCAGTGGCAACGGCGACATCACCGCATACTTGACCGCAGGCGGCGCGGCGTTAAACGGTCCGGAAACGGATAACAATCGCTCAATCAGTACGTTGCGGGCGGCGGGCAGTTTGACGANCGTCGCTTATTCTGCGGCACAGGCGAATCGCGGNATCCTCTTGCCAAAAACGCTTTTCTNCAATAATAATGCNNCCATATCAAAATACGGCACGTACACCGAATCGACGAAAGACAAGGACACGGAGCAGTATCTGAGCCTTACCTTGTGGGACAGCACGCTCGGTACAACGCCCGGCGTACCCGACGAGAAATCAGGAGACACGATTACCAAGTTTGGCAGCCAGTATACCGTGCTGAATATTCCCGTGTATTATGACTTTGTGGACGACCGCGCGCCAAACGTCGGGCTGCCGAAAATTGCGGCGGACAAGGCGACNGGCCACGTGGAGCAAAGCGACTCATTGCCCGAGGAGTATTTTGGGGCGAAAAANAATACNGCGCATAATGGCACACGCGACCGCGATCCCAAACTGTCGGGTACAGTCACGTTTACCGGNACGATTACCGAAAACAAGCGCATACAAGCCATTTCCGTGCAGATGAGTGGCGGTGGAAAGTNTATCGGCAACANGACGACCGTGGCNACGCTGAAAGACGGTGCGCTGGAAGTGAACAATCCGGACAGTGCATTTACNTTTGCGATTGACAAAGAATCGTTTACCCAGCAGGACGGGCACNCCGTTGAGTATACGCTTNCCGTGNACACCGAAAAAGTCCAGGGCTATACGGCAAACGATATACAATTCGTGCTTACAGCAAGCGACGAGGGCGGTGCGCNCGGCACGAATTCCGAGTTATATTTTGATGTCGTTCCGTACATTACGGGCATAACGCGTAATGCTACGACTAACTCCGTTGCGGGCACGACCTATCGTTCGACCTATGGCGAATACCCGGTGGCAGTGGGCGACACGCTTTTGGTNACGGGCTTCAATCTTGGCNACANTCCGACNGTCAAAGTCGGCANCNCGGCGGTAACGGCGNCGCNGGNNACCGCNAATNGNNNATTCANGGTGNGCGGCTTTACGAACTCCGGCGAGCTGACGTTTACGGTGGGCGGCATAACGAACTTGAATCAGCATAACAACAACAGCGAGCCGTACAACCAAGAGGAAGCGGGNGCGGGTACGGAACGCTCTTCCGGCGTGGCGGGCTGCATCCTGTACGACAACCGTTATCTGCGCGTGTGGGATGTAAATCACCCGTTTGAGATAGACGGCGGTCACGAACCGACCATGGCGACCGACAACCAAGGCAATATTTTCAGTACCTGGACGCTCATGGGATCGGGGCAAGTGCAGATGCAGCGTAAGTTGAACACCACAAGCCAACCGATTTATATCGGCTATGACCAACCCGACAAAGAGACGGCACTCGCGATTGACCAAAAATCGGGTGATGACGTAAGTGTTCTTTTCTTCCCCGCAAACGTTGGCAGTTCCGGCACGCCGGACAGCACGGGCTATGCGGATGTGAAAACAATGGGCGGCGTATGGGGCGTAGGGTTGAATAACATCTTTACAAACGGTCACAGTATAAGCTTTGATGGGGCAAAAAAATATTTAAGAATAAACGGTAATCCGTATCATGATCTTGACGGTAAAGTATTTACCTCCGGCTATCAGCTTGCCAGCGCGTCTATGCGGCGCGAGGTCAGCCAGTTCAAGCAGGGGCGCACGGCTCGTTACGGCGACAATATGCACTTTGCGTATTATGATTCGTACAATAAGGCGTTGCGCTATACGTTCCAAAAAGTAAATGATAAAAATAGTAATCCAACTGCTAACCAAAAGGATATTGTCGGCTGGATTCTGATTGACGGCAAATCTGACGAGCAGGACAGAATCCACCATTGGACGAACAACGACCTTGAATACATTTGGTCAAACAATGGCGGCGGAGTCGAGGCACTTACCACTGTAAATGGAACGATTGTTGATAACGGAAGTGCCATTGAAATAAATGGTAATTGGACGACAGGTGCAAAAGCAGTTGCGATTTCGTATGTTGACGATTCTGCCAAATATAGGATTTTCTTGCAGCCGGTGACCGCCTCATACTCAAGTGGTAAGACGAAATATACTTGGAATGCCACATTCCCCAAAGGAAGTGACGGGAATTATTATACCCCGACAGGTCTTGCCGTGTACAAAGGCGATTCAAACGTCGTGACAAAAGGCACTGCCCAAGTCAATGCGGCGGGATCGTACTCAAGCATTGACGTGACGACAGGCGGCAAGCCGGTCATCGTGTACTTTGACGCGGACAACGAAACGCTGCGCATTGCCTACAGCTCGACTGCCACGCCGGATATGTACAACGGCTCAAACGGCCGCGACACGTTCACGCGGCAAAGCCTTGCGGGAATCGTCTCCGGCGGTACGCACGTCCAATGCAAGATTGACGGAAACAACTATCTGCATATCATGTACCGCGACAACAGCGGAAAACTGTGCTACCTCAAGAGCCGCAACGCTCCCGACGGCGCGGCATATACGTTTGACCGTGCGGATATTATGACGATTGACACGTCGGGTACGTATGGCACGCTGTCGCTCATCAAGGAGGGCAGCACATACACGCCGTGTGTCTCTTGGCTCAACAGCGAAGGCACGTCAAACGGTGTCAAATATGCGCTGCTCCGGGACGTTGACTGCGGCGATACGGGCACAAAGAAATTGTGGGATGTGCAGGTCGTTCCTGCGGTAAAAGGCAACTACGTCGTCGGCGGTGAGACCGTTTACACCGAAGGCAACAAAGGCTGGTCGGCAAGCGAGGACGGCGTAAACACCAAAGACTGCGACGCAATCATCGGCTACAACACGGGGCGCATGGACGTGCTATTCCTTAAAAGCGCAAAGTAAGGTACACTAGTCCTCAGACGGAGGAATAGATGAAAAAGGCGCGCAAGCAAAAACCCGATTTCTCGCAGCAGATACCGCAGGACGTTGTGGCGGACGAGCCGNCCGAAGCCCCCGCGNCTGCGGCGTTNCCGCGCGANGCGTATTATGGCAACCTGCCGCTCGTCGTGATTGCGGGGCGGCCGAACGTGGGAAAGTCCACGCTGTTCAACAATTTTGTGGGCAGNCGGCAGGCAATCGTCGCGCCCACGCCCGGCGTTACGCGCGACCCGGTGGAGGCGCAGGCATTCATCGCGGGCAAGCCCGTNCAGCTNATGGACACCGGCGGGTTCAAGCTTGACCGCGACATCGGCACGATGGAAGCCGTCATGGACGAGNTNGTGGTGGAAAAAACGCTCGCCATGCTCAAAAAGGCCGACCTGATTNTGCTCCTGCTTGAGGCGGGCACGGTGACGGGCGAGGACGAGGAATTCATNGCGCTGCTGCGCCCGTACTGGGACAAAGTGATTGCCGCCGTGAACAAATGCGAGGGCGGNCGCGGCGAAAGCGTGGCGTGGAACTACCTGCAATANGGCTTNAAGACCGTGCTGTTCATTTCCGCCGANCACGGCGACCATATCCCCGAACTGCAACAGGAAATCGTCAGCCGCCTTGATTTNTCGCGCGTGCAGGAAGTNGCGGNGGCAGACCGCCCGATTCGGGTCGCCATTCTGGGCAAGCCGAACACGGGAAAATCCACGCTGTCNAACCGGCTCACGCANACGGAACATTCGATCGTCTCCGATTATGCGGGCACGACGCGNGACGTGGTGGAGGGCGCGTTCACCTATGGNGGGCGNAATTTTGCCGTGGTNGATACGGCGGGCATCCGGCGCAAGGCGCGGGTCAAGGCGGACGTGGANTATTATTCCGTGAACCGCGCCATCAAGACGCTCGACGAGTGCGACATCGTGTTCCTGATGATTGACGCGCAGGACGGGCTTGCCGANCAGGACAAAAAAATCTGCTCGCTCGCCTACGAGCGCGGGCGCGGCATTATCTTCGTGCTGAACAAATGGGACACGCAGGAGCAGGGGCGCAAGGCGTTCCGGGAGACCGCCGACTACACGCGCACGATGTTCGGGCAGATGAACTGGGCGCCGATCCTGCCGCTGAGCGCGCTCAAGGGCGAAGGCATCAAGGACTTGCTCAACACGGCGATCGTGCTGCACGGACAGCTGACGCGCCGCGTGGAGACCGCCGCGCTCAACAACGCGCTCAAAGACTGGCTGTTGCGCTATCCGCCGCCGGCGAGCAAGGCGGCGCGCTTCAAAATCCGCTACATGACGCAGACCGGCACGAACCCGGTGAGTTTCGTCATTTTTGCGACCAGCCCCGACAAAGTGCCCGACCGCTACGTGGCGTACCTCAAGAACCGTATCCGCGAGGATTTGGGATTCGACCAGATCCCGGTGCGCCTTGAACTGAAAGCGAGCCGCACCCGCTGGGAACAGCGCAATCGGGAGACTGATTAGCGTGGCGACCTTTTCAATCGGCGACGTGGAGAAAATCACCGGCATCAAGGCGCATATCCTGCGCTACTGGGAAAGCGTCATCCCCGGCTTTGCCCCGCGCAAAGACATCGGCGGCCGCCGCGCCTACACCGACCGCGACCTTGACCTGATCCTGCGCCTCAAATACCTCATCTGCCAGAAAAAATTCACGATAGAAGGCGCGCGCAGCCAGCTGATTGCCGAAATGTCCCACTACGACGCGCACGCCGCCACCCTCACTGAAATCCGCCGCCTGCGCAGCGAGCTGACCGCCCTGTACCTGCTCGTGCGCAAGCACCGCGCGGGCGGGGAGTTATAATATGAAAAACAAAATCCTTTTCGGAGTGAATTCCTTTTTTCTGGCTGCGGTTTTGGCAAGCCTTTTCATGCCGATAGACGGCAAATATGTTTATGTGATAAATTTGGGATTGGGCATACTGTCATTCATTTTCATTCTTGTAACATTCTTTGTAAAAAGGGAAAAGCAATTTATATTCTTGTCTCTTTTTCAATTGGCGCTGCTTCTTTTTTGGTATGTGATGATCGNCCGTCATTACAGTCTTTATAAAATCGGCTGGAAGCTTTATGTAAGCCTGCTCATTTCGCCCATCGCCTTTTCGCATTTCTTTTTGGCAAAACAGATATTTCAAAAAACAAAGCGCGTGCGATATTGCTTCGTCGTTCTGCTGTCTTTTATTTTTGTGAAGGTTGTGTTTTTTACCCAGTTCTATGAATTTGAAGGACGGAAAGAATATGGTGAAGATATCAGGGATTATCCGAATCACGGACAATATAAAGTTTTAAATGAACGAAAATTAAAGAATAAAAAGCCTGAAAAACTCGNCGACGAAGATTTTAGTGCCATCGCTTCATTGATAAATAATTCCGATTGGATAAAGGACAACTATCCGGAATGCTCTGATGATTTTTCCAATGATGTGGACATATCGTATATCAAGAAAAACATCAAATATAGTTTTTCCGTGATTCATTTTTATGAATTCGATGCGGCGGATTTTTACAAAATCTCCATACCCCTGAAAAAGAGTCGGAAGAAAGTCAATGTATATTTTCCAAAAGGCAAGTTTGGTTTGTTTAAAGAAGGCTTGGAAGCGTATAAAAAGTATTACGGCGTTTCGCCAAAAGAAATAAGCACTTATTATTATGAAGGATTGGGGATTCCGTACAATCAGGACGAGTATGAATCCTACATAGAAGACTGAGGTGGTTGAGGGAAATCGTTGTTTGGATAAGGAAAGCCGTCTTTTCTTATCCATTCCTTAAAATAAGGAATGCCGCTTTCGGCAAAAGCAAGTTTCCTTACGATAAGGAAACCCGCCTTTCGGAAAAGTCGCCGTTCCTTATGATAAGGAATGCCATTTTCCGCAAAAATCACGATTCCTTACGATAAGGAAAGGCGTTTTGGGCAAAAGCAGAATTCCTTACCATAAGGAAGCCCGCCCAGCCGAAAAGCGCAGTTCCTTACCATAAGGAAAGCCGGAATCCGCAAAAGGAATCCTTGATTGTAAGGAAACCCGGAATCGCCAATTGGATACATTCGGTCAATAGTGAATCGGGAGGAATATATGTATGGCATTAAAACAAAATGCACGTTTTTAATGGTATGTGCCGTCGCAATCTTTTCATGTTTTGGATTTGATTCAGAATCAGGNCTCAATCCTTTTGACGTTTCATCTTTGCTCTTTGACAAAGANGGTGTTTTTGTAATTTCGCAGACGATTAACTGCACGGAAGACAGNATAGAAATCAATTATGTTGTAAAAAACTNAACGGATTTCGNAATTACTGTTCCTGCGAAATTTGAATGCGCGCCGTTGGGAGACCAAAGAAGCGNAAATGACATTGCCATTCCATACGGATTTAAAATNCTGATAAACGGCAAGGACGCAAAATTTNCCGTTTATAACGACAATNCCCAAGTAAAAAAGTATTATGAAAATAATTTTTATGATAAGAAATCTGAAATTCTTTTTAACATGACAATACCTTCAAAAGAGAAAACCGTTGTCAAACTCTCTTATAAAAACTTACAGAATGCAGGGGCAAATCAGAGCGGAACAAACTTTAAATATCTTGTAAAACTCCATAAAAACAAGCATAACGAGCCAATTGATTATGATTTTTCTTATACGGCATCAAAGGATGCTGAAACCTATATTGAAAACATCATCATTTTTGACAAAAATGATGATACCTATCCTGCATTAGATTACCAAATAACGCGTTCTTTTAATGACAATAACGTTTGGACGTTCAATATAACAAATCATGCCTTTGAAAGTGATACTATGTATGTTTTTGTAGGTCTGACGTATTATGATTTGTCATCAGATGCAACGGATATAAGGGTTTACAGCTACAACAATACAGAGACCATTTACTTTAAGGACAGAAATGTAAGTCAAGAACTGATAGAACAAAAGGAATTGTTTTTTCTTTCAAATGAACAGTTAAAGTTATTGCGAAACGCCTTTTATGCAATTCATGGATATCATTTTAAATCCCACGGCTTGCGGAATTATTTTATGCAATACAGGTGGTATAAAACTGACCCGAATTTCTCCGAATCCGATTTCAATGAAATCGAGCGGCAGAACATCAGGCTGATAAGGGAAATGGAAGATATGACGGAATCGAAAAAATTGTCAGGCTTTTAAGCCACAGACGGGGTGGAAAGGCATGTGCGTGACGTTTTGAGCGGTCAAACCCGCTTTTCCACGACCGTGCAGAATTTATTTCCGCAAATACGTAAAAATATTTGCGGAAAAACGTGTGCATATTTCCCGAAATACGTGTACGTATTTGCGGAAATACGTTTGCGTTTTTGCGGAAATAAATTTGAAAATGGCGCGGAGAGACCATTCCGGCATGTGCATGAAAGGGCATGTCGTCGCGCTGTACGAATTGCCGTTGGAAAAATATATGTTGGTATGCTATGATTTAAATATGAACCGCTCCGCACGGATAAAATTCTTGGTCGCCGCTTTCTTTTTATGCATGGTGGCAATATTTTTATTTGTTGTCCGTAACGAAATATTTTGGGAGATGCTGAAAAAGAAAAACTGCGACGTTGCCGTCTATGATTTTGCGGGGAAAAATGCCATGCCTTTTGTTGCGCGTTTTTTCTATCAAAAATCGAAGAACGAGTTTTTGATTTCAAAATTTGGCGAAAATGAAAAGAGCGCTGCCGAATTCTTGGGCTGGCCGCTACAGGAAGGCGATTTGGCATGGTGCATTTGGAGCGGCAACACCTTGACGGAAAACGATTTTGAATTGCTCGCTCGGAAATTAAATTTGAACACTGAATTTGAAATATTCCGATATGTTTATGGAAACAATGAGCATAAGTTGTTTGTGCTTGATATTGTCTCAGAATTCAAAAATAATTAAAATAAAGGCAGGGTTCGCTATGAGTGTACTGTTCATTTTATTTTGTATATTTCAGATTTTTTTCAACAGTGATGATCCGCGAGACGAAGCTGCCATGCTTGAAGAAATATCGAGCCATCAGAATGTCGTGGTTATAAATCAAGTTTACCATGGATCTGATTGGAAAAACATATTTGATATAGACATATCACTAAAAAATGATATGCGTATGCGTATTGTCGATTGCAAAAGGGGCGAAAACAATGATATTGTCTATGAAAGAGTCCGTATAGTAAACGGTTGGAGGCTCTATAAAGCAGTTCATTATGAAGATTCCGATGAATATGACTGTAGCCGCGCAAGCGACATAGAAAAGAGGCTGATGGGAAATTCGTTGGAATACTTGTTGGACAACTATCAGACGTTGTATGACCTTTATATGAACGCTCCGGAAGTTGATTTCGCTTCGTGCAAGACGGACAAGGGAATTTTTGACAGCATTCCCGACAAAGGTATGTTCGATGTGTATGATGAAGAGACTGGCAAAGTGATAGGCGTGGGCAAATTATTCAGAAAAAAGGACGATGATTATGAATATTACCAGCAGAATTATACGAATGAATGAAATCTACGACGATTGGCAGAAAGGGCAGCAGGATGCGGGGCGATGCGAGGAATCGCGCTGAGGTTCGTCCACAACGCGCGCGCCGCCCGTTCAAAAGGAGCGTCAAATGAAAACAAAGTTCATGCTAATTCTGTTCCTGTTTGCGCAAAATGTATATTGCCAAAAATTGGATTTTGGAGATTCACGGTTTGTTGTCTATGAGCAATTCGAAGTGTTAAAAGCGCAGAATCGAGACAAGTTGCTG
>JAAVAM010000009.1 GCA_014804085.1 Treponema sp. | reverse complement strand
GGCTCTCATGGCATTTTTTGGTATGTCCGCGGCGGCGGGCGCGGCGGGGTTCTTTGACGGGAAGCCGCTGTACGCCAAGCTCGCGGTGGGGTATGAGATGCGGTCGGTGGACGTGCCGTATGCCGGCAACGCGGATGACTACGTGACGGCATCCGAGAGCGTGAGCTTCTTCAAATTGAGGCCGTCGGCGGGCATGGTTCTCTTCCCGGAGCATGACAATTTCTTCCTGAAAGGGCTTGCGGTTGAGGTCGGGCTGGACTTCGGCTTCGGCGGGAAGGACATCGGCTATGCGGGCTGGGGGATTGATGCGTTCGCGTTTACGCTCGTTCCGGGTGCAAAGGCGGTGTGGAACGCCATGATCCCCGACTCGCGGTTTATCCCGCATGCGTTCGTGGGCTTTGAGATCCCGATTTCGTTCGTGTCGTCCGAGATAACGGGGCTGTCTGCTTATGACGGCGCGGGCTGGCGCGACGTGTCGGGCGGGTTCGACATCGACATGGGCGTGGGGGTGACGTTCAATCTGACCGAGAAGATCGGCATACTGGCGGACTTCACGGGCTTTTTCGGCACGTCGAACGGGTTTTCGTTCACGGCGGGCGCGTCCTACCGCTTCAAGTAGGCGCGTGGTTTTTACAAGGAGTTTTTTATGATGAAGAAATACATTGGTCTGGTGTGCGGCGCGGTGCTTTTTGCCCTGCTCGCCGCGGGGTGTTCGGGCGCGTTCGGCTTTGACGGCAAGAATGTCGGCGAATTAGGAACAGAAACAGGTGGAGGTAGCACAGGAGACGGCGGCGGTAGTGGCAACGGCAAGGCCAATCCGTTCAAGGGTACGACGTGGGAGGACAGCACGAACGGGATTACGCTGTCTTTTGATGAAGAAACCTGTAAAATCACAAAAGGCACGGTAAAGACCGCAAGCATTGCGCGTGCGGCAACTGCCGGTCAGGTAAACGCCGGGACGTACTCTTACACGTGGAAACTAAATGACGACGGCAGTTTTACGGCGACGTTAACAATATACAATTCGACTAGAGGGTACGCAACGTTTACGATTACTGCTTCCGGCGCAAGTAACGGAACGCTTACGATTACTGCTTCTAGCGCAAGCTATCCGTTCAAAAAAACGACTGGCGGTGGCACTGGTGGCGGTACGGCAACAGAAACGCTTGGCACATTTACCATTAATGACGACGGCAAACTGGTCAAGTACACGATCGGAAATGAGACGGACATAACAATCCCGGAAACGGTGACGTACATCGGTGACAATGCTTTCAACGGGTGCGGCAAACTTACGAGCGTGACTATTCCCGACAGTGTGACGAGTATCGGCTGGTATGCGTTTCAAAACTGTACTGAACTCAAAGAAGTAAGTATTCCTAGCAGTGTGACGAACATGGGATCTAGTGCATTTGATATGTGCAACAATCTTGCGACTGTGAACTATGACGGCACACAAGAGCAGTGGAATGCCATAACGAGATCAAGAAACTTTGAAGGCAAGATGATAACAGGTAAGGATGCGAATGGGAACAAAACGGAATGGAAGTCAGAGTAGTTGACATAACATCTCTCCGCTAAAACCACCCTCGCCCCTGCACGACGCGGGGGCATTCTCTTTGTGAACGCCTGCCGCCCGCGCGGAGTGGTGCGGTTTTCGGTCAAGTCGCCGACGCAGGCACCGATATTCAGAATATGTATGAAGAGCAAAAAATCGAGGCGAAGCAGGAGCTGATTGCGGTTATGCAGGAAGAGAACACGCTGCTTGACGTTATTTTGGAGCAGCAGTCGGTGCTGCATGACTGCGTGGCAAAAAAGGACTGGGCGCACCTTGAGGACGCGATGAACAACTTGCAGGCACTTTCCGATAAATTCGTGGAGCTTGAGGACGCGCGCACGGCGTTGAGCGGGGACGCTTCCCTTGCGTCGGACGCGGACTGCGCGCCCGTGCTGAGCGAGGTGCGCGGCAAGCTGCAAAAGTCGAAGATCGAGAACCACGCGCTCAACGAATATATCAAGACCACGCGCAAATTCCTGCAAGGCGTGTTCGATTCCGTCGTCCCGCAGCGCCGGAACACGCTCTATTCCCGCACGGGAGAAATCGTCCGCCCTGAGTTGAGCGGCGTCACGCTTGACCGCGTATTTTAAGCGAATTCCCTCAAGTCGTCATTCCCGCGTTCCGACAATGAAAGCGGCGGACTGTTTTCCCGGTCGGCACGGAGGTTCGGAACATGGCGAATTCATTTGGAGCAATTGAACTTGGCAAGCGCAGCCTGATGGCGCACGCCCAGCAGATAAACACGGCGGGGCATAATATTTCCAATGCGGATACCGAAGGCTACACCCGGCAGCGCGTGCAGGCAAAGGCGTTTGACCCGATTTANCGTCCCGACCTGACGCGCGCGGAGACTCCCGGNCAGATCGGGCAGGGAACGGCGATCGAGCAGATTACCCGCCTGCGCGACGAGCTGCTCGACCAGCGCATCGTGGCGCAGGAAAACCAGGAAAGCTATTGGGCGACGCGCGAGAAATACTACGTCATGCTCGANCAGATTTACAACGANCCGAACGACGTGTCCGTCCGCACGAACATGGACCGGTTCTGGTCGGCGTGGCAGGAGCTGTCGGTGTTCCCGGACAACAAGGCGGCACGGCAGGCGGTGGTGACGCGCGGCGAGAGCCTGACGACATCGATTCACCANCGGTTCGCGAGCCTTTCCGGCGTGGGCACGATGCTCAACGGCGACATCGAGGCGACCGTGCGGCAGGTGAACGACTTTGCCAATCAGATTGCCCGCATNAACNNCGANATCGTGCGCTCGGAGGCGATGGGCGACAATCCCAACGATTTGTATGACCGCCGCGACCTGCTCGTGGAGAANCTGGGCGCGCTCGCCAACATTACGACCGACCGCCGCGACGCGGACGAATTCATGGTGCATATTGACGGGCACGTNCTGGTGCAAGGCTCGGTCGCGCGTGGCCTCGACATCCGTGCGACNACCGACAACAACGGNTACAGCGAAGTCATTTGGAAAGACACGGGCAACCTCGCGGAGATTTCCGGCGGNACGCTCGGCGCGCTCATTGAGCTGCGCGACGTNGACGTGCGCGGCGAGATACAGTCGCTGAACACGATGACGATGAATTTTGCCGACNTGGTGAACGACGNGCACAAGGCGGGCATCGGCGCGAACGGNGTGACNGGNNTGGANTTCTTNACGCAGCANCCGTTCGTGACCGACGTGAACGGCAACTATGACCGCAACGGCGACGGGCAGCTGGACACNTCGTACATTTTCCGCTTTACGGGCGCGAACGCGCTGCANGGGCAGGACAAGGTGGGCTTGGAAGGCGAGATGACGTTCAGCGGGAAGAGCGGCACCGTGACCGTGCCGTACTATGCCACCGACACGGTTGACGCGGTGGTCAACCGNATCAACGACAGCGACGGCGAGGTCAAGGCGTATCTTGACCGCGACAACCNCCTCGTGCTNAAGGCGACCACGGCGAGCGACCGGGAGAANCCCGATTTNGTCATCCGCCACGTGGAGGACAGCGGNATGTTCCTGACCGGCTACGCGGGCATTCTGAACGATTCCGGCGCGGCGGGCGCGTATGANTTTGCGCAGGCNNACGCGGTGAACGCGCTCGTGGCTGACGTAGAGCATGGACACGTGGCTACTTTTTCGGTCGCGCCCGTGCTGAACCCGGCGGGCTATGTCGCGGTGAATCAGGCAATCCGCACGGANGTGCTGAGCGTGGCGGCGGCAATGCCGATTTCCCGTGGCGAAAATCGACCGCCCGAGGTGATGGCGGGCGACGGGCGCGTGGCGGTGGAGATTGCGGCGATCCGCAACTCGCAGGTGATGATCGGCACGGANCGCACGTTCGACGAGTATTTTGCCAACAGCGTGACCAANGTCGGCCTGNNNGGNGAGCAGGCGGAGACGAACTTGCTCAGCCAGAACAAAATCATGAACGANCTCCGCGANNTGCGCGACAGCATCAGCGGGGTCAANATNGACGAGGAGCTGGCGGACATCATCAAATTCCAGCANGGGTACAACGCGGCGGCGAAATTCATCACCGTGATTGACGGTATGCTGGACACGATTATCAACCGGCTGGGCGTTTNAAGTCGGNCANANAGTGCGTTTTTATAGGAGACCGCCATGCGCAGAATATCGAGTCAGATGAACAACAACAACACGCAGTANAATCTCCGTCAGCAGGAGAGCCGGCTGAACCGCGTGACCAATCAGATCGGCACGCAGCAGCGGATTCTCAACCTGCGCGACGANCCGATTTCTGCCGGGCATCTGGTCAAATACGATTCCTACCTGACGCGCGTCGAGNATTTNGAGAAGAANGCCGCCACGCTGCGCGANCAGTTNCAGTACCGCGAAGGNTATATGTACAATTCGCTTGAGATCATGCAGCGNGTGCGCGAGCTTGCGGTGAGCGGGGCNCACGGCACGTACACCAAGGACGACCTGAGCAACATGGCGGTTGAGGTGAACGAGCTTNTGGGCGAGCTGATTCAGAACGCCAACGCNACCGGNCCGGACGGCTCNTCGATTTTTGCGGGCACGAACACGCACATGCGCGCGTTCGACATCGATATGGGCGCGGTGGAAGGCTCGTCCGTTCCGCTCGTGGCGGGCGTNCGCTACAACGGNACGATNGATTCCAACAAAGTCGAGCTTGACGAGAACCGCTACATCACGGTGGAGAACGCGGGCAACCGCACGTTCTGGGCGGAGAANCAGCGGCTGTTCGGCGGGCGCGACGCGACCAATTGGCAGGCGACGCNGGATTCCACGATTTCGGTGGACGGGCAGNTGATTCAGGTTGAGACNGGCGACAACATCTACGCGCTCATCGCCAANATNAACGACAGCGGCGCNGCAATCAAGGCNGGGCTTGATCCCGTTACNNGCGGGCTTGACCTGACCACCACNGACGCNCGTCAGCTGTGGCTTGANNACNTGACGGGCAGCGCGCTCAACGAGCTGGGCATCATCAAGGACGCGAGTCAGCGGCCGCCGTACAATCTGGGCGACAGCGTGCGCGTGTCCGGCGGCAGTCTGTTCGACACGGTGATTGCCCTGCGCGACGCGATGTTCAAGGGCGACCATGAGGCAATCGGCGGGCGCGTGCTTGCCAGTTTGGACAGCGGTATCAGTACGCTCACGGCGCGCGTCGCAAAAAGCGGCTCGGAATATGAGCGCGTGCAGAACGATATGCTGCGCAACTCGCGCACCGCGCTCTCCGTGACGGGGCATATTTCGCGCGAGGGCGACTTGGATCTGACCAAGGCCATTACCGACGAAAAAATGCTTGAGCTGACCCAGCAGGCGACGCTCAGCAACGCGGGCAAGATGTATTCGTCAAGCCTGCTGAACTATATGAAATAGCCGCACGAAGTGGCAGGACGATTGCAGGAGGGGCATGGCATGGAAGTACAGACAAAGACACGGGGCATGGTGACGGTGGACGATTCCCGCGTGCTTGACTTTCCCAGGGGACTGTTCGGCTTTGAGGAATACCACCGCTACGCGCTGATTGAGGCGGAATACGAGCCGTTTTTCTGGCTGCAATCCCTTGACGAAGTGGGCTTGGCGTTCCTGCTCGTCGATCCGTTCCTCATCGTCAATGACTATGAGCTTGATATAGACGACAAGATGCTCGGCGACATCGGCGTTGCGTCCCCGGCTGACGTGTACGTGTGGTCGGTCGTCACCGTTCCTGCCGACGGCGGNCCGGTCACGGCAAATCTGCAAGGTCCGATCGTGATCAACCGCAAGACACGGCAGGCGTTGCAGGTTATCCTTTCTGATTCCAAGTGGACCATCAAGCATAACATTCTCAAAGCGTTGCAGACACGGGGAAACTGATGCTCATACTGTCACGAAAAGTCGATGAGAAAATCAAGATCGGCAGCGACATTACGCTTACGATCATTGAGATTCACGGGGATCAGGTAAAAATCGGGGTGGAAGCGCCCAAGAACGTCAAGGTGTTCCGGCAGGAAGTGTACGATTCCATTCAGGCGCAGAACCGCGAGGCAGCCGCCGGATCGGCTTCGCTGGAGGCNTTGTCCAAGCTGTTGGGGCAGCATTCCCGTGAGCGGTGACGGTCCTGTCCGGCTTCAGGCGTTTCTTGCCCATTGCGGCGTGGCAAGCCGCCGCGCGAGCGAGCAGATTATTGCGCANGGGCGNGTGACGGTGAACGGCGNGGTGGTGACGGAACTCGGCACGAAAGTGACGGCNGCGGACACGGTNTGCGTTGACGGCGAGGCGGTGTCGCTTGANGAGACGAAANGCTACGTGCTGCTGAACAAGCCCGCGGGATTCGTCTGCTCGCAGTCCGANGAAAAGGGCAGGCAGGTCGCGGTGGATTTGCTGAAGNNCGCNTTNCGCGAGCGTCTGTANAANGTGGGGCGGCTCGACATGTACAGNCGCGGCGCGATTATCTTTACCAATGACGGCGATTTTGCCGCCACCCTGTCGCATCCGAGCGCNGAAATCGAAAAAGAATATATAGTAGAAACGAGTTATCCTGTGCCTGAGGGGCTTGCGGCNCAGTTCATGAAAGGNGTGCGCGTCGCGGGGATTTTCTACCGGGCAGTCAAGGCCGAAAAACTCAGNTCCCACCGNATGCGNGTCGTCCTCATNGAAGGCAAGAACCGCGAGATCCGCCGGGTCTTTGANCATGCCGGGGCNGCNATCCGCAGTNTGGAGCGCGTCAGGATCGGCACGGTGCGGGTGGACGNNCTGCGCNC
Organism: Treponema sp.; assembly: GCA_014804085.1. Lineage (GTDB taxonomy): Bacteria > Spirochaetota > Spirochaetia > Treponematales > Treponemataceae > Treponema_D. The sequence continues at coordinate 5,927 of JAAVAM010000009.1, read as the reverse complement.
GGGCGAATTCCGGGAGCTGTCGCCGGACGAGGTGCGGGGGCTTTTAGCGATGTGCAAAAACTGATATAATCGTNCCGCGCGTTTTTGCGCAAGACATCAGAAAGGAGCATCGCTATGATTATTGCTATAGATGGACCTGCGGGCACGGGAAAATCNACCGTCGCCGCAATTATCGCNAAAAAACTCGGCATTACGTACCTGAACAGCGGCAGTTTTTACCGCGCGCTGACGCTTGCCCTCAACGACACGGACATCGACCTTGCCGACGAGGAGCGCGTCNTGGCGTTCTGTGCGCGGCANAANNTGGAATATGTCAATTCCCGCCTCGTGCTCAACGGGACGGACGTGGATGACCGGNTGCACGATGACGCGGTGAGCGCGCGGGTCGCCCCGCTGTCGAGCATCGTGNCCGTCCGCCATCTGGTGAACGACCGNATGCGCGAGATTACCAAAAGCCTNTCNGTCGTCTGCGAGGGGCGCGACATGACGACGGTCGTGTTCCCGCACGCNGAGCATAANTTCTACCTGGACGCTTCTATTGACGTGCAGGCGCGGCGGCGGTTNGAGCAGGGCGTTTCGCAGCTGTCGCTCGAAGAAATCAANGCGGCNATCCAGAAGCGCGACGAGATTGACCGCGGCAAGAAAGAGGGCGCGCTAAAACGTGCGCCGGATGCCGTATATATCGACACTTCCACCTTGACCATTGAGCAAGTTTGTGAGATAATTATAGCAAATATTCATAACAAAGGGTCTAGTATGGAACAGATGGAAGTGGAAAAGGACGAGGCTCAGGACTCCAAGAGCGCAATCCAGACACAATTAGAAGAATCTCTCAAAGGTCTCAAGGAACTGGAGGACGGGCAGCTTGTTGACAGCACCGTCATTGCGGTTACGGACGAACTTGTTTTCGTGGACATCGGCTACAAGTCAGAGGGAAAGATTCCCGTGCAGGAGTTCGCAGGCAATCTGCCGAAAGTCGGTGATGTCGTCACAGTCGTCCTTGTCAGAAAGGACGGGCGCAATGGACCGGAAATCTCAAAGTCCCGCGCGGATGCAAAACAGCTTTGGAAAGAACTGCGCAAGGCGTTCGATGAGAAACTGCCCGTTGAGGGNGTCATCGAAAAAGAAGTGAAGGGCGGTTTTGACGTGAACCTCGGCGGCGACATCCANGCGTTTTTGCCGATCAGCCAGTCGGACAGCCANAAAGTGGANAANCCCGAAAAACTGCTCGGGCTGAAAGCGCCGTTCTATATTGAGCGTCTCTATTCGGACAACAAGGCGAATGTGGTCGTCAACCGCAGGAAATANCTTGAGGAAGCAATCAGCGCGAACCGCGACAAATTCTTTGACGAGACGCAGATCGGCGATACCGTGAAAGGCACGGTCAAGAGCTTTACCAGTTTNGGNGCGTTCATCGACTTGGGCGGNTTTGACGGTCTGCTCCACATCAANGACATGAGCTGGGGACACGTTACCCGTCCNAANGATTTCGTCAAGAAAGGGCAGGAATATGAGCTGAAGGTCATCCGCCTTGATCCNGTGGAAAANCGCATCAATTTGTCGCTCAAGCATTTTACCGAAGATCCGTGGGTGCATTTTGAGGAGAAATACCACGTTGATGACATCGTGGAAGGCAAGGTGACCAANCTGACCGATTTNGGCGCGTTNATNGAGCTGGAAGAGGGCATTGAGGGGCTTGCGCATATCTCCGAGTTCAGCTGGACAAAGAAAATCAACAAGCCGGGCGATATGGTCAAGATCGGCGAGACGGTCAAGTGCATGGTGCTTGGCTACGACATTCAGGCGGGGCGNGTTTCGCTCGGTCTGAAACAGGTGACCGACAATCCGTGGGACACGATCGCGGAGAAATATCCNGCGGGAACGAAAGTGCACGGNAAGGTCATCAANCTGACCGGCACGGGCGCGTTCGTTCAGCTGGAAGAGGGCATTGACGGTTTCCTTCATGCGGAGGATATTTCTTGGACAAAGAAAGTCAAGCATCCGGGCAGCGAGCTGTCCGAGGGGCAGGAAGTTGACGTGGTTGTCTTGGATACCGATTCGGACAGCCGCCGTATCCGCGTGGGGCTGAAGCAGGTGACCGACAATCCGTGGGAGCCGTTCGCAAAGAACTACAAGGCCGGCTCTACGCTTGAGGGCGAGATTACGTCGATTACCGATTTCGGCGTGTTCGTCAAAGTTCCCGACGGCATTGAGGGGCTGGTGAACAAGGCGAATTTGAGCGACGACAAAGACGTTCCGTATGAGGAAGCGGTCAAAAAATACAACGTAGGCGACAAAATCAACGTGTACGTGGTCGATGTCAACGTTGCGAAAGAAAAAGTCGCGTTCTCCGTCCGTGAGTACAAAAAGGCACAGGAACGCAAGGAAATTTCGCAGTATATGTCGTCTTCGGCAAACGATGATGACGGCGCGTATACGCTCGGCGACATGCTGAAAGAACAGCGGGGCAACTGATTGTCCTGATGTACCATACGTTTGTGGCAAAAAGCCCCGCCGTGCTTGACGTGCTTCGCGTGATTGACGAAGTGGCAAAGACGCGGACTCCCGTGCTGTTCACGGGGGAAAGCGGCACGGGAAAGGAGCTTTTTGCCGAACAGGTGCATATACGTGCGGGTGCGGACACGTCGTTCGTGCGCGTCAACTGCATGACCGCCGCCACGGGCGCAGACCTTGCAAAGGCGTTTGCGTCCGCTGACGGCGGCACTGTTTTTTTGGACGAAGTTGCCGCGTTGGCGCGGCCGTTGCAGGAAACGGTGCTTGCGCTGCTGCAAAAAACGTCGGCACGTGTGGTGGCGGCGACAAGCCGTGACTTGGAGCGTATGGCGGCGGACGGTGCGTTCGACAGGGCTTTGTTCTATTGTCTGAACGTGCTGCCGTTGCATATCCCGCCGTTGCGGGAGCGCAAAGAGGACATTGCGCCGCTCGCGCAGTTCTTTTTGGCGCATTTCAGCCGGGAGACGAAGAAAGCCTTTGCGGGCTTTTCGCCCGAGGCGATGCAGGTGCTGTGCGGGCAGTACTGGCCGGGGAATGTCCGCGAGCTGAAAAATACAGTGGAGCGCGCGTGTATGTTCGGAACGCCGCCGCTCATTGAAGCCGGGCAGCTGGGGCTGGCAGTGCCGGAANACGGCTGTTCCGTGCCGTCTGGCGGGGAGCGTACGCTGAAAGCGGCGGTTACGCGGTTCAAGGCGGCGTATGTCAGGCAGATTCTGAACGAGACGGCGTGGAATCAGACGAAGGCGGGGAAAGTATTGGGCATTCAGCGCACGTACCTGTCACGCCTGTTGCATGAGTTGCATATCCGCTGAAAAAAAGATATAATATTAAATCGGTATATTTTTGCAGGAGCAGGAACATGGCTGAAAATACAGTGCAGAAAACATCTGCCGAAAAAATCAATGCTTTTCTGACCAGAAACCGAAAAGTGATACTGACGGTCTGCGCGTTGGTCGTGGCGGCGGTCATCGTGGGAGCGGTGTGCGTCGTGGTCGGTGCGCGTCAGACGGAAAAAGGGCTGGCAAAACTTGACGCAATCACTTACGCGCTCATGCAGAACGCGTCGGAGCTTGCGGGCGACGACCTTGCGGCGCGGCAGGAGACGGCACTTTCCGCGCTTGCGGCATTGACGGGCAAGGGCGGCATCGTCGGGACGCGTGCCAACATGCTCGCCGCCGACCTGTATTTTCAGCGAAAGGACTATGAGCGTGCGAAAGATGCCTGGCTGAAAGCCGCCGGGGCAAAGAAGAACGCGTATACTGCGCCGATTTGCTGGTTTAACGCGGCAACTGCGGCGGAGAACGCCGGCGATTTGGACACGGCGCTCGACTGCTATCAGAAAGCGGCGGACGCGGCGGGCTTTTTGCTGGCCGATCACGCGCTGTTCAGCGTGGGGCGCGTGTGTGAGGCAAAGCAGGATTTTGCCGCTGCCGCCGAAGCCTACCGCCGGCTGAACGACGCAAGCCCCGACAGCGACTGGGCATCGCTCGCNAAGACACGNCTCATCGCGCTCAAGGCAAGCGGCAGCATTGACTAGCGTTCCGTCCGTCTGGTCGGTCTGAGGGAAAGCACGGCGTATGCGGTGGCGGCATTGTTTTTGGGCAGTATGCGGTCTGTGGCAGTGCTTTTTTTTTGCGGCATGCGGACTTGATCAGTTCTATCTGCTTGAAGAGCCGACCGTCACGTACAATGAGGTGTACGCGGACACCACTGACTATATGCGGTGGTACGTGGACTTNCTGACGAACGAGACGGCGAATTCCGAGTATTANCCGTCAAAGAGAAATGCGTTCACCTTTTTGGGGACGGAAATCTATTACAAGATTTACGACAGCACGGCGACGCTCTCCTCGCACAAGAGCCGCGTTGAGGCCGTGAACAAGTCNGACTATTATTCCAACGCGGCGACGATGCTGATTGAGACGTTCAAGTANCAGACATTGGGGACTGANCCGGGCGGGTGGTCGTCGCCGTTCGTGGAATGCAGCGANAAAAACACGCGNGTGCGCATCCGCCTGATGTCNTATGATGACANGAACGNNGANCTGNGGGCGGGNGTNCGCNTTGACGGGGNNGATANGNNCATCGTGCCGCGNCGCAACGACAGCCGCTATTCGTTCGACTTTTTCAACAAGGCTGAGGAGCGNCCGCNCCAATCGAANGTTGAGCCTGCCGACGGCGACANCGACTANTGGCGCACGGGNTCGGGNAGCCCGGANGCGTATTACGTGCAGNTGTATGCTGTTGCGGTGGGGCGTGACGGCAACTACACGCCGTCGTACAGTCTTGTGCTTGACTTGGGCACGATTCCCATACTGAAAAATCAGTAGCGGCATGCTTGCACAAGGGGACGAAAACCGCTATGATAGAGGTACTTGGCCCTTTAGCTCAGCTGGATAGAGCATATGCCTTCTAAGCATAGTGTCGGGCGTTCGACTCGCCCATGGGTCAGTACAAAAAACTGCGGCACGTGCCGCAGTTTTTTGTTTGCGGGCAAGAAAAAACCGGCAGGAAATCCTGCCGGTTTTTTGTCAGCGAACTGCTTACTGCTTCTGGAAGATGATGTAGTCCAGCTTCATGCCGTTCTCGCCCGGTTTATTCGGACGGTCGGGGTCGTTCTGCTGAAGGCGCACTTCCACGGTCTTCTCCGCGTCAATCGTGAAGTTCATGGGTGAGCGGGTGGTCAGCTCGTACGTGCCGATCGGCGGGTCAGACGGGAATGAGCGGTACGCAACGCCGTCAACGAACGCGTTGAACGCATCGTGGTTTCCGTCCGGGGCATCCTCGTTCACGAGGCCTACATACGTGCCTGCCGGGAACGTGACGAACGCCTTGGCGACTGATTCTTCGCTCACGAGCTTGCCCGCATAGCCGCCTGAAGCATTCGCGTCCGGGAAGATAAGGAATTCTTCCGTGTACATGTTCTCGACCTCAATCTTGAGTTCTGAGCCTGAGAACGTGAACGTGGGCGGCTCTGACGGTGCTTCCGGCTGCGCCGGCACGGGAGCTGCTGCTCCCGACGCTGATGAATCAGCTGCGCCGCTTGTGGAGCCACAAGAAGCGAGCATCGCAATCGCTGCGATTGATGAAACGACGGTAACAACTTTGTTTACCAATTTCATTGTAATCTCCTCCTGATTAATGAGATAGTTAATTATCCTACGATTTTTTTTTCGTGTCAAGCAAAAAATGCGCGCACTTTTTTCGTCCTTTGCGCTGTATTTTTCTTCGGTATCTGCTGTCAATAACTTTTTAATAATTCGCGTGATTTTTTTGTGCTTTCTTTTCAAAAAAGGCTTTTTTCCGGGGACAGGACGTGCAAATTTTTCATTGCGCGGGCTTTCTCCAAGAAATTCATAGGCAAGGCGCGCCATTTCCATGGTTTTCTGAAAGGCAGTTTAAAATGCCCTTGC
>JAAVAM010000058.1 GCA_014804085.1 Treponema sp. | reverse complement strand
TTCTCCGCTTTGTTGCCTTGTCCGCTACCCCCTCTGCGGGGAACACGGCGTCCTTAAAAGACAGACGCGCCTGCCCCGCAACGCCCCGGACATTTTCTTTTTGTTTTTCTTCCCGCTTGAAAGCGGTGGGAACGATTTGGGGGAGAGAGAGACCTCTACTCGGAAGCGTGGTCTCTCTCCCCCAAGCCCCCTCTCTCTTCCAGCACCGCTTGGGGCGCTGCCCCAAGACCCCGCTTCGCAGGTGGCGGCAACGCATTGCGCTACGACACGCGCTGCGCGTTGACGGTGGCGGGGGATTGTGGTATCATGCCGCTATGACGATGATGGATTATATGACCTACAAAAAGTCACCCCCCCCCCATTATATTTGATACCCGCGCTTTCTGCGTTCCGTCCCGCGTTGTCCGCAACGCGCTAGATTTTTTCACCCCGACACTCGTTTTCCGCGCACACGCTCCCGCACCCGGCACACCGCCGTCCTGCGCGAGCCGATTTTTTCCCCGCATCCGCCCGACGGCTGACCGCCGAGCAGAATCCGCTTACCGCACCCGACGGGTAGCAGGAACGGACGGAAACTGCCCCGCACAAACCGACAGAATACCGTCCGAGACTTCGGACACATTCACAGAAACTGACAAAGTGCCATCCGAAGCCTCCGACAGCCTCACAGCAACTGACAAAGCACCGTCCGAGGCCTCCGACACCCTCACAGCAACTGACAAAACGCTGTCCGAGGTCTCCAACACGTCCACAGCAACTGACAAAGCACTGTCCGAGGCCTCCGACACCCTCACAGCAACTAACAAAACACCGTCCGAGGCCTCCGATACGCCCACCGCAACCGACAAAGTGCTGTCCGAGGTCTCTGACGGCTTCACAGCAACTGACAAAACGCTATCCGAGACCTCCGACTGTCTCACAGCAACCGACAAAATGCTTTCCGAGACCTCCGACGGCTTCACAGCAACTGACAAGATACCGTCCGAGACCTCCGATACCTTCACAGCAACTGACAACATGCTGTCCGAGGCCTCCGACACGTCCTCAGCGACTGACAAAGTGCCGTCCGAGGCCTCCGACAGTCTCACAGCAACTGACAACATGCTGTCCGAGGCCTCTGACGCATTCACAGCAACCGGCAAAACGCTGTCCGAGACCTCCGACACCCTCACCGCGCACCCCGGACAGGGCGCACCTTACCCGGAAACAACCGCCGCGTATGCGGCGGCACAATATCATAGCAAAGGAGATTCTGTATGAAAGAAATCCAATCACTCCCGCTCACTACCATGAACAACGGGGCGCACTTTATGTTCGTGTCCAACATGGCGGAACGCGCGGAAAAAGACACGGCTGTCGCCGAAAAATGCAAGGCACAGGTTGCCGCGTTGCGTTCGGCGGTGAAAGCCGAGGATGAGAACCTGCAAATCAGTGCGAAAAGCCTGACCACGGACAAGATTGCCGAAGCCGACCGCCTGCGCGACCAGCTCTATGCGGGCTACAAGAAAGCCGTCGGCGGCTACGCGAACTTCCCCGTGGAGGATGTGGCGGAGGCGGCGAAAGTCCTGCAACAGCACATCAAGGATTACAAGATTGACACGCAGGCGCAGTTGGACAAGGAGACGGGCTTGCTCGTGAACTTCGTGCAGGACTTGGAGGGCAAGTACAAGCCGCAGGTGGACGCGCTCGCGCTCGGCGCGTTCGTGGAGAAACTGAAGGCGGCGAACGAGGAAGTACGCGAGCTGACCTCACAGCGCACGGACGAGCGATCGGCAAAGACGGCGGGCGCACTCAAGGCGGCACGGATTGCGAGCGACGAGGCATACCGACTGCTCGTGCTGCACGTGAACGCACACGCCCTGCTTGAGGGCGAAGCGGACTACGCCGCGTTCATCGATTATGCCAACACGGAGATTGCGCATTTTAGGCAGGAAGTCTTGGGCGGCAAGAAAAGCAAGGCAAAGGCGGACGGCGCGGAATGAGGCGGCGAGCGGTCATCCTTGCGGCGGTGCTGTGCGCCGCCGTGGGTGCGCGGGCAGTACCGAACCTGCCCGTCGTCGCCGTCGTGCCGTTCGAGGCGGCGTTCGTCGCGCAGCATGACGCGGACGCGTTCGCCGACCGGCTTGCAGAGGAACTGGCGGCATCCGGCACGGTCTCCGTGGCCGACCGCCACGCCGTGGGCGCGCTGCTTGCTCGGCAGGGGCTGACCGCTACCGCGCTGATAGACGCGGAGCGGGTGGCGGCGTTTGCGGCGGAATCGGGCGCGGACTTCCTCGCAATCGGAAAGTTGTTCGCGATCGGTACGGCGGCGGGCACGCTTGTTACGCTGATCGGCGTGAACCCCGTAACGGCTTCCATTACCGCGCGACAGGCGGAAAGCATGGACGCACTCATGGCGGCAGTGCCGGGGCTGTGCGCGGAACTGTTGGAAAGCATAGCGGAGTAGCGTATTAACGGAGAGAGAGGAAAAAATTTTTTTGGAGGTATAATTTATGGGTATTGAAATTCAACCGTTGGAGTTCAAGAAAAATAAAAACGGGAAATTCAGAGAGACAACAATTACTTTGGAAGATGGTAAAGACTACCTTAAACTCTTTGACTTGTTCTTTAGACCAAGAGATATTCTTGGCAAGGATTTTGACAAAATCTTTTCTGGACAAGGAGAAGATTATCATTCGATGATGTCAAATTCAGAAAAAGATTTCCGCGCATGGAACGGATGGATTTTTCGGGGGCAAAAAGGCAGCAAAAAATTGGCTTCAGATTTTGAAAGACGGTTTTTCGAAATCTTTAATGATCCGAACACAAAAACTTCGCGTGATTTGTTTGACATTGAAATGGGAATCATACGAGAATTCAAGCGGACGGCTGGCTCTTTTTACCCGGAATTGAAATTCATAAATGACAGGGATATTTATGAATACATAGCGTGGATTCGACATTTCAATGGTGCAACGAGAGTGATAGATATGACGAATTCATTTTTCGTTGCCTTGTTCTTTGCACTTGGAAGAAGTTTGCCTGAAGATAAAGGGACATATTATATCTGGTGTATTGACAAGGTTTGGCTTGAACATCGGTATAAGGAATTTATGCCATTAGAAATAAGAAAGATGTTTAAGGAGTATGATGATTTTGGTAAGGACGTGAGAATTCAAGATGCAATTCTTAATTATGTTCCTAATTTGAAGAAGACTTGTGAGAAAAATGAAAAAGATAAGCGGTACAAGCATGAATTCTGTTCAGTGATAAACATTGAACCGTTTTACAAAAACTGCCGCCTTATTAGACAGAAAAGTCTTTTCCTTATGCCGACAAATCCATACTGCACATTTGAAGATAACCTTTTCAATATGGTGTTGGATGACGACGATACCTATCACATTTTGAGAATTGCTTTTGAATGTGATAGAACATCCGCATTTCTTATTCAAAAAGTGCTTGATGGAATGAATATTAATGGGTCTGTTCTGTTTGAAAGTCTTGAAGGAATATGTGAAACGCTAAGCACAAAGCCGTTTTTTCAAAATGACTCCATAACTGTTTCTCCTCAAGCAGGGATAAACAATGCTTCAAGTTCTTTCATGTTTGGCGATATGCCTAAAATTAAGGAGGAAACAAAATGAAAACAAAAATCACAATTCTTATTCTTGCTCTCGCCGCGCTTTTCTGTTCTGCCGCAATCGCGCAGGAGCAAAAAGTCGTCGCGGTGGCGACGTTCGACATTATGGGGAACGCCGTGACGCAGGACGAGGCGGACGCAATTACGGAACTGTTCATCACGGAACTCGTTTCCACGGGGAAAGTCTCTGTGGTTGACCGCGCGAACTTTGACAAAATCGTCAAGGAGATGAAGTTTCAGGCGAGCGACTGGTCGGACAGCGCAAAGACAACCGCGCTCGGCAATGCGGCGAACGCGCAGCTAATTTCACGAGGGCAGATTATCAGGCTCGGAAGCAAGCTGTACCTTTCTTCGTCAATCATCGATGCAAAGAACGCGAAAGTGCTTTCCTCCGCGCGCGAGCAGTTCAACTCGCTTGACGACGTGTTCGGGCTTTTGGGAAATTTCGCAAAGAACACGGTAGCCGGGCTTTCGCTGAAAATCGGCGACATCGGTCCGGGCGGCGGACTTGTGTTCTACATTGAGGGGAACAAATCCTATGAGGTGAGCAAAATTCTTGGGACAGGTACTTGGAGTTGGGCAATGCAGATGTGCAAAAACTACCGTGGTGGAGGTTATGACGACTGGTATTTGCCGACAAAAGACGAGCTGAATTTGATTTATCAGAACTTGCGAAAAACAGAGAAAATTTCAGGAAATGATTATTATTGGTCAGCGTCGCAATTGGTACAAAGGTTCAGCGACGGACATCAGAGCAATGGCTACTATTACAATCCATACGGCAGAAGTTACTCTAGCGATAGTCATTGTGTTCGGGCAGTTAGGCTTTTTAGTCGTTTATAAAAATAATAAGGAGAAAATAAAATGAAAGCAAAAATTACAATTCTTTCGCTTATGCTCGCCGCGCTTTTTTGTTCTGCCGTAATCGCGCAGGAGCAGAAAATCGTTGCGGTAGCGACGTTCGACATTATGGGGAACGCCGTGACGCAGGACGAGGCGGACGCGATTACGGAGCTGTTCATTACAGAACTCGTTTTCACAGGGAAAGTTTCAGTGGTTGACCGCACGAATTTTGACAAAATCGTCAAGGAGATGAAGTTTCAAGCGAGCGATTGGTCGGATAGCGCAAAGACGACCGCTCTCGGCAATGCGGCAAATGCGCAACTGATTTCTCGCGGGCAGATTATCAGGCTCGGAAGCAAGCTGTATCTTTCTTCGTCAATTATCGACGCGAAAAACGCGAAGGTGCTTTCATCTGCGCGTGAGCAGTTCAACTCGCTTGATGACGTGTTCGGACTTTTGGGGAATTTTGCAAATAACACGATTGCCGGGCTTTCGCTGAAAATCGGCGACATCGGTTCGGGCGGTGGACTTGTGTTCTACATTGAGGGGAATACGTCCTATGAGGTGAGCGAAGTGCTTGGAACAGCGTCATGGGATGATGCGATAGAATTATGCAAGGCTTATCGTGGAGGTGGATACGACGACTGGTATTTGCCGACAAAAGACGAGCTGAATTTGATTTATCAGAACTTGCGAAAAACAGAGAAAATTTCAGGAAATGATTATTATTGGTCAGCGTCGCTACATTTTGATTACAACCAGAACTATGCGTGTTATCAGAGTTTCAGCGACGGCAATCAAAGTGATTACGGCAAGACTTACAGAGATTATTGTGTTCGGGCAGTCCGGGCTTTTTAGCCATTCAGCTATTTAACTATTCATGAATTCCGCGCGTAGCGCGGTTTTTAAAAATCCGTCTGCGCAGGGGTTGGCTCTGTGAACTGGATGGAAGTCTAATATTGTTAGGAGAAAAAGAAATGAAAAAATCCATTGTGTTTCTGTTTTTTATCGGAATTATGTTGTGCTATGCGCAGGGGTATGAAATCGGAGACAAGGGACCTGGCGGTGGTACGGTGTTTTTTATTCATGCTGGAAAATGCTATGAATACAGTGAGCCTATTGGTCGTGGAACATGGGATGATGCATTGAAACTGTGTGAAAATTATAGGGGCGGAGGATATAGCAATTGGTATCTTCCTTCAAAATCTGAATTGAGTCTGATTTATTGGCATATCAGAAGTGAAAAAGGAGTCGCTGGAACAGATATTTTTTGGTCATACTCTGGCTGTATGAGTTTTGTTGATGGAGAGGAACGGGACGGATATCATGGCTATAAACGAGCTGTTCTAGCAGTTCGGAGATTTTAGTACGCAAGCCTTTGCTTTGGCAAATCTGAAAAAATAATCAGGAGGAATCCAAATGAAAACATTAAAAAAAATCCTTGTCGCGACAGTCCTTGCGGCACTGCTCGCGCCGCTTTCCGCGCAGACGGTGGCGGTGCTCGGCTTTGAGAGCGACAGCTTCTGCCTTGACCAACGCACCGGCGTGATGAGCGACCTGCTCTCCGACGAACTGGTGCGGATTGAGGGAATCACCGTGGTGGAGCGCAAGCGGATTGACCGCGTGATCGAGGAGATGGACTTCCAGATGTCCGGGTGGACGGACGCGAAGACCGTAAAGGCGGCGGGAAAGATGGTGAACGCGGACTGCGTGATNACCGGCTCGGTCGATACGCTCGGCGCGACGCTGTANGTGACGGCGCGGATGATCGAGGTGGAGAGCGCGAAAGTCCTGCACTCGGCAAAGATGACNTGCGNCACTTGGGACGANTTNNCGCGCAAGCTTCCGCAGTTCGCGCGCGAGTGNGTNAAGAANATGCCGTCGCCCAACCGCTTNCTCGGCACCTGGGAGGGCGAAGTGCCCGGCGGCAGCGTNTANGANATNACGTTCGCGGAAAAAGGCGTGTGCACGGTGAAGGCTTCCGCANNCGGCGACTTCGGCACGGCNNCGGACNGNAAAGGCACGTATTCCTACGACAAGAATTTCCTGCGCCTCAACGCGCGGCTTCCGTCGTCNCGCATCAGCTGGCGCAGCGTCTACAAGTTCGACGGCGANTTCNNCTCGTTCAATATCCTCGTGCCAAAGNCNGACGGCGGCGANGAGACTCGTGCGCGTCTCGTTCGTCAAGACCGCCGANTANCGGCANNNCCCAAAACAAGNCNNCCGCCCGTTCCCGCCCGTCGCTTCGTTGCACATTCGCCGCGCTCGCGGTATACTGGTGGCATGACTGAGACCGAACAATTCCTTGCGGACGCNCAGAAAATCATCANGCACGAGCGGGCGGACAATGGCGGGCGGTACGACGGGCGGCGCGCNTGCCGGAATGCCGCCGNGCTGCTGGAACGGTACAACCGCTCGCTCGGCGCGCTGCCGCAGTCCGTCGCCGAGTACTGGCAGCAGGCGTACATCGANCCGTCTGCCGATGNCGCGAACGAGCCGACGGAGGCGAACCTGCACCGGCTTGTCGCGTTCCATGCCTTTTTGTCGGGCGACGANGNNTGNCTCGACGNGCTNTCGCACGAAGATTTCTGCCAGCTGCAAGAACTGGTGAACTGCGAGGCCGCCGACCTGCCGCTCGACGCGCTGGAATCCATGATGGCGGTCATCGTCGCAAAAGGCGNNCTGTAATGGGCGGCTACGCGTCCTGCGCGCAATGCCCCCGCGNCTGCAANNCCGACCGCACGGGCGGCGGNCGCGGATTCTGCGGNGANAGCGACGAACTGCGCCTCGCGCTTGCCTGCCTGCACTTTGGCGAAGAGCCGCTGATTACGGTGCACGGCGGGAGCGGCACGATATTCCTGACGGGCTGCAACCTGCNCTGCGCGTTCTGNCAGAATTANCANATCAGCCAGCGCGGCATGGGACGCGCCGTCAGCANGGAAACGTTCNCCGAAATCTGCCTGCGCTTGCAGGACGCGGGCGCGGAGAACATCAACATCGTGACCGGCTCGCACCATATCCCCGCGCTGGCGGACGGNCTGGCACGGGCGCGGACGCGCGGGCTTTCGCTCCCGGTCTGCTGGAATGCNAGCGGCTATGACAGCCCGCAGACGCTCGCGCTGCTGGACGGNNTGGTGCAGNTNTATCTCCCCGACCTNAAGACGCTCAGCCCCGCGCTTTCTGCCGAACTGTGCGCCGCGTCNGATTACGGCGAGCNCGCAAAAGAATCGATTGCATGGATGATCCGCCGCAATCCGCTCCGTATCGTGGAGACGGNAAAGGACGGCGTGACCAAGGANAAGCTGCTGCAAGGCGTGATTGTCCGGCATCTTTTTCTGCCCGGCCGGNTTGNNGAGACGGCGGNAGTCCTTGNCTGGCTCAAGCAGAACGCCGACGGCAAGGCGGTCATCTCGCTCATGTCGCAGTACACGCCCGTGCCGTTCCAGACCGACGCGCAGGACGCGGCAAAACGNNACAACGCCCTCCGCGCCATTGAAAACCGCCTNGTCAGCCGGCAGGAAGACGCGGANNTGCGCGACCTTATCGCCGCCTACGATTTTTCGTACCTNTTCTACCANGAACTGACCGACGACACCAGCTGGCTCCCCGACTTCTCCCGCCCNCANCCNTTCAGCAACGCACTCGCAAAGCCNNTTTGGCACTGGAAANACGGATTCNTCAGCAGTTAGNAANAATGNGCCGCGCNCAGGAGGTGCGCGAAAACAAACGCTACCCGTTCAGCACGGCTTTGGCAAGCTGGTCGGCGCAGGACGTGCCTTTGCTGCCGCACTGGTTGCCCGCGAGCTTGGCGGCAATCTCCGCCGCCGTCATGCCCTCGCACAGCAGGCCGACGGCCTTGAGATTGCCGTTGCAGCCGCCGTCAAACGAAATATTGTGAATGCGCCCGTCGGCATCGCGGTCAAAATGAATCATCTTGGCGCACGTGCCGCTCGTTTTGTAATCGACGTGGCTCATTGGATCGCGTAAATCCAGCCCGCGGGTGCTTTTTCCGTGCCCATCTGTATGCCGGTGAGCGTCTCGCGCAGTTTGCCCAGCACCGGGCCGATTGCGTCCATGCCGCTCGGCACGGCAATGACCTTCCCGTGGTCGTCGATTTTTCCGATCGGGCTGATGACTGCCGCCGTGCCGCACAGACCGACTTCCGCAAAATCCGCAAGCTCGTCCTTATGCACGGCGCGCTCTTCCACCGTCATGCCGAGGTAGTCTTTTGCCACCTGCACGAGCGAACGCCGCGTGATCGACGGCAGAATGCTGCCCGATTTGGGCGTGACCAGTTTGCCGTCCTTGGTGACGAACAGGATATTCGCGCCGCCCGTCTCTTCAATATAAGTATGCGTCGCGGGGTCGGTGTACATATTCTCCGCAAAGCCTTTCTGGTGCGCGTCAACGATGTTGTGCAGGCTCATCGCGTAGTTCAAGCCCGCCTTGATGTCGCCCGTTCCGTGGGGCGCGGCGCGGTCGCGGTCAGACAGGCGGACGACAATCGGCTTTACGCCGCCCTTAAAATACGGACCGACCGGCGTTACCAGAATCCTGAACTGGTACTCGTCCGCGGGCTTCACGCCGAGGACGCTGCTTGACCCGAACATATACGGACGGATATACAGCGTCGCGCCGCTGCCGTAGGGCGGCACCCAGTCGATGTTCGCCTGTACCGTGTCAATCACCGCCTGAATAAAGCGGTCTTTGGGGAACACGGGCATCTCAAGCCGCTCGCAGCTGTCCTTCATGCGGTCCGCGTTCAGGTCGGGGCGGAACGTGACGATTTTTCCGTCAGCCGTCGTGTACGCCTTCAGCCCCTCAAAACACGTCTGCGCGTACTGCAAGACCCCCGCGCATTCAGAAATCGTGACGGTATGGTCGTCCGTCAGCGCGCCCGCGTCCCACGCACCGTCCTTCCAGTGCGCCACAAAACTCTTGTCCGTCTCCCGGTACCCGAACGGCAAATTCGCCCAGTCCAAATCTTTCGCCATGTTTCCACCTCGATACAACGACGATAGCACAGTTGCCGACTTTTTTCAACAAAAACCGCGCCCCAAGCACAACGGAAGCCCGCCCAAATGCACCCGTCAAACGCATGTTCACTGATTTCCGTCTCGCTGTAGGGCAAAGCCCGGACGCGCATCATGCGGGCGGAGTGCGGCGGCAAAATGCCGCGCCCTGCCGTCAGTCTTTCCTGTCGATTGTTTCGTTTATCTCGTTCGCCACGCTGTCCATGTCGGGATAGATGAAGTCTTCCCTGATGTTGAAACGCGCCAGTTCTTTTTTTATCTTTTCCTTTGCTTCGGGCGGAATGAGGACAACCTGTTGGATTCCTCTTTTGTCCTTGTAAAAGATCCGCCACAGGTCAAACGGGTCTGTCCTGAATTCCTCAAACTCGTTGCCCTCGTCATACGGCTTCACTTTACTGAAGCTCATGTGCCATGTTTCGGTTTCGTCCAAACTGAATCGACCTTCTTTGAGCATAATCGCGTAGGTGAGGAGGTTGCCCTCTTTCTGCTTTTCTAGGATATACTCGGTCAGTTCTCTCTCTTTGATTGCTTTGTAATTCTTCTCCAAATACGCGGTGTTGGCGTTGGCAAGGATGAACGCGCCGTGCTGGTTCTTTATGCGCGGGTTGTCCTGCGGCACACGGACGATGAGCGACTTCCGCACAATGCTCGTGAGGTCTATGTGCTTCTCATCATAGGATTTGTTCGCGTCCTTTTTCCAGTACGAGCCAAGCTGCCACAGAGAGAACTTCGGGTTCATGAACGCAGTGTTCGCGATGATGCTCGCATTGGAGCTTTCTGCGGTCTTGGGGCGCGCGTTGTCCTCCTCCTCATCATTTTTCTTCGGCTCTTGGAAAAGCACAATTTCGCCCCAGTTATCCTCGTTCGTGGAGGGGCGACTTCTGAATTTCTTGCACGGTACGCACGCAAAGTACAGCGCGGCAAGCGGATTTTCGCTGATGTCAAGGAAGCGCGTTTTCAATCCGTAGTGCTGCATGAGGGCGAGCTTTGCTACGGCATTTCTACACGCGTCCAACTCGTGGGCAAAGTAGCGGATGAACGCCTCTATCATTCGGTTCTCATATTTAGGATCATTCCGCAGTGCATACGGAATAAGCAGATAATTCGCGTTCGTCTGCCCGCGGTAGAACACGGGATTCTCAAAGCTTGTCTCCAGCTCGCCGACAAAGCGCACGTATTCGTCCAACGACTTGATGACGGTGACGTTGACCTTGCCGCCCTTGAACGATTTGACCCCTGCCACGCAGGAGCGGCTCTTGCTTTTTGGGTAAGAGCCGTACCCCTTGAACTTCCGCGCCGTTTCAAACGGATTAGTCAACATACACGCTCCTGTAGCCGTGCTCACGGGCAAAGCGCGCCACGCCGGAGTTCTCCTTGCAGATGAAGGTCAAGTGCTCGGCCTCATTCGCAAAGGGGTTGCCGGTAAAGTCTATCGTGTCGCAGAGGGCGACCACGGTGCGCAACGACCCGCAGGCGCAGAACGCGTCATTTTCTATGACGAGCTTATGCTTGCC
>JAAVAM010000008.1:8513-11398 GCA_014804085.1 Treponema sp. | reverse complement strand
CGAGCGTGACGACCCCGGAGGGCGTGACGAGGATCGGGGAGCATGCCTTTGAGAACTGCACGGGCATCACGGAGGTGACAATCCGCGACGGCGTGACGGTCATCGACGACTACGCGTTCTACGGGTGCGAGAACCTTGCGGAGGTGACGATTCCCGCAAGCGTCGCGCTCATCGGCAGCGGCGCGTTCTCCGGGTGCGCGCTCGAGACGGTGCGGTACGGCGGCACGGTCGGGCAGTGGTGCGCGGTGGACGGCATCGGCTCGCTCGCCCGGGCGGAGCACGTGAGCGTGGGCGGCATCGAGGACCTGAACGGCACGGCCGCGATCGAAATCCCCGACGGCACGAAAACCATTGCGGCGGGCGCGTTCTACTACTGCGAGTGCCTCACGGACGTGACCGTCCCCGCAAGCGTGACGAGAATCGGCGGCAACGCGTTCCGGGAGTACACGGCGCTCAAGGAACTGCAATTCAAAGGCACAACGGAGCAGTGGCGGGCGATCGAGGGGTGCGGCACGGTGGCAGTCCCGTACATCCAGTGCAGCGACGGCGGTCTGGGCGTACAGGAAGTCCCCGCCTACCTCAAGCTATACGGCACGAAAGTGACGGGCTATACCGGCGAACTCCCCGAAAACCTCGTCATCCCCGACGGCGTGACGGAAATCGGGGAGTACGCGTTCGATAGGTGCACGAGCCTCACGAGCGTAACGATTCCCGCGAGCGTGACGAGCATCGGCGACTACGCGTTCTACAACTGCACGAGCCTTGAAAGCGTGGAGATTCCCGCGAGCGTGACGAGCATCGGCGACTACGCGTTCTACTACTGCAAGAGCCTTGCGAGCGTGACCTACGGCGGCACGGAGGAGCAGTGGGCTAGTATGAAAAAAGGGTCAAGCATTTTCTATAACACAAAGGTCACGGAGATAACCGACAAGGGCGGCAACCCATTCACCGTCAATACAAGCGGCACTATCACCAACTAGGCAATAACCGGGCGGCAGCGCAGGCCGTGCATCGCAGGGCTTGCGCAACGGGTTTATGTGTTTGCGTTGCAAACACATAAACCCGCGCCTATAAGGCAACCTTCCCGCGCAAAACGACGTAGCGCGTTGCGCTACTTACCGAGTTTTGGTGCAAGCCTTTGGCTTGACTCAAAACTCGCGCGTGCGCGGGAGGACAAAATACAAACGGGGAGGCAGGAAGCCTCCCCAAGGAGAAACAGTATGACATTCATTCTTATCAGCGGAAAAACGGGCGTGGGAAAGACGCACGTCTGCAACCGGCTGCACGACATGATCGCCGCAGACCCAACCTTTACGGTGTGCGACAAGCAGACCGTAAGGCGCGTCAACTCGGCTGATTTCATGGCGCATTACAAGAAAGGCGAAAAACACATCGCGCACAACTCCGCGTCGGACAACGACGACTGCATGGAGCAGTTCTGCACCTACCTTGACGGACTCGCAAAGAACGAGGTGCGCCCCGACATCATCATCACCACGATCAGGGAGACGGACGTGCAGCACGACCAGATGAGCCGCATGCTCGCGCTGCTCGACGCATACGCAAGCGGCACGACGAACCTTGCGGCGCATTATGTTTCCGGCATAAAGACAAAACCAATCCACACGCCTTTCGCGCCTGATGCCCTCAGCACCCACGCGTTCGTGCTGCACCTGGAGAGGCAGCCGCTAAGCGGGAGCGACGAAGAGCAGGAGAAGGCACTCGCTGCGTACTGGGACAAAAACGCGGAGACCGCAAAGCAGATGCTCGACCTCGCAATCGCGCGGCTCTAGTCACAAATAACACCATCCCGCTTTTGGGCGGGGGAAAAAATCGTCCGTAAAAGACGGACAAGGAGTATTTTATGAAAAAGACAACATTGTTTGCCGCCTGCATGGCGGCGGTATGCGCGCTCGCGCTCGTAACGGGGTGCAGCAGCGAGACGGACGAGCCGGACGGCATCGAGTATGACGCGGGCGAGTGGCTCATCGAGGGCACTACGGTGCGGCTCTACCGCGGGACAGGGACGGACGTGAAGGTCCCCGACGGCGTGACGGAAATCGGAAGGCACGCGTTCGACTCCCGCACCAAGGTCGCGCACGTGACGCTCCCGGACAGCGTGGCGGTCATCGAGGACTACGCGTTCTATGGGTGTACGAACCTTGCGGACGTGCAGCTGCCCGAAAGCGTGGCGATGATCGGGTGGTACGCGTTCCATGGGTGCGAAAGCCTCACGGAAGTGACGATTCCCGACGGGGTGAATACTATCGGGCAGAACGCGTTCCAGAACTGCACGAGCCTTGCGGACGTACAGATTCCCGGCGGCGTGGAAGTAATTGGGAGCTCCGCGTTCCGCGGGTGCGACAAGCTTACGAGCGTGACGATTCCCGCGAGCGTAAAGACAATCGGAAGCAAAGCGTTCTCCGGGTGCGAGAGCCTCGACACCGTGACATACCAGGGCACGCTCGCGCAGTGGTGCGCGCTGGACGGCGGCTACAACCTCATGTCCTCTGCGGAGCGCGTGACCATCGACGGCGAGGACTTGCAGAGCATGACCAAACTTGTTATCCCCGACGGCGTGGAGAGCATCGGAAGCGACGCGTTCCGCGGGTGCGGCAATCTTACGAGCGTGACGATCCCCGCAGGCGTGAAGACAATCGGAGACAGCGCGTTCTTCGTGTGCAGCGGCCTCACNGAANTTGNCGATNCCNGAGGGCGTGACGGAAATCGGGCNGNANGCGTTCNNCTNTTGNNGCAAGCTGACAACCGTGGCAATCCCCGNAAGCGTGGAGAGCATCGGATACTACGCGTTCAATAGTTGCTCNAACCTCACGGACGTGACCTACGGCGGCACGCAGGCGCAGTGGGATAAGATAGANAAAGGC
>JAAVAM010000008.1:3860-8508 GCA_014804085.1 Treponema sp. | reverse complement strand
CATCTTCCCCTNCNGCATCAGTACGATAACCGGAAAAGACGGCGNNGAAATCAACGTAGGAGACTAGCAGACAACGGCCGCCCGCGCAAGCGGGCGGTTTTTTTGTGGGGGCTATTGCACAAAACGCAGTCCGTCNAACGCATACTGCGCTATTTTTGCGTCGGCAGAAAGAAACGTGTAGGAATCAGAGAGGCACAGCGAAATCAATGCCCGGTCGAACGGATCNCGGTGGTTTTCTTTAAGGGGGAGCGTCCTGTATTGCAATGCCGCAGAAACAGGAAACTGGACAATCGTAATGTCCTGCTCCGTACACATCTGTATGATGTCCGGCAAATCAATGCCGCACAAATCAAGTTTGCCAATCGACTGTTTTATGGCAATCTCCCACAGGCTTATCGTTGAGACANAGATTTCGTTCTCCGGGTCTTCAAGAATTCGCATGATGTCCGGGGAAATCTTTTCGGGAGAGACGCCAAGCCATAGCAGTATGTGTGTNTCCACAAGGTATTTCATANCGAACACAGCTCCGCTTCGGTCATGCTGCTGTTCTCGGTAAAAGTCGCGGTCGCTTTTCCGGCGAATTTTCCGAAAGAACGCTTGCGCTCGTTCGGGGATGCTCCTTTNGGGGGCAGGTTGCCAAGCGAAAGAACCAAGTTATAGACAATCTGCTGCTGNTCCTCCGGCAGGGTGCAGAACGTTTTTTCCATTACTTCATAGCGCATANNTCACCTCANACCGATTATAGCACANTCCGCCGTTTTGTGCCGCAAAAATGATTCNTTCCACAATGCTTCAAACCTTGTTCTTGCGCTNTCANGCGGGAAGAAAGANCTNCCCCCGCCNCGCGCCACGGCTTGACCGGCAATCGGGCTTGCGGTATGCTTCGTACATGGCAAAAAAANCGTTGCTGGCTTCGGGGNTGTCGCTGTCGTTCTTTACGCTCTGCTCGCGTGTCCTCGGNCTGATCCGCGAGATGACCAAGGCGCGGTTTCTTGGCACGTCGGTNTATGCGGACGCGTTCGGCATTGCGTTCATGATTCCCAACCTGTTCCGCCGGCTGTTCGCCGAAAANGCGATAAGCGTGGCGTTCATTCCCACGTTCCGCGGCTACNTNGANCGCACGGACGGCGGCGGCANGGCGGAGACCAAGGATTTTCTGCGCGCCACGTTCACGCTCGTGTCGTTCCTGACGGCGGCGGTGGTGACGGCGGGCATGGCGGTTACGCCGCTCATCATCCCGTTTTTTTATGACGGCAACGATCCGTTCGTGCTNGCGGAGACGGCNCTGCTCACGCGGNTCATGTTTCCGTACCTGTTCGTCATTTCGGTGGCGGCGTTCTTTCAGGGCGTGCTGAACGGGGTCAAGATTTTTTCGCCGTCGGGNTTNACGCCGGTGCTNTTCAACGCGCTGGTGATTGCCGCNACCTACGCGCTCGCGCCGCACACGGCNAATCCCGCACGGGCAATGGCGATCGGCGTGGTTGCGGGCGGCTGCGTGCAGGCGTTGTTCCAGCTGCCGTTCGTCATCCGCACGGGCTGGGCGACGGGATTCACCACGCTCAGAAATGCGTTCTGCAATCCCGGCACGCGCAAAGTGATGCGGCTGATCCTGCCCACGATAGTCGGCATGGCGGCGTACCAGCTGAACGACGTGGTTTCCACCGCGCTGGCGGGACGGGCGGGNGCGGGCATCGTCTCCAGCCTGCAATACTCGCTGCGGTTGCAGGAGCTGATCCTGGGCATCTTCGCCGTCTCAATCGGCACGGTCATCCTGCCCGACCTGAGCGCGCTCGCCAAATCGTGCCGGTGGGCGCAGTTCAACACGATGCTGACGAGTGCCTGCAAAATCATCGCGCTCATTGCCATTCCGATGACGTTCCTGTCGCTCGTCTGCGGCAGGGAAATCATCGCGCTCGTGTACAAGTCGCGCAGCTTTGACGACTCGTCGGTCGCGCTCACGCTCTCCGCGTTCCGCTGGCACATTGCGGGGCTGTTTTTTATCGCGGTGAACCGTATCGTCTCGCCCGCGTTCTACGCGCAGGGGAACACCAAATCGCCCACGCTCGCGGGCATCATCGGNTTCGGGGCGAACATCGCGCTCGCGCTCGTGCTTGTCAGGCCGATGAGCGGCGGCGGCATCGCGCTCGCGCTGAGCATNGCAAGCGCGGTGAACACGGTCGTCCTGTTCGNGTTCCTCAAGAAAAACCCGGTCATCGANGTGGCGACCGTCATCCGCGGGCTGGCGCGCTACGCGCTCAAGCTGGTCGCGTTCTCGCTGATTGCCGCCGTTCCCGCGTCGTTCGTGCGGCGTGCCCTGCTCCCGGTCTTTGCGTCCTCTGGCAGGCTGCTCGCGTTCGGCGTTCCGCTTGCGGCGAGCGCGGTTGCCTACGGCGCGGTGGGCGTGGCGTTGCTCGCGCTGACAAAGGACGACATCGTAAAGATACTCATCGCAAAACTGCGGCGGCGGACGGACGACCGGCATGAGCCGCCGGAAAAGGACAGACCATGAAACCACACACACCCGACACGCGGGCGGCCGTGTACGCCGCGCGCAAGGAAAAANTGCTCGCGTACATGCGCGCAAACGGCATCAGCGCGGCAGTCTTTGAGGACACGGAGGGGCGGCGCAGCCCGGCGGTTCGCTACTATTCGGGGCATCCGAACGACGCGCTGCTCGTCATGGGCGCGAACGGCAAGACCGTGCTCGTGCCCTGGGACGAACACCTCGCGCGCGAGCGGGCGGCGGACTGCGACATCGTTCCGCTGACCCTGTACGGGCGCAANTCGATCAAGGCGGTAAAAGCGGTGCTGGACAGCCTCGGCGTGAGCGGCCGGCAGAACGTGGACATTCCGCCCGAAACGCCCTACCCGCTGTTCCTCAGGTACGTGGACGCGCTGGACGGCTGGGACGTGCGCTGCCGCGACAAAGGCCTGCACCGTTTNGTCACGGAACAGCGCGCCTGCAAGGACGACGACGAAATCGCCTGCACCANGGANGCGGCACGGATNGGCGACCTGATCATCGACGAAATCGAGGCGGGACTCCGCGACGGCTCGCTCAAGACGGAAAGCGACGTCGCGCTGCTGATTGAAAANGAATGCCGGAGGCACGGCTGCGAGCGCACGGGATTCGACACGCTTGCGGCAGGACCGGGGCGCAGCTGGGCAATCCACGCGTTCCCCGGCTACACGGACGCGCCCTGGGGAACGGCCGGGCTTTCCATCCTTGATTTTGGCGTGGTATACGAAGGATACACGAGCGACACGACGATTACGGTCGCGAAAGCCCCGCTGTCTGCGGCGCAGGAATCGCTGGTCGCGCTGGTGGANCGCGCCGCGCAGGAGGCGTTGCCTTTCTATCAGGCGGGAAGTCCCGTCCGGCGGGCGGGCAAGGTGGCGGAAAACGTGTTCGCCAAGGCAAAGCGGACGATGCCGCACACGCTCGGACACGGCATCGGCCTTGAAATCCACGAATACCCGCGCGTATCGGGCAGCATCGACGAGGAGACGGTCTTTCAGGCGGGCATGATCGTCACGCTTGAGCCGGGACTGTACGATCCCGCGCTGGGCGGCGTTCGCCTTGAAAACGACGTGCTCATCACGGAGACGGGCAACGAAGTGCTCACGCACGCGCGGATTATCCGCCGTGACGCACCGCTGACTACGCCTCAAAATCCGCGATAATCTCGTCCAGCGTGGCGCACATCCGGCTCGCCTTGAACGCATAGTACACATTGTGCGGCAGTTCTTCCGCAAGGTCGCGCAGTTTCTTGAACAGCGCGAGCGGGTCGGTCACTTTCGGCGCGGTCAGGTTGCCGAGCGACTCGATGGCCTCCTGCTCCTGCACGATTTCCNCAATGGACGGCGACGAAAGCTCCGCCGGCGGCACGGNGGGATCTGCCTGCACCGGGAGGCTCGGCATGCTCACGGGGTCTCCCGGCGACAGAATGGGCGCGCGAATGAACGCCAAGTCGTCGTCCGTCACCTCCGTCGATTCGGCGGGAAGCGGCAGAATCGGCACGTCAATCAAATCGTCCAAGTCGTCATCGGTAACGTCCGACGACGCACCCGCAACCTCGGCGGATTCTGCCACGGCATCGGCAGACGCATCGGCGGGCAGTTCCGTTTCCTGTTCAGCGGACGCGGCAACGGCATTGTCCGCGCTCGTCAAGTATGCCATTTCGGTTTCGTCGAGCGGCGGAGCGGTTATTTCTGACGATTCATCATCTGCGATTTCTGCCGTCGCCATGCTTTCCGGGTCACCGTCCGCGAGTTCGTTCAATTCTGTTGGGGCTTCTGCAATCTGTTCTTGCCCGGCGGATTCCGCCACGTCGTCCGCGGGGTCGGAAACCGTTTCCTGTTCTGCGGANGCNNCNGCANCATCGTNCGCGCTNGTCANNTATGCNATTTCGNNNTCGTCGAGCGNCGGCTCGGTTNTTTCTGACGATTCNNCGTCTGCGATTTCNGCCGTNGNCTCGGCTTCCGCCACGTCATCCGCAGATTCGGAAACNGTTTCTTGNTCAGCGGATGCTTCGGCNACATCGTTCGCNCTCGTCAGNTATGCNATTTCGNNNTCGTCGAGNGTCGGCTCNNTNNATTCTGACGATTCANCNTCTGNGTTTCCTGCNGTCGNCTCGGNTTCCGNNNC
>JAAVAM010000008.1:0-3855 GCA_014804085.1 Treponema sp. | reverse complement strand
CNGCAANNTCNACATNTTCTGCCGTCNCCANGNNTTCNNGGTCANCGTCTGCGAGTNCGTTCAANTCTGCTGGGGCTTCTGCAATCTGTTCTTGCCCGGCGGATTCCGCGGGTTCGACGGATTCTTTCTCGTCGCCTGCGTCCTCATCGTCCGNGAATTCGGTTTTTGCCCACAGGCTGAACAGGTCGGCGGGGATTTCGGGGTCTTCTTCGTCGTACACGGCTTTTTCGGCTTCTGTCATCTNGGNTCCTCCCTTTTTGCGCCGGGGCGGGCGAACACTTCCTGCGAAAGCTGGCCNATCACGCGGNTATCGGNGCGCGAATANGACGACACCGCAAAATAATAAATCGCGCCGTTTTTCAGGCCGTTGAGCGTGAGCGAGGTCACGTTCCCCGCGCGGACGGGAGACGCGCCTTCCGCCGCCACGCGACCAAGGTACTCGCCGCTGCGGTTGCCGTAATAGACATAGTAGCCCCCGGCGGTATCGTCAATGCTATAATTCCAGCTGATCGTCACGCAGCCGTCGCCCGGCTCNGCGCGCACGGAAAANGGCGCGGCGGGCAGCGGCACTTCCGAGTAGCGCANCTCAAGCTGGGTGATGCTCGGCGATGTCGTTCCGCCGCCGTCGGGAAGCAGNTCCGCGGCGACCTGAAAATACTGCCCGTTCACGCCGTCCAGCCGCGCNCCCGCGGCGATTTCCTGCCAGGCGGGATACGAATCGGTCCAGTCCCANCAGTTCTCGCCGCCNCGCACGTACAGGCGCACGTCGGTCTGCGCGGGAACGCTCATCAGCGCGTCCACGGNCTCAAGCGTTGCGGGNCGGGANACNAGGATGGGGCGCGTGGTAAAACGCCCGCCGCTNACGGAGTATGCCTCGTTCCCGTCCGTATACAGCGCGATGTCCTCCTGCGAACGCGCGCGCGTCTCAATCGTCACGTTGTCGATTTTTCCCGTGTAGCCGGGGCAGAATTCNAGNTCGGCNACCACGCCGAGCACCGGCTCGCACACCGTGTCGTTCTCATGNCCGCCCAANGTCACNAAGCGCANNGCTTCCGTCCGCCCGTCCACGCGGTATTCNAGCAGCCCCGTCTCCTGNTNGAAAGAGACNGAGTGCCGCGCCCACTGGTACGGAATGATGTTCGTNATGCCCGNCAGCGTCACGTCNCGCTCGGCATAGCCCGCAAAAATNTTGGAGAAATTCCACACCAGANGATTGTGCGAAAANGTCGCCGTAATNAGCTGNTACTGCGGATAGCGCGNCGCGGCGCGCGACGAACGCCATGACAGNACNGTNTCGCCGTCGTCCGCGACNGCNGGGGCAAGCCANAATTCAATGGTGAACGAGCCGACCAGTCCCGCCTGCCCGAANANCGACCGCGCGTCGCCCCGCANCGTGATGCCGNNCNGCTCGCCNCGGCTCTGCGCCGCCCCGTGNCCGCGCACGGCATCTGCGGTGCGCGTCAGGTCGTTGGCGACCACGGCATAATGCCCCGNCTCGTCCCNNATGTCNCTCCCGTCGAACGTCAGCAGCAGGTCGGTCGTCCCGGTCACCGCATGGGCNGCCGTGTCNAGGGTAATGCATTCGTACCCGAACCGGCCGACTCCCGTGGTCACGCCGTCCGNNCGCTCCAGGTCGTTCCAGCCGCGCTCGCCGCCGATGACATGCGATTTTTGCACGGCNAACGCCGACGAAATCAGTAGACAAACAGCGAAGAAAATCGGTATTTTTTTAGTAGAAGCAATCATCATGGTTAATGAACATACGGCTTACGAAACATTGCACGAAACCGCACGCAAAGCCCCCTCTTCAAGCGGTGTTTACTTATGGCGCGATGCCAAAGGCACCGTCATCTATGTGGGCAAGGCGAAACACCTGAAAAACCGGCTTTCGTCTTACTTTTCGGGAGACAAGGGCATCAANACGAAGATGCTCATNTCCCGCGCCCGGTCGATCGAATACATCACCACGGCGAACGAATACGAGGCGTTCCTGCTGGANAACAACCTCATCAAGAAATACACGCCGCGCTACAACATCGCCCTCAAGGACGGAAAGTCGTACCCCGNGCTCCGCATCACCAAGGAGGACTTCCCGCGCCTNTTCAAGACCCGGCGCGTCGTGCAGGACGGCTCGCTGTATTTCGGNCCNTTCCCCGACGCGGGCGCGCTGGACACGTTCATCGACACGCTGTACCGNCTCTATCCCGTCCNCCACTGCCGCACGCTCAAAAANCGCGACGCGCCCTGCATGTACTACCACATCGGACGNTGCAAAGCCCCGTGCTGCGGCAAAATTTCGNCCGAAACGTACAATGCATATATCGGAGAAATCGCGCAGCTGCTTGAGGGAAAAGGCGATGAGACGGTCGCCAAGATGACCGCGCAGATGAAACAGGCGGCCGCCGCGCTCAACTTTGAGAAAGCCGCCCGCCTGCGCGACGGCTTGCGCGCGCTCACGGTCATGCAGAACCAGAACATCGTGGAGGATTTTGCCTGCGAGGACCGCGACTACATCGCGCATTTCCGCGAGGGCGAGCTGGTCAG
Organism: Treponema sp.; assembly: GCA_014804085.1. Taxonomy (GTDB): domain Bacteria; phylum Spirochaetota; class Spirochaetia; order Treponematales; family Treponemataceae; genus Treponema_D. The sequence goes on along the minus strand of JAAVAM010000008.1, from coordinate 1,311 downwards.
NTTTACGGTGCTCAANATNCGCGGGGGCAAGGTGATGGGGCGCGACAATTTCCGNGCCGTCAGCCTGAACGAGGACAACGAGCTGCTCGAAGAATTCGCCCGCGCCTACTACACCGANCGNGAGATGATNCCGCCGACGCTGTACGTCTCCACGCAGGACGGATTCGCGCTGCTCACCCGCTGGATACGCGAGACGTTCCACACGCAGACGCAAATCGTTTTGGTGACGGACACGATTGAGAACGCCCGCCGCCACGAAGCCGCCATGGCGATGGCGACCGAGAACGCCCGCGAGGACATNATCCGCCGCCTGCGCGAGCGCGGCGACACGCCCGCCATGGAAGAACTGCGCCGCCTGCTCGACCTGCCGACGCTGCCCGTCAGAATCGAAGGATTCGACATCGCGCACATCGGCGGCAAATTNCCCGTCGCGTCGCTCATCAGCTTCTACAACGGCAACCCCGACAAAAAGAACTACCGCACGTTCCGCCTGAAGACGACGAACGGCATCATCGACGACTTTGCGTCCATGCGCGAGGCGGCGACCCGCCGCTACAGCCGCCTACTCAACGAAGGCAAGCCCCTGCCCGACCTGATCCTCATTGACGGCGGCATCGGCCAGGTGAATGCGGTTGACGGCATCCTGAAAACGCTCGGCCTGGACATTCCGATTGCGGGGCTTGCCAAGCGCGACGAAGAAATCTGGCGGCCGCACACAAGCAAGCCGATCTGCCTGCCCAAGCGGAGCGACGGACTGCGCCTGCTCCAGCGCGTCCGCGACGAGACGCACCGTTTTGCCACGAGCCGCAACCAGACGCTACGGACGAAAGAAAACGTCGTCTCCGTGTTCAGCCAGCTGCCGCACGTGGGCGAAAAGCGCGAGCGCATCCTCGCGCAGACATTCACCACGCTAGAAAACCTTGCCGCCGCCGAGGAGGCAAAAATCGCGCAAGCACTCCATGTGCGCGCGGCAGAAGCCGGAGAAATCCTGCTCGCCGCCCGCGCCCTGCTCGCCAGCCGCACCGAGCGCACCGCCCCCAAGCAGACCCTGTTCGACACGCAGCTTGCCGACGGCGCACCGCACGAACGCTCGCGCTACGCCGAAACTCTCGCCGCCGCCGCGCTCGACGACCTGCTCGTGGCTGAGCCGTAAGCCGCGACGGAGATGCTCCCCTGCTACGTCCCGGCGGCAGGGGCTTCCTGCAACGCCTCATTGCATTTCAAGCCCGGCTGTTCTCAGCAAGCCTGCCCAGGTATTCCCTCAGTTTGTCAGCATGTTCGGGAACAAGCGGGAAGGAACATTGCCCCGCT
>JAAVAM010000039.1 GCA_014804085.1 Treponema sp. | reverse complement strand
CTGTGTTCTGTGTTCTGTGTTCTGTGTTCTGTGTTCTGTGTTCTGTGTTCTGTGTTCTGTGTTCTGTGTTCTGTGTTCTGTGTTCTGTGTTCAATTATGACGGCGGCGCGCCGCGTGTCAAGGGCTTTGGCGAAAAAAGTTGTGTTTTTTATGTTGCCGCTCATCGTCGCTCCACGTGTCATGGAAAAAGTGTAAAGGATTGGCGGGGGTCTGTCAATGCTGCCGCCGCCACCTGCGCAGATCGCAACCTTGACACGCGCCGTATTTTTATCCATACTGACCGTATATTCATGCACCGGGGTTCACCGTGAAAGACCGTCTTGCCCGACTCAAGGCAATCAAACAGCTCATCAAGAACAACCGCATCGCAAACCAGGACGAACTGCTGACGCGCCTGAAAAAGAACGGATTTGACGTGACCCAGGCGACGCTCAGCCGCGACCTCAAGCTGCTCAAAGTCGGCAAGGTGAGCGACGGGAACGGCGGCTACATCTACACGCTCCCCGGCGACGACGAGCGGACGGAAAGCACGCAGATTTTTGCGCAGGACTTCCTGCGCGGCTACGTCAGCATCGACTGGAGCGGGAACATCGTGGTCATCAAGACGTTCGGCGGGCATGCGGACAGCGTGTCGAACGCGCTCGACTGCCTGAACATGGACGAAATCCTCGGCACGGTCGCGGGCGACAACTGCATTTTTGCCTGCCTGCGCGCCGGCGTTACGGGCGAGCAGTTCATGACCGCGCTCAAGCAGCGCATTCCCGACATCGAAGACTAGATTTTGCTTCCTTTTCCGCCCGTTCCGGTATATAATGACGTATGATTACGCTCACGCTTTCGACAGGAAAAAAGATTTCGGCAGAACAGAACGTCGCCGCGCTGACGCTNGCCGGTGAATTTGACGGCGGCGAGGAAAAACTCGCCGCGCTGATGGTGAACAACAAGGTGACCGCGCTCACGAGTGCCATTCAGTTCGACTCTTACGTCGAGCCGATTTACTTCAACTCAAAACACGGATCAGAAGCATACCGGCGCACGCTCTGCTTTATGCTCGCGGCGGCGGCGCACAAACTGCACCCCGAACGCCGCCTGACGATCGGGCACAGCCTCGGCTACGCCTACTATTACACGTTCGAGTCGGACACGGCGGTCAAAAAAGAAGAGATTGCCGCGCTCGAAGCAGAAATGCGCGCCAGCATCGCCGCCGACACGCCCATTACGACCCGCGTCATCTCCTACACGCAGGCAAAGGCACTGCTGGAAAAAAACGGGCAGACCGAAACGCGCAAGCACCTTGACTATGTGAATCCCGACCAGCTGCTCGTCAACACGATGGGCGACTACTGCGACATGAACATCGGTCCGCTCGTCAACCGCACGGGAAAAATCAGGACGTTCGCGCTCCTGCCCTATCAGGACGGCTTCCTGCTCCAGTTCCCCACCACCAAAGCCCCGGACGAGCTGCCCGCGTTCACCGACCACCCGAAAATCTTCCAGATTTACCGGACGTACAAGGCATGGGGCAAGCAAATCAACGTGACATCGGTCGCCGCGCTCAACGAGCTGATTGCCAAACGGAAAATCAACGATTTCGTGGACATCACGGAGACGTTCCAGGCGCAGCATTTCGCCGAAACCGCGCGGCAGATTCATGCGCGCGGGAACGTCAAAGTCGTGCTGATTGCCGGGCCGTCATCGTCGGGAAAAACGACGTCGGCAAAGAAACTGTCGCTCCATTTGCAGGCGTTGGGCTACACGCCGCGCGTCATCAGCCTGGACAACTATTACGTCGGCCGCGACCGCAACCCCAAGGACGAAAACGGCAACTACGACTACGAATGCCTTGAGGCGCTGGACATTCCGCTGCTCAACCAGAATCTGGTCGATCTCTTTGCCGGCAAGGAGATTCAGGTGCCGTCGTACAACTTTGACCTGGGGCAGCCCTACTACACGGGAAAGACGATGAAACTGCGTCCCCACGACATCCTCATCGTGGAAGGCATCCACGGGCTGAATGACAAACTGACACCGCTCATCAAGAACGAATACAAATTCAAAGTCTATCTTTCCGCGCTGACCCAGCTGAACATTGACGACCACAACCGCGTGCCGTCGCGCGACAACCGCCTGATCCGCCGCATCGTGCGCGACGCGAAATTCCGCGGCAAAAGCGCGGCGGCAACGATCAGCATGTGGGACAACGTGCAGAAAGGCGAGAACCTGCACATCTTCCCGTTCCAGAACAANGCCGATNCCGTGCTGAACACCGCGCTCGACTANGAGCTTGCGGTNCTCAAGGTATACGCCGACCCGCTGCTCCGCTGNGTCTCCCCCGAACAGAAAGAATATGCCGAAGCNTCGCGTCTGTTGCAGTTCCTCGATTTGTTCTCACCGATGGCGGCNGATTACGTTCCCGGGCAGTCNATCGTGCGTGAATTTATCGGCGGGAGCATGTTCAAATACTAGNCCCAAACCGCGANGTNACGATGTCGTCAATGGCCAGCTCCTCTTCCGAAAGCCGTTCTTTTTTCCATGCGGCAAGGCGGCTTTCCCGGAGCTGCTCCAAGACCTTGCATTTTTTCATCGCCTCGCGCATGACCNCGCGTTTCTGCTCGCTCACAAGCTGAGCCTGCGNAAGGTCGCNCAGNAGNNGCTCTTTCCGCTGGGCAAGCAGGGCAAAATACTGGTTCACGCCGTACAGCTCGTGCAAGTCGGTCATGCNGTCGGCGGCGGCAACCGCGCTGACGTGCTGCTGNGCGACCAGTTCCAGTGCCTGCCGGANAGCNTTCTCCGCGGCGAGCGCGCGNCCTAAATCTGCCTCCGCCTGCTTGCGCTCGAATTCGCGCAGATCAAGCACTTTCTGCATNCTGAANGAGAATTTTTTCATAACGCCNTCTGCCCGNCAGGATTTCCGTCAGCCGCAGATTCCGCGAGTGCCTTGACCATCTGCGCGGTCGTCTTGCGGTCAAGCGCGGGCTGCTCGTCGTATTCGCTTTCGGGAATGTCGGTTTCGGCAAGGGCGGCAAGTTTTTGCAGCGTATCCGCAATCGGGCACGGCTCGTATTCTTCCTGCGTCAGAAACGCCTCAATCGCCTCGTGCTTGGCAATCGCCTCGTCAATGTCGGCATTCGCGCCCTGCTGGTACACGCCCGCGTTGATCATCTCCGCGTTCTGCGCGTACAGGGCGACGAGCCGCGCGATTTTGTTCGCCGCCGCCACCGATGCCTTGCCGCTCACGCGCTTGGAAAGACGGCTGATGCTCTGCAACACGTCGATTGCGGGATAATGCCGCGCCTGCGCGAGCGACCGGCTCAGCACGATATGCCCGTCGAGCGTTCCGCGCACTTTGTCGGTAATCGGCTCGTCCATGTCGTCGCCGTCCACGAGCACGTTGTAAAATGCCGTGATCGTCCCCTTGTCGCTCGTGCCGCTGCGCTCCAGCAGCTTCGGAATCAAATCGAACACGCTCGGCGGATACCCGCGCTGGGCAGGTGCCTCGCCCGTGGACAAGCCGATTTCGCGCTGCGCGTGGGCAAAGCGCGTCATGTTGTCCATCATGAGCATGACATCCTTGCCCTGATCGCGGAAATATTCGGCGACGGCAGTCGTCACGTAGGCGGCGCGCAGGCGCGCGATCGAAGGCGTGTCGCTCGTGGCGACCACCACCACCGAGCGCGCCATGCCCGCCTCGCCCAAATCGCGGCTGATAAAATCCATCACCTCGCGCCCGCGCTCGCCGATCAAGCCGATTACGTTGATGTCCGCATTCGTGTTGCGCGCAATCATCGAAAGCAGCGTCGATTTTCCCACGCCGCTGCCCGCAAAAATGCCCAGCCGCTGCCCTTTGCCGCACGTCAGAAGCGCATCGATGACACGCACGCCCGTCACTATGCGGCGGTCAATCGGCTGCCGCGCCATCGGATTGGGCGGGTCGGCAAGAACCGGGTAATAAGCCGTCACGCCGAGCGGACCTTTGCCGTCAATCGGCTTTCCCGTCGCGTCAATCACCCTGCCGAGCAGGGAATCGCCCACGGGAACTTGCAGGACATGCCCGCTTGCCACCACCTCGCAGCCCACGACAATGCCTTTCGTATCGCCATAAGCCATTAGCTTGACGAGCGACCCCGCAAGCCCCATCACCTCCGCCCGTACGGAAGTCCCGTCGGGCAGCCGGATGTCACACAACTCGCCGATCATGGAACGCGGACCGACGCTCTCAATCATCAACCCCTTGACCGCAGTCACCGTCCCGGTATAGAGAATGGTCTCGGTTTCCTTAACCGTTTCCAGATATTTTGTGAAAAAAGATTCCATCTGCCCCACCCTTGCATNGCGCTATGCAGACGAACCGCCGCCTTTGTTCAGCGTCTTGACGGGTGAAATCTCCAGCACTTTCGANTCCAGCTCGCCGAGCTGGCTNGCNATGCGCGCGTCAATCGCGCCGAAGTCAGTCTCCACGATACAGCCGCCNTTGTCCACGGAGGAATCCTCGTACACGGAAACGCCCTCCACGCTCTCAAACTGGCGCACGAAATTCTGCGCGTGTTCGGTCGTCAGCTTGAGGTCGGCAAGGTTGACCCGAATATTCACTTTGCCGCGCCCGCGTACTTTCTTCAGTGCCTCAAGCACGTTCGCCATCACCACGTTTTTCTGGCTCTCGCTCAGCAGCTTGACCACTTTCCGCGTCATCAGAATGACCAGNTCCACGATCTGCTGTTCCGTGCTGCGCAAAATCTCCTCGCGGCGGGAAATAACTTCGTCCAAAATGGCATGGGTNCGCTCAACCAGCCGCCCGACTTCCGCCTTGCCTTCGTCNTAGCCTTCAGTCCGCCCCTGCTCGTAGCCGTCTTTCTGCGACCGCTCCGCCANAGCGTCCTGCTGCGCCTGCGCGTCCGCGATAATCTGNGCGGCCTCATCCTTTGCTTTCTGCACGATGTCCGCCGCCTCGCGCTCCGCCTGGGCTTTCAGTTCCTGCGCGTGGTCGGTCTGATTCTTCACCTCGCTGAACGCCGCCTCTTTTGCGCGCTCGACGATGCTGTCGGCATCCGCCTGTGCGGCCGCCAGCATCTGCTGTTTTTCGGCTTCCCATTTCGCCTTGAAATCGTCGGCCTCTTTTTGCAGTTCCTCAACGGTCGGTCCCGTGTAGACAGGCGTTTCTTCGACGACCTCTTCGACCACCGGCTTCGCATACTCGTGCAGCAGCCGCAGCTCGAATTTGTCGTCCTTTTTCTTCACCTCACCCGGCGTAAAAACCTGTCTTCTTGCCATGCCACACTCCTAGTCTACACCACGAGCTCGTCTTCGCCGGAACGCGCGATAACGATTTCGCCCGCATCTTCCAGACGACGAATCGTCGAGACGATTTTCTGCTGTGCTTCTTCTACGTCCTTCAGGCGCACGGGTCCCATAAATTCCATGTCCTCTTTGAGCATGGAAGCCGCACGTTTTGACATATTGCGGAAAATTTTGTCCTGCACTTCTGTATCGACCGATTTGAGGGCCTTTGACAGTTCCTGCGTGTCCACCTCGCGCAGCACTTTCTGAATCGCGCGGTCGTCCAGCATAACAATGTCCTCGAACACGAACATGCGCTTCTTGATTTCTTCCGCCAGATCGGGATCTTCCTCTTCCAAACTTTCGATGATGGATTTTTCGGACGAACGATCGACCAGGTTGAGGATTTCGACGATAGCCTCGACGCCGCCCGCCGCCGTGTAGTCCTCGCTCGACAGCGTAGAAAGTTTCTTCTCCAATACGCGCTCAACCTCGCGCAGAACGTCCGGCGAGGTGCGGTCCATGGTCGCCAGGCGGCGCGACACTTCCGGCTGAATTTCGACCGGCAGGTTCTGCAAGATAACCGCCGCCTTGCTCGGCTCCAGATACGCCAGAATCAGCGCGATCGTCTGCGGATATTCGGTCTGAATAAAGTTGAGCAGATGCGCCGGGTCGGTACGGCGGATAAAGTCGAACGGGCGCACCTGCAAGCTGGAAGTGAGCCGGTTGATAATATCGATTGCCTTCTGCGATCCGAGCGACTTCTCCAGCAACTCGCGCGCGTAATCAATGCCGCCCGTCGTGATGAAGTTCTGCGCGTTCATCAAGTCCTGGAATTCCTCCAGCACCTGATCCTTGAATTCCGCGTCAACGGTCTCCAGGCGCGCAATCTCAAAGGTGAGCGTCTCCACCTCGTCCTCGCGCAGGTGCTTCATCACCTCCGCAGAAACGTCAGAACCGACCGAAACGAGGAAGATAGCCGCTTTTTGCCGCCCGGTGAGATTCTTATAATCTTTGTTGCCTTTTTTTCCGCCGCCGGCGGGCTTGAGGCTGCCCGGTTTTGCGTCTGGCATTTACTTGTCCTCCTTGAGCCACGCGCCCAGCGCATTCGCTATCGCGTCAGGATTCTGCAAGAACATAGTTCTGAATTCGTTTTCTTTTTCTTTCCGTTCCGCCGTCTTGACGAGCGCGGCAATCTCCGCGTCGCTGTGCACGGGCTTGGCAATGCCCTTGCGCACGCCCCATTCGTTCGCCTCGGCAAGCACGTCGGTCTCGTCCGCCCAATTCACTTTTTTTCCCAGCGAACGCATTGCCTTGCGCAGTTTCTTGACTTCGGCATCGGTCAGATGCTCAAAAATGCCCTCCGCACTGCCGCCAAGCTCGCCCAGCAGAATCGCCGCTTTTTCTTTTCCCGAAAGAGGACGACGGTACTGCCCGGTGACCATCTGAAAAGGTTCGTTTGCCATACTATTCCTCCATCATCCAGGTGCGGAGCAACATCGCCACGTCCTCGGGATGCTCTTTNGACATAGCNATTGCCGTCTCCAGCAGCTCGGCGCGCTTGCGCTCTTCCACGGACATGGTGACTTCCATGCCTTCCTGCCGCGCGTCCCACAACGCCTTTTCGCGCTCNGCCTGCTGACGGCGCAGCATCTCCTCTTCGCGCAGGCGGCGGCGGCGTTCCAGCTCGCGGCTGATAAANCGGAAAAGAATGAACGCTATCAGAATGGCNGCNANNCCCACNAGCGNAATCATAATCGTNCGGTTGCGCCGCTGCTTTGCAAAATACGCGTCGTCCTTCGCCTCGAATTCCGNCTCGCGGTCAAACATGATGTTCGTCACCGTCACGCTGTCGCCGCGCGTCGCGTCATAGCCGATCGCGTCGCGGATAAGCGAGCGCGCGTTCTCCAAATCATCCTCGGAAAGCGGGTCGTANCGCCGCTCAATGCCCGTGCCGTCCTCGTTCANCACCGGCACNTGNCCTTTGCCATACACGACCCGCCACTTGCCGTCGATGTTGACGGAAACCGTGCGCCGCCCCTGCTCCGGGCTGACCACCGTCACGCGGCGTTCGGTATTGATGGCGTAGTTCGTCGTGGTCGCGCGCTCGGTCGTCCTGCCGATCATGTTGGACATATCGTTCATAACGGGCGGATTATTTCCTTCCACGCCGGCAGGTCCTTCGGGGTTATAGCCCGTACCCGTAAATTCCTTGTCGATTGCCTGCGTCGCGAGCGCAACCGAATCGACGTACTCGGAATCGTCATACGGCAAGCCCGGCGTACGCTCCTTGCGCACAAACGGCGTATGAATCGTCTGCTCGCGGGTCACTTCGGACATATCCATCTGCAAGTTGACGTTCAGATCGCGCACACGGTCGTCGCTGAACGTGCGGCGCAGNGCGGAAAGCACTTTCGCNCGGAGTTCCGTCTCCAGNCGGGCAATCTCTTTCTGCTGTTTTTGGATGACGGTCAGCCGCTCCATTTCCGCAAGGCTGTCAAAATCGTTGAGCACCGTGCCGTTGCTGTCGGTGATNATCACGTTGTCCGCGCTCACCATGCCCGCAATNGCGCGCAGCAGAATGTTCTGAATGCCCTGCACTTTCTTTGATCCGGCGGCAATATTCGCGCCGGGGCGGAACGTCAGGATGACCGATGCCTTGGCAGGNTCCTCGTCCTCGCGGAACACCGCGTCTTTTTTCGGCGTAATCACCACGTCCGCGCTCGCCACGTCGTCCAGGGATTCGATATGCTCCTTGACCATGCGCGTGACCGAACGCTGCAAATTCACGTTGCGCTCAAAGTCGGTCGTTGACCAGCTCGTCGTGTCGAACAGCGACCAGGCATCCATTGAGCCAGGCACCAGGTCTTCCGAAAGCAAGGTCGCGCGCCATTTCCGCGCCGTCCGCTCGTCGTCAACATAGATGAAGCCGTTCGCGCTCGTCGCCTTGACGTTGCCCTCATCGAGCCGGAAGAGGATATTGTCNAGCGTCGCCTGATCGGTAATCGCGGCATTGAACAGCGGAACGGTCGTCGGCTTTGCCGAAAACTTGCCCGCAAAAATAATCGCCACGATGACGGCGACGACGATTGCAATAAGGATGATTCTTTGGACGACAGACCACTTTGCCCACCGTTCCTTTGCGCTGGCCGAAAACTTTTTGAGCCATTCGTTCATCTGACCCCTCCCGTGAACGAAAAACCACTAATATATCGCATATAGTTTACTACATAATGCGAAATTTGCAAAGCCCTAACGACTTATTTTGCCGGGAAAAAGCCCTACCGCGTCGTAGAAAGCTCATTCCAGCCGGTCGTNATGCGGTCGATCACCGTCTGCGCGAGCGAAAGCGACATCTGCGCCTTTGCCATTGCCGTGGTGATGTCCTCCACGTTCACGGAATCCGGGTCGGTGATGTACTGCTTCGTCAGATTGTCCACGTCCAGCTGCTGGGCGTTCACCGTGCTCACGGCCTCCAGCAGATACGACTCAAACGCGCCCGTCTTCTTTGCCGGCCGCGCCTGTTCCGCATTCCGCGCCGTCANGTCCGTAAGCNGGGCAGTCCCCACGTGCGCCGTATCGCTGCGCAGCATTTCCGGTGCCGACATCANCGGCATTGTCTGTATTTTCATCGTCATCCCCCTGCCCGGCATACGCCGAGCCGTTCCCTTCTTTTATTTATCTCGCTTATGCCTTGCCGATCTCAAGNGCCGCGCTGAACATATCCTTTGCGCCCTGCACNACCGTCCCGTTCGCCTCGTAGGCACGGCTCGCCGAAATCAGGTTGACCATTTCGTTCACGATGTTCACGTTGGGCATCTCCACGTAGCCTTTGTGCGGGCCGCTCTGATACGCGTCCGGGTTGTCAGGATCCCAGCGCAACGGNCCTTCCGACGAATCCTTGATAATCTGCTTGACGCGAACGCCCTGCCCCGGACCGTTGTCCTGGTCGGCAGCAACGAACGGCGTGCGCCACACGGGATGCTCGGACGCGATAGGCTCAAGGACGACCAGCGACTTCTTGAACGGTCCGCCCTCCGGCGTGCGCGTGGTGGAAGCGTTGGCGATATTGTTTGAAATCACGTCAGTGCGCAGACGCTCGACGCTCATGCCGGTCGCCGCAATGTTCAGGCTCGTAAACATTCCCATACTNTCACCTCACCTANTTGCGCATTGCCGTCCGCAGCTGGCTGAATTCAAAACTCTGCACCTGCGTCAGCAGACGATAGCTCATCTGCAATTTCAAGATGTTCATCGCCTCGTACTCGGCATCGACATTGCTGCCGTTCGCCTCGGCGGTCGTCGCCCAGTCGGTCACGCGGCGCGGCTCCACCTCGCGCCAGTCATACGGTTCGCCCAGCGAAAAATGGCGGCTGTCCGTGCGCGTCANCTGCACCTGCCGGCCTTTGTCCGCCTCGCTCTCGAANGCCCGCTGCAACTCGCTCTCAAAGTTGACGACCTGCCGCTTGAAGCCGGGCGTTCCCGCGTTGGCGATATTGTCAGCCGACACCTGATAGCGCAACTGGTGCACGTTCATCGCGCGGTGCAATAAGTCTACCGAATCCGTAAAACTGCTCATACTCTGATTGTCGGAAGATGCGGGGCGCANGTTGAGGAAAAATCGNGCGTTTTCTGCGGGNCGCCCGCCACGCGCNCGCAGAAACGCCCGATAGTGTCCTATTCCGCCGCCGCGAACGCGCGCAACGCCGCAATCTGCGCTTCCACCCGCGCCTTGGCAGGTCCGCCCGTCACGGAGCGCGCCTCCACGCAGGCGCGCGGCGTAATCTGCGCGAAGATGTCCGCCCCGAACAGCGGCGAAATCGCCTGCAAGTCGGCAAGCGGCAGNTCCTCAATCGCGCCAAGCCCGCGCGCAATGCACAGCCGCACTGCCTGCGCGGCAACGCCGTGCGCGGTACGGAACGGCAGCCCCTTGCGCACCAGATAGTCCGCCACGTCGGTCGCATTGGCAAAACCGCCGTCACAGCTCGCCGCCATCCGCTGCGTGTTCCACCGCGCGGTCGCAATCATCGCCTCAAAGACGATCACGTTGTCGCGCACCGTATCATACGCCTCGAACAGGCTCTGCTTGTCCTCCTGCATATCCTTGTCGTATGCAAGCGGCAGCCCTTTCATCATCACCAGCAGGGAGACCAGATCGCCGTAGACTTTTCCCGTGCGCCCGCGGATAAGCTCCGCAAAGTCGGGATTTTTTTTCTGCGGCATAATCGAACTGCCCGTGGACCATTTCTCGCTCAAATCGACAAAGCCGAACTCCGCCGTCGCCCACAGCACGATTTCTTCGCTCATGCGGCTCAAATGCATCTGCAAGAGCGCGAAATCCGCCGCGAACTCAATGCAGTAGTCGCGGTCGGAAACGCCGTCGAGCGAATTCTCCGTCACGCCGTCAAAGCCGAGCGTCTCCGCGACGAATTCGCGGTCAAGCGGCAGGTCNGATCCCGCGAGCGCGCCGCTGCCGAGCGGACTTTTCGCAATGCGCCTCAGCGAATCGGAAAGCCGCTCGCAGTCGCGCACCAACGGCCATGCCCAGGCGCACAGATGATGCGCCAGCGTGACCGGCTGCGCGCGCTGCATGTGCGTGTAGCCCGAAAGCAAGGTCTCCGTATGCGCCGCCGCAATGTCGGCAAGCGTTTTGATGAGCGAGCGCACCGCTTTCTGCAAGTCGGGAATGGCGCGGCGCAGGTACAGGCGTTCGTCAAGGGCAATCTGATCGTTGCGGCTGCGTCCCGTGTGGACTTTCTTGCCCGCCTCGCCGATCCGATCCGTCAGCGTCGCCTCCACGAACGAATGGATGTCCTCCGCGCTGTAATCGACCGAAAGCGTCCCTTCCCGCAGATCCCGCGCAATCGTATCCAGTCCGCCCTGTATGGCATCGTTCTCCGCCGCGCTGATAATGCCCTGCCGCGCGAGCATCGCCGCATGTGCCTTGCTGCCCGCAATATCGTCCAACGCCATGCGCTCGTCCACGTGTATCGATGTCTCGAACGCCACCGCCGCCGCGTCCGGNCCTTCCGCAAAACGCCCGTGCCAGAGCGCGGCATGGTTGTCGCCGGTCATCGTGCCGTGGCTGCCGTTTTCCGCCATGCTACACCTCCATAATCGGGTCGTCCACGGGCTTTCCGCCGGGAACCATGGGCAGCACCATTTCGTCCAGGTCAATCCGGCACTCAATCAGCGCGCTCCGCCGCTCACGGATCGCGTCGTCAAACGCCGCCTTGAATTCGCTTTCGTCCTTTGCGCGGTAGCCGCGGATCGCGTATGCCTCGGCAAGCTTGACGAAATCGGGGCCGAAGTCGAGCGTCGTCTGGCTGTACCGCTGCCCGTAGAACAGATTCTGCCACTGGCGCACCATGCCCAGCGTCCCGTTGTTCAGCACGATAATGATGACCGGCAAATTGTAATGGTTGATCGTCGCCAGCTCGTTGCAGTTCATGCGGAACGAGCCGTCGCCCGCAAAATGCACGACGTATGCGCCGGGGTTCGCCACCTGCGCGCCGATTGCCGCGCCCGTGCCAAAGCCCATCGTCCCCAGACCGCCCGACGTGATGAACGTGCGCGGCTTGGCAAACGGATAGAACTGCGCCACCCACATCTGGTGCTGCCCGACTTCCGTCGTGATAATCGCGTCGTCGCCCAGTTTTTCGTGGACGTACTCGCAGATGACGCGCGGATGCATGTTTTTCGCGCTCGTCCAGCTGGGAGGGACAAGCTGCTTCCATTCGGCAATCTGCTCGTGCCATTTTCCCGTNTCCTTTTTTTNCACCATGCCGACCAGACGGGCGAGCGTCTCCTTGATGTTNCCGATAACGGACGCGCTCGTCTTGACGTTCTTGTCGATTTCCGCCGGGTCGATGTCGATGTGCAGCACNTTGCTGTTCTTGGCGAACCGTTTGGTGTCGCTCGTCACGCGGTCGCTGAAACGTGCGCCGACCGCAATGAGCAGGTCGCACTTGCCCACCGCAAGGTTGGATGCCTTCGTGCCGTGCATGCCGACCATGCCCGTGCACAGCGCGTCGGCCGTCGGGAACGCCGANTTTCCCATCAGCGTGACGCACACGGGAATCTGCGCCTTGTGCGCCATGTCGAGCAGCTCTTTTTCCGCGCCGCTGATGACCACGCCGCCGCCGCAATAGATGAGCGGACGCTCCGCCGCGTTGATCAAGTCCGCCGCCGCCCTGATGTCGTCGTCCGTCGGCTCGGCAGTCTTCACNATCCTGCGCAGGCTCGCTTTCTGCGCCGCAACCGATTCCTTGGTCGCCGCCGTCGGCTCTGCCGGAGCGTAGTCAATCACCGCCGCCGTCACGTCCTTGGGAATATCGATCAGCACCGGACCGGGGCGACCCGACTTTGCAATCAAGAACGCCTCGCGGATCGTCGCCGCGAGTTTTTTGGGGTCGCGGACAATGTAGTTGTGCTTGGTTATGGGCATGGTGATGCCCGCAATGTCCACTTCCTGAAAACTGTCCTTGCCCAGAAGCGGCGTTCCCACGTTGCAGGTAATCGCCACGAGCGGCACGCTGTCCATGTATGCCGTCGCAATGCCGGTGACCAAATTCGTTGCGCCCGGACCGCTCGTCGCCATCACCACGCCGACGCTCCCCGTTGAACGCGCGAATCCGTCCGCCGCNTGCGCCGCGCCCTGCTCATGTGCCGTCAGAATGTGGCGGATGCGGTCGCTGCACTGGTACAGCTCGTCATAAATATTCAGAATAGTNCCGCCCGGATACCCGAACACCGTATGAACGCCCTGCTCAATCAAACACTCAACGACAACGCGTGCGCCGCTTATCTTCATACAACCCCCCGCGCGACTCCGCCGTGGCGACCGCGCCAAAAATGATACTGGCATACAGTGTACCATTTTTCCCCGGCAATTTCAATTGACCGAGGGAGAATTGAAATTTACCTTTTATATACNGCGCGACCGGCCGTTTTNACTTCNACNAATCGGAAACCCNCCTCATAATAGATACGCTCGGCGGATTCGCCGTCGGGCCACAAAAAACAGTTTTCGACTTTATGCTCCTTGCAATATGCCATAAAAGANTGCATGANNGCGCGTCCCACGCCTTTTCTGCGGTGGTTTGTTGCCACNAGAAGGTAGTCGATTCTGCATACGCCGTCATTTGTGTGCGCGTGTGTCATACCGACAGGGCGACCGTCGATATATGCCGCAAAGAACAGCGTATTTTCTTTTTTGAGAGCNNGCNTTGCAACCTCNNTTTCCCACGGCTCGCCTGCCGCCTCGAATATTTCCGTTCTGAAAGTGTCTTCCCATNAATCCACTTTNCGAACTTCCACAAGGGGATTTGGCTTTATCTTNCAGTNATCAAGNGCTACCATANAACGNTTTTCTTCGCCAAAAACCTCGTACCCGTGCGCGGCAAACAACGCACGNTTGCGTTCAAAATATCCGTCGTCAGTGATCGACTGATAAACGACAGGCCTGATTCCTTTTTCCCGATAGAACGCGGTAATATCTNCAAGCACGTTGTGAAGGTCGCTTATCCTGTCCTTGAAAATGATTGCATGGTTGCTGTCATAGGANTCCTTGTTGCCGTCATTGAAGAAAAGCAGCCCGTATTCCCGCTCTGCATAAGCGGCAAATTCTCGCGGAAACAAATCTTCTTCCCGATATATGTTCTCTAAATTCATAGTAGGCATGAACCGCTATATTGCAATTTGACAGTGTACTATTCGGCTACTCCGTGTATGTTCCGCCAGTATTTTCTCGATTGAGAGTTCCCTCAACTTCAATCAAAAGACATTTNACTAATGTATTGCATATTGGACGATGTTTCGTTCCTTTGGGGATTATTATAAAATCCCCCTCACGTAAATGTGTCAATCCGTCCTCAAATTCAATATCAAATTCTCCCTCAATACAGTAGAANAATTCATCAGAATNCTCGTGTATATGAAAATCTAANGTTCTNTGTTGGGCTTGCAACACATTGAGCATATGATTGTTCAATGTACCCACCCGCTTATAGAGGAAAAGTTCATCAATCGCATTTACATTCTCTTTCAGATTTACCTTTTGTATCATTGCCCCACACAAATCACCGCATGAATCACTGCGCTATTACGCGCCGCCTTTGCNCGTTCAAAAGTTTCGCATTGTCCATTTTTTTCCAGTTTCTCGCCACGTCATAAGGAGTTTCGCCTGANACNTTCNTCGCGNNTTTGTCCATGCCCAAATCCAAAAGGCGTTCAAGGGTTACCGTGTCCGCTAATCGGGCGGCATAATGCAAAAGGGTGTTGCCGCGCACGTCGGTTTTGTCCTTCGCATATTTTACGATGTATCCCAAAAGTTCGCCGCTTTTTTCTTTGAATGCCAATGTCACGGCGTTGTCGCCTTCGGAATTTATTTCGATAAAAGGATTCGCACCTTTTTTCAGGAGCAAGGANGCCTTGTCCTTTTGTCCGCTCGCCACCGCCAGCGAAAGTGGCGTGTAGCCGGCTGTGTTTCGCGTGTCGAACGGATAGCCGTTTGCCACAAGCGAATTTATCACCGAATCAGCAGCGCGCGATTGCACCGCGATGTGCACCGGCGTGTTTCCGTCCGAGTCCGTCAGCATCTTATCCTTGCCTAAAACCGCGTACATCAAACTCTTTTCTTTTGGGAACGTAAGCGCGAACGGAGTCATGCCGTCTTTGTCACGGATGAGCGGATTCGCCCCTGCCTTGCGAAGTTCGGCTATTATTTTCTTGTCGCCTAAAGCGACGGCATCATGATATGGCGTTCTTCCGTTTATATCCTGAATCTGCGGATTTGCATTCGAAGAAAGCAAAAGTTTTACCATTTCATATTCATAATTGTTCGCCCTTACCGCTCCGCTCAATGCCGTGCATCCGGAAGTATCGAAACTGTTCGGATTCGCTCCGCGCGCGATAAGGAAACTTGCCATCGAAATGCTGCCTTCAACCGCGGCTTCGTCAAGCGGAGTCTTTCCGGCTATATTCTGCGCGTTTATGTCAATGCCCAAATTCGCGAGCTGTTCCGCGGCGGAAAGCGCGTCCCATCTGACCGCCACATGGAGCGCGGAGCTTCCCAAATTGTCGCGCTCCTGAATCTTCGCGCCATTTTTCGCGAGCGTCATTATCGTGTTCGGATTGTCGGATTTTGCCGCGCTGAAAACCGGAGTCTCGCCATTTCCGTTTTTGGCATTTACGTCGCATCCTTTTTGAATCAGNAAGNCNAGCGTCTCTTCGGGAAGCTTCCATTCCGCCGCATAGTGCAGNACGGTGTTTCCGCTTCCGTCCACCAAAGNGATTGTNTCGGAATTCAAAACCCATTGCCTGCTGCCGTTCTTGCTTTCGAGCGCAAGGCGCAGCGGCGAAACGTTTTTGTTGTTCGCGGAAAAAAAGTCCGCACCACGGGAAAGCAGGAGTTCCCCTGCGTTGCGATTGTTCTTTTTCACCGCGATAAAAAGCGCGCTCTCTCCGTCCCTGTTGCGGGCATTTATGTCTGAGCCAAGGCTCGCTATGTATTCGATCTTTGAAAAATCCGCGTTTCGCTTCAAGGCAATAATGAGCGGCGTGTTACCTTCCGAGTCCGTCGAAGATACGTTCTTTTCGATAACCAAATATTTGTACATATTGTCATTTCGCCCCAAGACACTGATAAGAGGCGTCACTTCTTTCGCGTCTTTCGCATGAATGTCCGCGCCGTTCATCGTGTAGAAAAGCACTTGCTGCACGTTGTTGTGCTTAATCGATGTGGCCAGCGGAGTAAGCCCGCGTTTGTTCCTGGCATTTACGTCCGCCCCCGCCTTTATCAATTTTTCGAGTATTTGCGTGCGCATTGCCGTCATCGACGCTATGTGCAAAACCGTGTCGCCGTACATATCCTTTTGATTTACGCTCGCGCCATGAGAAAGCAAAAGGTCATAGATTTCAGCCTGCTTTTCCGGCGGCACCAAAATCAAAAGCGGTGTTTTTCCCAAACTGTCCTTGCACTCCACGTCCGCGCTTTTTGAAAGCAACTGGCGAGCGATTTCAATGTTGCCGTATCGCACCGCCTCATGCAAAGGCGTCGTGCCCGAAATGTCCTGCGCCTTTATGTCCGCGCCATTGTTCAGAAGATACTGGGAGATTCCACTATGTCCATAAATCGCGGCAAGGTGAAGCGGAGTCTGCCCGTCGTCCATTCTGATAGAAAGATTTCTTTGGATTACGGCTTCCTCAAAATATTTTGCGTCGCATTCGACTTTTTCCGCTCCCGCAAGCAGCAAATCCGCCGCGATTTCCGCGCAGATCAATGTCTCAGGATTTTTCAGCGCAAGCGCGAGCGGAGTTTTCTGCGCCGAATTCTTTTTGTTTATGTCAATCTTTTTATGTATGCAATATCCCAGCGCCTTTTGATTGCGGGTGAGGACAAAATAATGCACGATTCCGTTTCCGTCGTTCGCGTCGCGCAAAAGCGAAGTCTTTTCGTTTATCATTATGTCATAATAGAGGTCGCTTTTCGTAATGGCGATTTCAAGCGCGCTTTTTCCTTTGGCGTTCAGCGCGAAAATGTCCGCGCCCAAAGACGTGAGGGCGCGCGCAGCTTCATACGCGTCGTTCTCTATAGCGACATGCAGCGGAGTATCGCCGGATTTATTTTTCAACTCCGTGTCCGCGCCCTTCACTATCAGAAAGATCACCAAGTCGGCTTCGTTGAGTTTGGCGGCCACGTGCAGCGCGGTATTGCCGTCTCTGTCTGCATTGTTTATTTCGGCCTGGTTCGTAAAAAAACTTTTAGCCTTTTCAATTTCGCCAGCCATAATAAGTTCTTGTACCGTTTTCGTAGATTTACATCCGCCCAAAAGCAATGCAAGCGAGAAAAAAGAAAACGCCGTCAAAATGACAAATAGATTATTTTTCATCGAGTATACCTCGCGAGAAATTTTTATTCGTGCGGAGAGTCTCATACCCCGACGCTCGCGCAAGAAACTGTGTTGCGAATAGCNTCGTAATAAAGGGTATAAAATCCGACTGCGACACCTTATGAGAACAACATATCTTGTCGCTCGCGCCTGAAACTTCATTGCGAATAGCGTCGGGATATGTTGATTCTATTTTAATTTTCGGGAAAAAAGTCGCTGAGTTTAGAATTTACTTTTTGCTTTTCCGACTGTTTATCGTGCCGACTCCTGTGGGTGCCTTGCGCGGGTCACACTTGGAATTTTACAATTTATCTCCTATGACGGAATCAATAAAATGTGCAAAACAAGGAACGAATGCCGCCGTCATCGTTCAGACATACTGACTGCCTCAACCGCAACACTTCCGCCCCTTACAATCTCAATCCTGTTTGCAAACTTTCTTTTCAGCAAGGCTATTAAATCATCATTCCTGTTTTCTGTCTGTGTACATTCCAAAAGGACAGTAGTGCCATCATAGTCAATAATTGCAACTCCGAACACTTTTGAAATTCGAAACAGTTCCGTTATGTCCGCATCTGAACAATGATTCACCTTAACAAATAATATTTCTTTCATGTGAATTGGTATATCTGTATAATCTACCACTTTGATTACCTCAACGCTCCTACCAAGCTGCTTTTTTATCTGCTCAAAAGTCCTGTCATCACTTGTTAAACTAATTGTCATTCGTGATATGGTACTGTCCTCAGTGACTCCGACTGTCAAGCTGTCCAGGTTATAGGATTTTCCGGAAAACAGCCCCGAAATACGGGCAAGTACACCTATTTCATTTTCAACAAATAAACAAATCCATCTTTTTTTCATTTTCAGCCTTCCTCACTTTCCAAAATCATGTCATTAAGGGAGTTTCCTGGCGGAACAATCGGCATGACATTGATTTCCCTGTCTATGATAAATTCAATAACCGTAGGTGTTTTTGTATTCTGTTTTGCACTGTTCAAAGCTGATTTTATATCCTCTGCCTTTGTGACACGGATTCCTTTTGCACCATAACTTTCTGCCAGTGCAATGAAATCTGGTGTATATTCCGGGCAACAATGATCAGGCTGGTTACAGCCTATTTCACAACTTCTCCGATAACGCATACAGGTACTCGAATATCGCCTGTCATAAAACATTTCCTGCCACTGCCGCACATTCCCTAAATATCCGTTATTCAGTATGCAGATGATAATTGGCAGTTCATAAACAACCGCAGTCGCCATTTCCTGAATATTCATCTGCATACCGCCATCGCCGGATATGACAATAACATCCTTATGGGGATTGCCAAGTTTCGCTCCGATTGCAGCAGGAAAACCATACCCCATTGTTCCCAAGCCACCCGATGTCAGCATTTGCTTATTCTCATCAATATCAAGAAATTGTGTTGTCCATAATTGATTTTGACCTACATCCGTAGTAACAATAGCATCTTTGAACAATTCATTTATGGATTGAATAATCATCTGCGGTGTTAAACCGACTTTCCCCATATCAATCGGATATTCCTTTTTCCAACGGTTGATTTCATCTGTCCACTCTGAGATATGGAGCGGCTTTGCCTTTTCAAGCAAAGCGCATATTGCCTTTTTCGCATCAGCAACAATAGGAATATCTACATCAATATTCCGGGAAATAGATGCCGCATCCACATCAATATGGATAATCTTTGCATTTACCGCAAATTCTTCTATTTTCCCCGTAATGCGGTCATTGAACCGTGTTCCTATTGAAAAAAGAACATCACAGTTACTGATCGCTGAATTGGCGGCATAGCTCCCATGAATGCCTATATTGCCAACATATAAACTGTTCGTTGTAGGAATTGCCCCTTTTCCCATGATAGTCGTAATAACNGGCACGCCTGTCAGCTCTGCAAGCTGTGTCATTTCTTTATTTGCATGGGCAATATTAACTCCGCCGCCTATCAGAAAAACAGGCTTCACCGCATGGTTCAAGATGTCCAGCGCCTTATTTAACTGTCCCCTATGCACGGAAGTATTTGGTTTATAACCTCTGACCATAATTTCCTGTGGGTAAAAATCGCTGCCGTAAGCCCTCTGGACATCCTTTGGCAGATCAACAACAACTACCCCCGGTTTTCCTGTCTTTGCAATATAAAATGCCTTTTTGATTGTTTCTGCCAGATCTTCCCGCTTTCGTACCATTACGGCATATTTGCAGATACTTCTAGTGATACCCACAANGTCCACTTCCTGAAAGGNATCATTCCCAATAAGGTGTGTCGGCACCTGTCCCGTAAAACANACGAGCGGAACGCTGTCATAATTNGCGGTAGCAATGCCGGTAACGAGATTCGTAGCCCCNGGTCCNCTTGTCACAAGACAGACACCAACCTTTCCCGTAGAACGTGCATAACCNTCTGCCGCATGGATNAAGCCCTGCTCATGACGTGGCAGGATCACATCTATTTCTCTTTCTCCATACAGTGCATTAAACAGATCTATCGCCTGTCCCCCCGGATAAGCGAACAATGTGTCAACTGCTTCTTCTTTTAGTGCTTTCACAAATAAATCTGCACCTGTAATCTGTTTCATAACTTCCTCCATTTCTTAATGCGTGTGCTTGCACGCATATTGTTTATTTTTATAGGAAACGACTCCTGTCGTTTCCTATTGCATTGCTATCTGACAACGCCAGACCTTACTGATTGATTCCTTCTACAAACATCTGCACACTTTCTTTAATGTACTCCTCTTTTTCAACATCTGTAAGCTCTTTTCCGAACGATGCATTCAAAAATGTGTAGCCGAATGTCGCCGAAAATACGGTTAATGCCAGCGTCTTAAAGTCTTTCTTCGGTATTTTTCCCATGTCACACATCTTATTCAGGTAATCGGTAAATGTCATCAAAAAAGCCTGTGGCACTTTCATAATGAGCTGTTTGGTTTCCTCATAGAGCTGTGGCGCTCTCAGACCGATTGACAGATTGACAAAATCTGGTGTCATCCTATCAATATATGCCCTCATGAACATTTCCAAGTCTGCCTGCAAATCCCACTTTACATTTTCAAAAATCTCCGGTGTGACATTCGCTCGCCAGCCAGTCTGGTTTGCCCCTTGTAAAACAATATCCTTTTTGCTCTCAAACTTGCGGAACAAGGTACACTCATTTACACCAGCCACCTTCGCAATTTCTTTCGTAGTCGTTGCCACATATCCCTTGTCTCGGACTAATGTCATTGCTGCGTCAATTATTTTCTGACTTGTTTCATCCAAATCTACTTCCTCCTCCATGCAAGTACCTGCTTTCATAGTAGCAACCAAACGGCTGAACGTCAACCGCCCAAACGAAATGCGCATTCTTGCTTGCAAAAAAGCACCGTCGGGTAGCCGCCGTTCTGCAAGCACTTGCAATTTGTGCCGCGTCGGTATACACTATGTCTGACAGCAACAGAAACGGGAGCTCATCGTATGGGCTGAGAGGAAGGTGTGACCTTCGACCGAAAACCTGATTTGGATAATGCCAACGAAGGGATGCCTCATACAAGCGATGAGGAATAACGAAGCGTTTGAGGAAGTTACCAAATCGGTAACTTCTTTTTTTTTTCGGAGGTGCTTTATGGTAAAAATCAACGGGGAAGAACGGCAGAGTGCCGGAAAGACGCTTGCGGAATACCTCGCGACCACGGATTACGATCCCAAGCGGATTGCCGTGGAACGCAACGGCGCGATCGTCCCGAAAGCACAGTATGCTGACACGGTGCTGCAAGACGGCGACAGCATTGAGATTGTCAGTTTTGTGGGAGGCGGCTGATATGATTCCGACAAAAGACGAATGGAACAGCGCATTGTCCGCGCGGCACGGCAAAGCGTTGCAACGCACGTTTTCGTCCGCAACGGTCGCGGTGTGCGGGCTTGGCGGTCTCGGCTCGAATATCGCCATTGCCCTTGCCCGCGCCGGGATCGGCAAGTTAATGCTCTTCGACTTTGACCGCGTAGACATTGCCAACCTGAACCGCCAGCAATACAAGGCAGATCAGATCGGAATGTATAAGACCGAGGCGTTGCGCGAAAACCTGCGGGAAATCGCGCCGTATGTTGAGCTTACAACAGCAACCGAGCGTGTCACGGAAGCCAATGCCGTGGCATTACTGAAAGAAGCCGACATTATCTGCGAAGCCTTTGACAACGCCGAATGCAAAGCAATGCTGACGAACACGGTGCTTGAAAAACTGCCCGGCACATTCCTTGTCGCCGCTTCCGGCTTGGCGGGCATGGGCAGCGCAAACACGATTCAAACGCGCCGACTATCGCAGCACTTTTACCTCTGCGGCGACGGAACGAGCGACGTGTCGGCGGCAGGAAGCCTTGTCGCTTCCCGCGTAATGCTCTGCGCCGCGCATCAGGCACATACGGTGCTGAGAATATTGGCAGGACACTACGAACCATAAAAGAAGAAGGAAAGATACATGAACAACGACACACTGATCATCGGCGGACACGAGTTCAACTCGCGCTTTATCCTCGGCTCAGGCAAATACTCGATGAAGCTCATCGAGGCGGCGGTACAGGATGCCGGAGCGGAAATCATCACGCTTGCCGTCCGCCGCGCAAACACCAAAACGCAGGAAAGCATCCTCGACTATATCCCCAAAGGCATCACGCTGCTCCCCAATACGAGCGGGGCAAGGAACGCCGCAGAAGCCGTCCGCATTGCCCGCCTTGCACGGGAACTGGGCTGCGGCAACTTCGTAAAAATAGAAATCATGCGGGATTCCAAGTACCTGCTTCCCGACAATCAGCAAACCATTCAGGCGACCGAAATCCTTGCAAAAGAAGGCTTTGTGGTCATGCCGTATATGTATCCCGACCTGAACGCCGCAAGAGACCTTGCAAACGCCGGGGCGGCTTCTGTTATGCCGCTGGCTTCGCCTATCGGTTCCAACAAAGGACTTGCCACAAAAGAGTTCATTCAGATTCTCATCGATGAAATCGACCTCCCGGTCATTGTGGACGCGGGTATCGGCAGGCCGTCGCAGGCGTGCGAGGCAATGGAAATGGGCGCGGCCGCAATTATGGCGAACACCGCCCTTGCCACGGCAGGCGACCTTCCCCTGATGGCCGCCGCTTTCAAACATGCGATCGAGGCAGGGCGCACGGCCTACCGCGCCGGTCTTGGCAGGGTGCTTACCCGCGGCGCGGCGGCTTCCGACCCGCTGACAGGCTTTCTTCGCGATTAAGGAGCAAGGCGCATGGAAAATCAGTTTTTTGTGGATTCAGCGCATCTTTCGCCGGAAGCACTGGCAAAGAAACATCGGCTTGAAACCGACCCGTCCTACAGGAAAAATCATATGGAATATTTGGAGGGAATGGAGGTCATAAAATCCGACGTCTGTAAAAATGTTATAGGGCAGATGAATTCTTACGATTACTCAAAATATACCGCGTATGATGTAAAGTCGGCTTTAGAACATGAAACCTGCACTATCGAAGATTTTAAGGCACTCCTCTCCCCGGCGGCAGAGCCGTTCCTTGAGCAGATGGCGCAGATGGCGCGGCGGGAAACGAGCAGGCACTTCGGCAACACGGTGTACCTGTTCACGCCCCTTTACATCGCCAACTACTGCGAGAACTACTGCGTGTACTGCGGATTCAACTGCTACAACCACATACAGCGCATGAAGCTTTCAATGGAACAGATCGAACAAGAGATGAAAGTCATTGCCGACAGCGGCATGGAAGAAATCCTGATCCTCACCGGCGAAAGCCGCAGCCAGAGCGACGTGGCATACATCGGCGAAGCCTGCAAGCTTGCGAGAAAATATTTCCGCATGGTCGGACTTGAGATTTATCCCGTAAACACGGACGAGTACAAATATCTCCACGAATGCGGCGCGGACTATGTTACCGTTTTTCAGGAGACCTACGACGCGGATAAATATGAACAGCTTCACCTGCTCGGTCATAAGCGAGTGTGGCCATACCGATTTGACGCGCAGGAACGTGCGCTGATGGGCGGTATGCGCGGCGTGGCGTTCTCGGCTCTTCTCGGACTTTCCGATTTCCGCAGGGACGCTCTGGCAAGCGCTCTGCACGTTTACTATCTGCAAAGAAAATATCCCCACGCCGAAATGTCGCTGTCCTGTCCGAGATTGAGACCTATCATCAACAACGATAAAATAAATCCCCTTGACGTTCACGAAAAGCAGCTTTGTCAGGTGCTTTGCGCGTACCGTATATTCCTGCCTTATGTCGGTATAACTGTATCTTCCCGCGAGAGCGCGGAATTCAGGAACGGCATTGTAAAGATAGCCGCAACAAAGGTTTCCGCAGGCGTTTCCACAGGCATAGGAGACCACGAAAGCAAATATACGGGAAAAGAATCGGACGGTGTTCAGGGCGACGAACAGTTTGAGATCGACGACAGCCGCAGTCTTGACAAAATGTACAGGGACATTACCGAGGAGGGCTTACAGCCCGTTCTGAATGACTATTTGTATATGTGAGGAAAATAATATGAGAAAATTTGATCCGAGATTATATTTTATAACCGACAGCACGGGCTTCAGCGAAGAAGAATTTCTGTACCGTGTGGAGCAGGCTTTGATGGGCGGCGCAACGCTTCTTCAGCTTCGTGAAAAGGAAAAAAGCACCCGCGAATATATCGACCTTGCACAAAAGGTACACGCTGTTGCCAAGAGATACAATGTTCCTCTTATTATTGACGACCGCGCAGATGTGGCACTTGCCATTGATGCGGAGGGTGTTCATGTGGGAGCAAGCGATATGCCTGTCGCAGCCGCAAGAAAGCTTATGGGAGAGCATAAGATAGTAGGCGCAACGGCTAAGACCGTTCCCTGGGCGAGAGAAGCCTATGAACAGGGAGCAGATTATCTCGGCGTTGGAGCAATTTACCCCACTACTACAAAGGTAAAGACCGTTCTGACTTCCGCCGAAACGCTGGACGCGATATGCAAAGCCGTACCGATACCCGTAAACGCTATCGGCGGACTGAACAAGAATAATGTACAAATTCTTGAGGGTATAGGTATTGCAGGATTTTGCGTAGTATCGGCAATTATGAAAGCAGCCGACACAAAAGCGGAAGCAGAGATACTGCTTGACATTGCAAAAAAGCTTACAAAACAATGAGAAAAAATCGTGAGTAAGCTAAAGTCTCTCTGGTATTTTTAAATTACCGATTATTCGGAAACAAAATATTTCGGAAGCACGCTAAGGCAATTAAGCCGAAAGCTTCAAGCGGCAGGTCGGGGGCACCACTTTCTGCCGCGTAATAAAAATAATGCAAATAAAATCGAAAAGGAGTAAAAACGATGAGAACAGCATTATCGATCGCAGGCAGCGATTCCTGCGGAGGCGCCGGTATTCAAGCGGATATTAAAACAATGACNATGAACGGTGTTTATGCCATGAGCGCANTTACNGCGCTTACGGCGCAGAACACNACCGGCGTAAGNGCGATTCAGGAAGCNTCTCCTGAATTTTTGGCACAGCAAATAGACGCGGTATTCGAGGATATNTNNCCCNANGCNGTNAAGATAGGNATGGTNTCTTCNNNNGNNCTNATCCGTGTNATTGCGGAAAGGCTCNGATACCANAAGGCAAAAAATGTGGTAGTTGANCCCGTTATGGTGGCAACCAGNGGGTCGCCGCTTATGAAAANCGACGCTGTGCAGACACTCATAGACNANCTTCTGCCAATTGCAGNAGTTGTTACGCCGAATATTCCCGAAGCGCAGNTACTTTCGGGTCTTACNGTCAAAANCGAAGNGGATATGGCANCGGNGGCGAAAGCTATCGGNGAGACATACGGCTGCGCGGTTTTGCTNAAAGGNGGACACAATATCAACGANGCCAACGACCTTTTNTACGCAAACGGTNAAGAGGTNTGGTTTGNGGGCAAGCGTATCAATAANCCAAACACTCACGGAACAGGCTGNACGCTTTCAAGCGCANTNGCCGCNAATCTTGCNAAAGGNTACACGCTTGCTGANNCAGTAAAAAGAGCAAAGGACTATATTTCCGGCGCTCTCGCCGNCATGCTGGATTTAGGCAAAGGNTCAGGTCCGATGAACCACGCNTTTGACCTTACCTCCTGTTTTGTACAATAATATTTGTTTGAAAGGAACTGTAAAATGAAAAACTACACGACCCAAATGGATGCCGCAAGACAAGGCATTATCACTCCCGAAATGAAGGCTGTTGCCAAGAAAGAATACAGGACAGCGGAAGAAATCCGTGAGCTTGTAGCAAAAGGNCAGGTTGTCATCTGCGCCAACAAACGGCACGCTTGTATCGACCCGAACGGTGTCGGCTCGATGCTGCGCACTAAGATCAATGTAAACCTCGGCGTATCCCGCGACTGCAAGGACTATGATATCGAAATGCAGAAGGTCATGGCGGCGGTCAATATGGGGGCAGAAGCTATTATGGATCTGTCCAGCCACGGCAACACGCAGCCATTCCGCAGAAAGCTTACAAGCGAATGCCCTGCTATGATCGGTACGGTTCCCGTTTACGACAGTGTCATTCATTATCAGAGAGACCTTGCGACCCTCACTGCCAAGGACTTTATTGACGTTGTCCGCCTTCACGCCGAGGACGGCGTGGACTTCGTTACGCTCCACTGCGGTATTACCCGCAAGACAATCGATCAGATCAAGAAACACAAGAGAAAGATGAACATCGTTTCCCGCGGCGGCTCTCTGGTCTTTGCCTGGATGAGTATGACCGGAGAGGAAAANCCNTTCTATGAGTATTTTGATGANATTCTNGATATNTGCCGTGAATANGATGTNACNATATCNCTNGGTGANGCCTGCCGNCCCGGCTGTCTTGCCGACGGCAGCGANGTNTGTCAGATCGAAGAACTTGTTCGTCTCGGTGAGCTGACCAAGCGGGCTTGGGAGAAAGATGTTCAGGTGATGGTTGAAGGCCCGGGACACATGCCTATGGATCAGATTGAAGCAAATATGAAANTGCAGCAAACTATCTGTATGGGTGCGCCTTTCTATGTGCTCGGTCCTATCGTAACCGATATTGCCCCCGGATATGATCACATTACCNCTGCCATCGGCGGCGCTATCGCCGCGGCATCCGGCGCAGCGTTCCTCTGCTATGTCACGCCCGCAGAACACCTCGCCCTTCCCAATGTTGAGGATGTCAAGCAGGGTATCATCGCCTCAAAAATAGCAGCCCATTCGGCGGATATTGCAAAGAAAGTGCCGCACGCAAGGNATATTGACGATNCCATGGCGGATGCAAGAAGAACCTTTGACTGGGAAAANCAGTGGGAATGCTCCATTGANCCCGAAACNGCAAAGGCGATTCGTGACAGCCGNNCGCCCGANCATGAGGACAGCTGNTCNATGTGCGGNAAGTTCTGCGCTGTCAGAAGCATGAACAAAGCNCTTAACGGCGAATATATTGATATTTTATAATGNNNAAAAGCANNCCGNCCCGCNCNNNTNCGCNCGAGGCGGCNTCCGCCCCTACTCCAGTATCGCGCCTTTGTCCGCAGACGANACGANCTTCGCGTAGCGCGCAAGGTAGCCCGTCGTCACTTTGGGGGGNAGCGGCTTCCATGCGGCGCGGCGTTTTGCAAGCTCGNCGTCGCTCACTTCCAGCGTAATCTTATAATTATTGATGTCGAGCGTGATGTTGTCGCCTTCCTGCACGAGCGCGATNGGNCCGCCNACGGCNGCTTCNGGCGAGCAGTGACCGAGCGACGCGCCGCGCGTCGCGCCTGAAAAGCGTCCGTCCGTGATGAGCGCGACCTGCTTGTCAAGCCCCTGCCCCGCAAGAGCCGCCGTCACCGCGAGCATCTCGCGCATTCCCGGCCCGCCCTTCGGTCCTTCGTAGCGGATGACCACCACGTCGCCCGCATGAATCTGCCGATTTTGCACGGCTTCCATCGCCTCGCTTTCGTCGTCGAACACGCGCGCAGGTCCGGTGTGCTTCATCAGCTCCGGGGCGCAAGCGGAACGCTTTACGACCGTTCCGTCGGGCGCGAGGTTTCCGAACAAAATGGCGATGCCGCCGTTATCCGAATACGGATTTTCGATCGGACGCAGAATCTGCGGGTTGCGGTTCTTCACGCCCGCGATGTTCTCGGCAATCGTCTTTCCCGTCGCCGTCATCAGGCTCGTGTCAATCAAATTTTTCTTCGCAAGCTCGGCAAGCACCGCCTGTACGCCGCCCGCCTCGTCAAGCTCGCACATGAACGTGTGCCCGGCGGGAGCGAGGTGGCAGAGGTTCGGCGTGCGGCTCGAAATCTCGTTCACTTCGTGCAAGTCGATGGCGATGCCCGCCTCGTGCGCGATCGCCGGAACGTGGAGCATCGTGTTGCTCGAACAGCCGAGCGCCATGTCCGCCGCGAGCGCGTTCACAAAATGTTCTTTCGTCATCATGCGCCGCGCCGTGATTCCGCGCCGGTACAG
>JAAVAM010000007.1 GCA_014804085.1 Treponema sp. | reverse complement strand
CTCATGCTCGACCTTTCGCGACGCCCGGTGCGCCTCTTCCTTGACTGCAACGCCGTCGCCGTCAACTTGGATTCCATGCCGAAAAAAAAGCGGCAGGAATGCATTCAGAACATTTGCCAAAGCGTGCAAGATCTGAAAGCGGAACTCGCAGAACACCTTGCGCAAAAACAGGACGCGCCAGATGTCCCGGCGGCGGGCATGGCAGTCCTGCGGCAGCAGATTCTTTTGGCGGACGCGCTCGAACAATGGGCGGAGTCGTTGCAAGCACAGGAATAAATTTCCGGCGGCGCGTTTTAATTATTGTTATGGAGGAAAAATGAATTTAATCTTGCATTCAAATAAAATCGACGACTACTTAAAGCACGACGATGTGATCGATTTTGAAAATGAAGCCGTTTCAAAGCTTGCCGATGCATTATTCCAAAAGGCGGACGGCGAACTCGACTTCATCAAAGCCGCCTATGAATTTGTCAGGGACAAGATTTCGCATTCGGCAGATAGAGGCGAAGACGCGGTTACGTGCGCCGCGTCGGAAGTGCTGAGGGCCGGACACGGAATTTGTTTTGCGAAATCTCACTTGCTTGCCGCCCTGTTGCGTGCAAAATCCGTTCCGGCGGGCTTTTGTTATCAAAAGCTGATTTTGGACGACGAAACCGCTCCCGTCCTGATTTGCCACGGACTGAACGGCGTGTATATCAAAGCGCGCAAAAAATGGATACGGCTCGACGCGCGGGGAAACAAAGCCGGCGTGAACGCTCAGTTCTCACTGGAAACAGAACGGCTTGCGTTTGCGGTGCGCCCGGAACTGGGAGAAGAAGACGGCTTTGTCATATACCCCGCCCCCGATGTGAAGGTGGTGGAAAAATTACGAAACGCCAAAACGCGGACAGAACTTTGGAGGAACCTGCCGAAGGAATTGGGGTATTGGAGCAATTGAAATCAACAAACCCTCCGCACGAATAAAAACTTTTCTTAATTTCGATAATTAAAAAAAAACTCTAACGGTGCAGCACGCGCGTCATATCGGCCTGCATATCTACCCCTCCTTTTATGCGCGGCAGATTGGGCAAAAAAAGCACCGAGCTTTCGTCAAACTGTGAAAAAATCCGTATCGTCCTGCCGTCTTTTAGGCGCATCGTCAAGATTACTGGCAGATTCCTGAACATTACCATCAGGTCATCAACAGCGCGTGTGTAAATCCAACTCTCTCCGTTCAGCTCGTCCATGTCGATGCCCTCAACCCGCTCTATCGGGCAGGCAGTGAGACCTTCTGGTGGCGGAGGAAAAAGAGACGACGCACACGCGCAAAAAAGCAGCGCGACGGCAACTGCGATTAAAAAACTACGCCCGTTCCGCCTCATTTGTTCCTTGTTCATCCCGGCATTATAGCATTCCAAGTGGCATTTATCAACAAAGCCTCCGTTTGCAAGTTTTTTGAAAAACAACTTCCATTATCACCTCTGAAAAGTCTACAACAGTAAAAATGTACTATTTCATGCAAACAAGTTGGACGATATTAACAAGGTGAACAAAATGCAAAGATGTAAGACCAGATATTTAATGCTTCTCATTTCTATATTCCTTGTCATAGGTTGCAATGGAAATCCGACGGATAAAGTGAATGCTTTTTTATCGGAGTATATAAGCACCGTTTCAATGGAGCATGCAATACACAAGAAAAATATCACCGAGAAAATGAAAGACTATTACATAGACAGAGAGGGCGAAAAAACGGATATGCCTTATCTTGTACTTCTCGGGTCTTATAAGAACAACATAGTTATTGTCAGAGATTATGAAATTCTATATACAAAAGAAGTAGAAATAGGAGATTACAAAAAATGTTATGAGTCAAAAATCCGATTTACAATTGAAAATAATAAAGACGTTCCTTATCAAAAAGATGAGATTTATTTGGTATGCGTACACAAAAATAGGTTTTATGTATGTATGGATGAGTTTATAAAAGATATTTTTATTTTAGAAAAAGACCTGCAATTGATGGGGCAGTAGAATTTATACAAGAAGAAATGATGGTAAACAAATCAACATACCTCGACGCAAGCATCGAGGTATGTTGTTCTCATAAGGTATCGCAGTCGGGTTTCCTCCCCTTTATTACGACGCTATTCGCAACGTAGTTTCCAGCGTTCGCAACGAAGTTTCCTGCGCGAGCGTCGGGGTATGAAACTCTCCGCGCGAATCAAAGAAACTTATTTTTGATAGGCACTATTTCATTCTGGTGCTTGACGAGCATCTTTAAAGAGAACTTGCTGAAAATCGTGAAATACCAAAGAATCAGCGCGCAGAAACTGAACGGTTTTTATGCTTTGACAGGGACATAACGGCGCGGTGCGGATTGCAGGACGCTTGGTTTTTGCGGCATGACATGAAATTTTTCGTGTATAGCCACTACAGGACTTTGTTTTATGTCACTACACGAGTTCGTGTATAGGCACTACAGCACTTCGTGTATACGCACTACACGAGTTTGTTTTATGACATGAAATNNANTCATGTAGTGTGCAGGCAGGTTTTTGCGCACGCGGGCATCGTTGCGNGANGCATGTGNNTGTGGTATCCTTGTNGGAGNCATACTTTTTGAATCTGGAGGATAACGGCATGAAATTTGCATATTTGATTATGGGCAAACTTTGATGATNGGGCAGATAAGGCAGAGATACATGACGGCATGGCTCAAATCATTGGNGTCGCGAGCATTGAGGATGCCATGCGTGTGGCGCGCCGGTTGCAGGACGAGGGCGTGGGCTGCATNGANCTTTGCGGTGCTTTTGGCGAAAGCGGGGCGCGGAAAATTATTGAAGCGACAGAAAACAAACTGCCCGTTGGCTATGTCACGCATTTGAAAGAGCAGGACGACGTGTATAAGGCGGCTTTTTCTCATTGACANCANTCNTTTTTATGGCNAGACGAATCAAACATCGCCGTCAATTGATTGTGCGTATTGGAATCGGGGGATAAGCAATATGAAAAAAGCAGTCGTAATAACACTGCACGAGGAAATGACCTGTCATCGGCGCATTTGACAGGTAACCGAACGGGTATAAAATTATCGTATGGACTATTTGAAAAAANTGCTTGNTTTTATCCGCAATNAAAAAAAGCCAAAACAGGACATCNGTTATTTAGAAAANGCATTTAAGTTTATCAGAAATGCCGAGNATGCCGACTTTGAGGGCGAAAAATCCGAGGANCTTGTGAAAAAGGCGGAGGANTTCCTCGGTCTGGAGTTTCCGCAGGAATACCGNAAGTTCCTGCGCGAATTTGGCTGCGGTGACGTGAACGGCGNGGAAATATTCGGCATAATAAACGACAAATTNGANACGAACGGCGTNCCNGACNCAATAGCACTCACCGCACGGGAGCGNAACGAGCATTCCCTTGCAAAGACGGTGATTCTGATAGGCGATTCNGACGAATACTATTATGCCCTTGATTTGGCGCGGAAACACGACGGAAATGTGCCGGTCATNGACCTNCNCCCGCAGGCAAAGCCCGAAGACTGCGAGGTGCTNTGGGATTCTTTCGGCGAATTCCTGTGCGCTCAGTTTGATATAGCATGATAGGTGACGCTAGCAGAAATTACCCGCGCGGGGCTTTGGCGGGGTCAATCGGCAGACCGTTCTGGAACACCATGAGCGACATCTGCGGCTTTGCCGTGTAGCTGTCAAGCCCCGCCGTGCCAATCTGCGCGCCGAACACGCAGTAGTCGCCCTTGCTCACTTTGACCGTACCCAGTCCCGTGTANGCGTAAATATGCCCCGTCTTGCTCTGAATAAAGACCACGTTGCCAAAGCCGCGGTACGTCCCGCTGAACATCACCGTACCCGCACGGATTGCCGTCACCGACTCGTCTTTTTTCGCGCTCAGGTTGACACCGCTGATTTTGCCTTCAATATAGGTGACTGACGGCGACTGCACCGGCCATGCGAGCGAGGGGTCGCCTTTTTTGTCCGAATACGTGCGCGGGTCTTCAAGGCTGATTTTGCCGCCGGTTTTCGGCGCNTCCGGCGACGNNTTTGCCGGGTCAGTAGCGACGGCGACCGTTCCGCCCGGCACGATGACGGTCTGCCCTACTTTGAGNGTCGCCGTGCTGTCAACGNCGTTNAGNTCGTACAATTTGNTCACGTTCGTGCCGAACCGCCGCGCNATGCCGTACCANGTATCGCCTTTTTCCACCGTATATGAGCCGNCCGNTGNCTGCCGNTGTTCNGTNGCCGCCGCTTGTTTCGTGTCNGGAATCGTCAGNTTCTGCCCTGCCCGTACCGAAGAGCCGTCCGCAATGCCGTTTGCCGCGCAGATTGCCTGCACCGTCGTGCCATACGTGCGGCTCAGCGAATACAGCGTCTCGCCTTTCTGGACAATATGCGTCGTCTCGGCAACGGCAAGCGATGCCGCAGCGACCGAAACGGAAAGGATTGCCCGCTTAAAAATGGTACAACTCATAGCGTATCTATTTTCGGCAGGAAAAGAACGGTTGTTTAGCGTGAACGCGATTATTTTGCCGCCGCAATGCGCCTGAGCAAATCCGCGATGTCAATNCCNTTGATGATGCCGCCCGGCTCGTACATACCGAGGATATTGTCGCGCCCGCTCGTCAAATGGCTGCTCGTGATGCCGTATTTTATGGAGCTGTCNGCCTCAATGAATGCCGAAAGGTGGTCGGCAAGGCGCACGGTGCGCCCGTCCACGGGGGAATACGCNTCGTCGTTGCAGGCGGCNTTCAGCTCGTCCCANGACACTTCCCGCACGTTCCCGTTCTCCGTGATTTTGTTCAGGAATTCGTCGCTCGTAAAATACATCAGNTCGTCCCGGTAAAAGTCTTCCATGANCGGCACCAGCTCGCTTTTGACGATTTCGTCCTCNATGTGCTTGACCACGGCAGGCAGCTCGTCGGTNGCCTGCTTGACGGGAGAGATGATGTCGCGCGTGACGGCTTCGGGCAAATCGTGGAAGAGCGCGCAGAAAAANTCNTTGAANAGGCGTTTCGCGCACAGGGGCGACCCCGCGTCGCGCACNANAAGNAGNGTGCAGATTGCCACNAAAAAGCAGTGNCCGAGCACGCTCGTGTGCGGCACNCGCGGTGTCTGGTTCCAGCGCGTCTGAAAACGCANCTGCTCCACGCGCATCATAAAGTCAAACGGCCGCTGCCGCGTGACCAGCAGCTGNAGNCCGCGCAANTCAAGGAATTCCTGAATGTCCTCGTTCAGTTCTTTCTTGATCCTCGTCAGCCGCTCCCCNTCGTTCACNACGGAAAGCATCTCAAGCTCGCGCAAGGAAGAAAATTTGTGCGCCGCGCGCAGCACGCGCGCAGAAAGCGATGCCTTTTCGTGCAACCTGAATGATCCCGCCGTCTGCCCGATGTATATCGTAAAGCGCGAAAACANGTCNTTGTCNTGNATCANGTGCTTNTACTGCGCGAGCACCCATTCGTTCAGGCGGATATATTCCTGCGGATACTGCTGCCGAATCATGCGCTGCACGGGACTTTTGATGTCGCACAGCGCGATTTTTTTGAGCAGGTCGAACAGCGAGGCGTACACCATCCATTCCCAGTCAATCTGNTGNCCCTGCGCNTCCT
Organism: Treponema sp.; assembly: GCA_014804085.1. GTDB lineage: Bacteria > Spirochaetota > Spirochaetia > Treponematales > Treponemataceae > Treponema_D. Next base: position 50,715 of record JAAVAM010000007.1, on the reverse strand, counting down.
CGTACTTCCCGATAATNTANGCGGCGACCATTTTTTCCGCCGCCTTGTCCATCTCCACGATCTCAAACGGGCGCACCAAATCNTTCCACCGCTGGATCGAGAAGCCTTCAAATATCTTGAGGATCAGGCGTTCGTCTATCATCGCTNTGCCGGTNCGGTCAGCCCGCTATTTCGCCACGCCTTTTTTCTTTTCCGCGTCCAGCTTGTCTTTCCACACCTGCGCCTTGCTCTTGAGTTTTTCCGCGTCCTCCGCCTCGCTCAANGCAATGCAGATACGCCGCTCGGCAAGCACGAACTGAATGGCGAGCCGCAAGTCGTCCACGCGGTGCGTCGAAAGCTCGTATTTGTCGCGGTGCTGCGTGGCAGACTGNNCGAGCANCTTGCGCACCANGCGGATATAATGCATCGTGCTGTCAAATTCGGGAAGCGACGAGTCAAAATAGACTTTGCCCGCCTGNTTCCAGTCAAGGAGATTTTTGGTCACCACGGCAGCCCGCCCGTGAATCTCAATGAATGACATCTTCCATTTTGAGTTTTCGCCGAACGCGTNTTCCAGCAGCTGAATCGTCAGCCCCAGCTTGCGCACCAGATAGTAGCGTTTTTCCACCGTGACGGCGGCNATTTTTTCAACCTTGTCCTCAATCTCGCTGTANCCGACATCGACNATCGGAGTCACGATTTCTTCCAGATAAATAATCGACTTATAGATGATTTTCCGCGCGTCGTTCAGGGCATCGTTNTTTTTGGCGTTAATCATTTCCACCGACAGATTGTTGATCTGCATATAATCCGCGGCAATCGACAGCATATCCTCGCTCANCTGGATTTTTTTGTACGGCAGCTGCGATTCNTCCTCATGGATGCCCGCAAGNACCGCTTTTTCCGCGGCAATCGCCTGCTTGATACGCTCCTGATACGGCTTGCACTTTTCCCTGAACAGTTCCCGGTCTTCAACTTTGACTTTTCTGCTTACGATTGCCATGGTCACGCTCCAAAACGCTGCAACATTGAACGCGCGTGCTCCAACGACTCCGCGCTGTCAGAATCGCCGCTCAGCATACGGGCAATTTCCTGCACGCGCGCGTCGGCGGCAATCGGGAAGACACGGGTCTGCGTCGCGCCTGCGTTCATGCCTTTTTCAATTTTCACTTGATTATCGGCACAGACCGCNATGCTCGCAAGATGCGTAATGCACAAAACCTGCCGATTTTTCGCCAGTTTTTTCAGGTGNGTGCCGACGCTCACGGCAACTTCGCCGCCAATGCCCGTGTCGATTTCGTCAAAAACAAGCGTCTGCACGGGATCGCTCCCGGCAAGAATCGTCTTGAGCGCGAGCATCACGCGGCTCAGCTCGCCGCCGCTCGCAATCTTCGCAAGCCCGCGCAACGGCTCNCCNCNGTTCGCGCTGATAAGGAATTCGATATTGTCAATGCCATACGGCCCGCATTTCTGCTCCAGCTCCGTCCCGNTTTTCTCCACAATGCTGACCGAAAAGCGCGTGCCTTTCATGCCGAGCTGCGACAGCACCTGCTCCACGCCNTGCGCCATTGNGGCGGCGGCAGTCTTCCGNTCNGCACTGATTGCCTTTGCNTCGGCNTAGACGCGTTTCTCAAGCGCGGCGATTTCTGAGCGCAGCTGCTCTTTTCCCGCCGCNCCGNCGGCAATCGAATCAAGCTGCCGCTGCGCGTTTTCGGCATAGGCAATCACGTCNTCAACGGGCGCGCTCACGGAAGCCGCATATTTTTTCTTGAGATTATAGATGAGCGTCAGCCGCTCCTGCACCTGCGCGAGCCGGTCGGGGTCAAAGACNAGGCCATGCTCATAATGCTTGTATTCGCCCGCAATGTCGTCCANCTCATAAAACACGGTNTCCAACCGCTGCTGCAATGNTTCCAACGANTTNTCCAAANTACACGCNTGCTGCGCCGTGCCNCGAATCCGCTTGAGCAGAGCGACCGCCCCCTCACCGCCCGCGTCGAGCGCGGCATTCAGCGACGTGATGTCGGCATAGAGTTTCTCAAAGNACGACAGCTTGGTCTCCTCGTCGTCCAACNCCTTGTCCTCGCCCGCCTTCAGTTTTGCGTCGGCAATTTCTTTGATTGCAAACGTCAGCATTTCGATTTTCTGCGCNCGCCCCGCGTCNTCCGCNTCCAGCTCGTCAAGCNGCTTGCGNTTNNCGACCAAATCGGCATACAACGCCGTAAACGCCGACACGCGCTCATGCAATCCCGCAAACGAATCCAAAAAACGCCGGTGTTCGGTCACTTTCATCAGCGACTGATGTTCGTGCTGCCCGTGAATGTCCACCAAAAACGCGCTGAACGCCGCCAAATCCGCGCGNGTGACCGCCGTATCGCCAATCCATGCGCCCGTCTTGCCGTTGTCGCGCACATACCGGCGCAACAGGATACGGTTGTCCTCCGCCNCAATGCCGTGGCGGAACAACCATTCCGCCGCGCTCCGGCATTCGTCATCGTCCTGCGCCACCGAATCTGCCTGCAAAGCCGCGTCACGCCCGTCAAGCAGGAACGTCCCGCTCACGGTCGCCTCATGGCATCCCGCGCGAATCTGCTCCGTGCCGCTTTTGCCGCCGAGCAGAAAGGAAAGCGCGCCGATCAGCAACGANTTTCCCGCNCCGGTCTCGCCCGAAAGCACCGTAAAACCNTGCGAAAATTCGATATGCGCGTCNTCAATCAGGGCAAAATCCTTGATATGCAAATCNTCAAGCAAACGAAGGACCTCCCGACCAGTTCAGTTTTGANCGCAACGCCTGATAGAATTTTTCCGACGTNCAGCCGACCAAACGCGCCCNGTCATTCGTCCGGCGGATTTTGATNATGTCGCCGACGTGCAGATTCACGGGAATCTGNCCGTCCACGGTAATCGTCACCTCGCTCGTGCGCGACGGCAGAATGGTAATGCCNATTTCCCCCAGCGGGCTNAGCACAATCGGNCGGCTCGAAAGCGAAAACGCGTTCATAAGCGTCAGCACGAGCGCGTCNAGATCGGGGTCNATAATCGGTCCGCCCGCGCTCGCCGAATACGCCGTGCTTCCCGTCGCCGTCGCAATGATGATNCCGTCCGCCTTGAATTCNCCGAGNGGAATATTNTCATACGTAATGTCAAAAGAAATCGTCCGCGCGGCATTCTTNGCGCTNATAACGATGTCGTTCAGCCCCGTCTGATTGAAGCGGTTCGCNTTGCCGCGCACCAACGCCGCCTTTATCATCGACCGCTCGGCAACAATCGATTTTCCCGCAAGAAAACGGTCAAGNTCANGCTNCCAGTCGGGCTTCTGCACNCTCGCAATAAACCCGAACGTCCCGAAATTNACGGGAAAAATCGGAATGCCCAACGCCGCACAGCCCCGCGCCGCAAACAGCACCGTGCCGTCGCCGCCGAGCGTAACCACAAAATCGTAATCGTGGAACGGATTTTCCTCGCCGAACCCGTTGTACAAAAAAATATCGCCGTGCTTTCCCAAGGATTCCAAATATTCCTTGATCGTCACGCCCATTTTCCTCGATTCTTCTTTATAGGTGTTCACGATGATAAGCGCTTTGTTCAATTCTTTCATTGTCTCCTCCTATAAAATGACCACGCCGCACGAAAACCGCGCCGACTACGGAAGCGTTCCCAGCACTTTGACGATATTCGCCACCGCTTCGCTCCCCAGCCGCGGATACAGCGGGAACAACGCCGTGCGCAGGAACAACGACTTCGCTTTCTTGCACGTGCCGGAAAGCTCCTCGTCCTTGTGCGCAATCACGGAATCTTCATACGCCGGGCGGATTTCGATATTCTTGCGAGCCGCATACTGCTTCGCATCCTTAAAACTGCCCGCAAGCACCACGGGAAACGACCAAATCGTCGAGCCGTCGCCATGCTCACGCGCAAAAGTACGATTTTTTCCGCCCAAAAGCGCGTGCTGAAAACTCGCGTACATCGTCTTGCGAATGTCCTCGTTGCGGCGGAATTCTTTTATCTGCACGAACGCAAGCGCACTGTTGATGTCGGGAAGCATATCCGTGCGCGGCGCATTGTCCGCAACATTTTTGAGCGCGCTCCATTCACGGCGGCGCGGCGCAAGCAACACGGCACCGCCGCCAGCCGTAATCGTGTCGAATTCTTCCAATCCCATAATGGCATACACGCCAAACGAACCGGCAAGCCTGCGCTTCTGCGCGTCTTTTCCCTGCGCCTCAGCATCCCCGTCCTCTTTCGGAATGACCGCCGCGCCCACCGAATGGGAAATATCTTCGATTATCGGAACGCCAAGCGCGGCGATTTGCTCCATATCGGGCAGGATACCCATCGTCTCATGCAACAGCAGCAGCCGTCCGCCCGCCTTCATGCCNTCCGCCACGATTTCTGCGGTCACCAGCCCGGTCTCTTCGCTCACGTCCAAAACAAGCGGCGTATACCCCAATCGCTCGACCGCGCTGTATTGCCAACTCGGCGCAAGCGCAGAAAGCATGACCGAACTTCCGGCGGGCAAATCCAATGCCCTGAGCGCGTATGCCAACGCGACCATCGCACTGCGGAACGCAACCGCACCGTCACAGCCCGTCATTTCCTTTACCGCCTGCACGAGCCGCGCATTCAACTCGCCCGGACCAGTCCGCTCATCGACCATACAGGTGAGCACGGCATCCATTTCCTTTCTGCGGATCGTAGAACTGAATGTCTGAATCATGTGATACCCTAAAAATGCGGAATCGGCTTATTCTTCTTCAGGGTCTGTGCCGCCGTTCATAATCTTCTGCAATTCCCGTGCGCTGAAGATTTTCCGAATGTCAAGCATAATCAGGTAACTGGAATCACGGCGGACAACACCGTTGATGTATTCCGTACCGATACCGCTGATCATCTGCGGCGGCGGCTTAATCTCATCCTTATTTATCGTAACGACACGGGCAACGCGGTCAATAATAATCCCCGCTTTCATACCGTCAATGTTCAGAATGATAAAACCGCCCTCAAATTCCATGCCTTCCTCGTCAACGGCCATTTTTTTGATGCCAAAGCGCCGGTGCAGGTTGATGACGGGAATAATCTCACTACGAAGATTGAAAATACCCTCAACATAATAAGGCGCATTCGGGATAGGACGCACCGCCATCACCTTGACGATTTCCTTTACGTCCATNATGTCCACGCCATATATTTCCTCGCCAAGCTGAAAGGTTACCTGTTGAGTCTGCGTATTTTCTGCCATAATTCCTCCAATGCGATTTATTAGAATACACCGAAAAACGGTAAAATACAAGACAAAAAGCGATGATTTTTTCGCTGCCCGTCTCTTTTTTATGCGTTCGGGGCAGGTTTGTTCGCCTTGATGTATTCCATCACGCCGTTTGCGACGCGCTTGCCNTCGCGCATCGCCATGACGACCGTTTTCGGTCCATGCACGATGTCGCCGGCGGCAAACACGCCTTTTTTCCCCGTCATGCCGTAGAACGGCGTACCATCAGCCGTCTCCGTCTTGATCAGTTTTCCGTCATCAAGCGCGATGCCCTCAGCCCCTGCCGTCGTCACGTCGTTCGGCTCAGAACCGATGGCAATNACAATCTTNTTGACGGGCATGACGATTTCGCCTTCCGGGGTTTTCGTCTTAAAGCCGATGACCTTGCCATCCTTGCCCTCGAACGAAACGGGCACGTGTTCCCACCTGAATTCAACGCCGTCTTTCACCGCCTCGTCATATTCTGCCTTTGCCGCTTTCATAAATTCAATGGTACGACGATAGCAGACATAGGTATGGCGCGCGCCCATGCGGGCAGCAGTCCGGCAAGCATCCATCGCAACGTTGCCCGCGCCGATGACCACGACCTCATCGCCTTCTTTNATCTGAATCTTGTCGCGCGTGATTTTTCCCGTGTTGTAGTCGCGCATATCGTGCAGCAGTTTCAGCGCGTCAATCACGCCGTCCAAATCCTCGCCCGGCAAGCCAAGTCCTTTTGCCTGCACCGCGCCCGCGCCAATCAGCACGGCATCGAATCCTTCCGCAAGCAGCTGGTCAATCGTGATGTCCGTCCCGACTTCCGTATTCGTCTTGAACACAACGCCGTTGTCGGACAGCCGTTTGATATGACGCTGCACGATGTCTTTCGGCAAGCGGAACGCGGGAATGCCGTACATCAGCACGCCGCCCGCCTCTTCGTTTTTCTCATACACGGTCACATCATACTGCTGCCGCGTCAGCTCGAACGCCGCGCTCAGACCGGCCGGACCGGAGCCGATAATGGCGACCTTTCCCGCCGTCTTGGGAAGTTTTTTGATTTTGTTCAGCTGGAATTCCGCCTCAAAGTTCGCGATAAAACGCTCAATCTGCCCGATTAAAATCGGCGGCTTGTTCATGCGGTTCATAATACAATGCCCCTGGCACTGGTTTTCGTGCGGGCATATATGACCACAAATGGCGGGGAGATTGCTCCGCTCGGAAATAATCGCATACGCCTCGCCGATATTTCCGCTCGAAAGCGCACGGTTGAACGCGGGAATGTCATTCTCAATCGGACAGCCCGTGCGGCACAGGGGCTTGGGGCATTTCAGACACCGCTGAGCTTCCGCAATCGCTTCTTCCAAAGTATACGGGGGAATATCTTCTTTTTCTGTCTCTGCCATTATAATCTCCAGTTCAAAAAACTTTCTTATGTTCTAGTATACTTGAGGTTTGCAGAAATTGCAAACTAAATCTCAATCAACCGCAAAAAGCGTGAGCGCGTACACCTTTTTCACCCCGAACCGCTTCAGCTGCGCCGCGCAGGATTCAATGGTCGCACCCGTCGTCATCACGTCGTCAACGAGCACGACCGCCGCTGGCGGCGCGGGACAAATTTTCCGCAACCGGCGCGGGGACTTGAGCATATACGCGCAATCCGTCATGCCAAGCCGCCGCACACGACCGAGTTTTTTCTGCTGCACGCGCGTCGTCCGTTCCAGCAGCGGCAAAACCGCATAATGATGACGGCGGCGGAGCAGACGGCACAANTCGTCAATCTGATCCCAACCGCGCGCACGGATTTTCCCCGGTCGCGGCGGAACGGGAACGAGCGGCACGCCAGAACCAATAACCGGCTCCAGCTGACGCAACGCGGCGGCACACATCCGCGCGAAAACCGCCGACATTGCGCGCCGGTTTTCCATTTTCCACGCGAACAGCACCGATTTTTTCCATAACTGATACGCATGGAGCGGAAAAACGCCGTCGGTCGATCGCAGAACGGGAGCATTCCTGCACGAGGAACACGTACCGATCTCGCTCAACAGCACTTTTCCGCAAATACGGCAACGCGAAACTGCCAGGTCGGCGAACGATGCCCACGACTGCGTAAACAGCCGCAGGCACGGCGGACACAAAGGATACGCGAACGACGGTTTTCCGCACCGGACGCAGTTGTCGCCCCCAAAAAGAGCGGCGCACACCAAACGAATGAAACGAATCATGACACTTACTTATTGCGATCAAAATGCAATTTTTACCACTTTTTGCGGAAAAAAATCGTCGTTTTTTCAAAAAAATGGGCTACCGTCCGCTCAGCGTTTTTTTCCAGCGGGAAACGAGCTGCAACGCATCAAGCGGTGTCATGTTGTCGGGGTCGGCGGAAAGAATTTCGTCAAGGACCATTTCTTCGTCGGAGAAAAGACCGGGCGCGACGGGAGACGGACGCGACGGCTGTTCGGCAGAAACGGTGGCAGTCGGCATCGCATCGTCAAGCACGGGTCGGTCGCCCGCAATCGTCTGCAACCGCTCCAAAATCTGCTTGGCACGCGCAATGACCGACTGCGGAATGCCCGCCAGACGCGCCACGTGAATGCCGTAAGAATTCTCGCTCGCGCCCGCCCGCACTTTCCGCAGGAAGACGACCGAATCGCCCTGCTCGCTCACCGCCATGCACGACAGCTTGAGCGCGGGATGCTCCATGCGGGTCAGCTCATGGTAATGCGTGGCGAACAAGGTCTTGCAGCGCACCGTGTTCAGCAGATATTCGCTCACCGCCCATGCGATAGAAAGCCCGTCCTCCGTAGACGTGCCGCGCCCCACTTCGTCCATGATGACGAGCGATTTTTCGGTGGCCGANCGCAGNATATGCGCGGTCTCGGTCATTTCGACCAGGAACGTCGATTCGCCGCGGGCAAGATTGTCGCTCGCNCCCACGCGGCAGAAAATGCGGTCAACCATGCCGATATGCGCCCGGTCGGCAGGCACGAACGAACCCGTCTGGGCGAGCAGCNCAATGAGCGCGTTCTGCCGCANNTACGTNCTTTTTCCCGCCATGTTCGGTCCGGTAATCAGGTCGAACGAAGTCTTGCATTCNGCTTCACGGTCCGACGACGAGGCGACGGCAATATCGTTCGGCACGAATTCGCCCTGCGGNAGNTGCATTTCCACCACGGGATGCCGCCCCGCCACGACCGAAAAATCCGTGCCGTCATCAACNAGCGGNCGCACCCACCGNTACAGAACCGCCGCGCGCGCGAACCCCGCCGTCACGTCGGCATAGGCAATCTCATGGGAAGCCTGCAAAAGATACGGCACGTCCGCGGCAAGCGTGCGGCGGATTTCGANNAACAAATCGCGCTCCAGCTGCACGATATTCGCGTCGGCTTCCTGCAAATCGTGCTCCAGTTCCTGCAACCGCGCCGTCGTGTAGCGTTCGGCATTCAGCAGCGAACGGCGCAGGATAAAATGNTCGGGCACTTTCGACAGTTTTCCCTTGGTGATTTCGATATAATAGCCGCTCGTGTTGCTGTTTTTTATGCGCAGGTTGACGATTCCCGTCCGCTCCTTTTCTTCTTCGGTATAGGACGCAAGGATGCGGTTGAAATTCTGCTGCACGTCGCGGAAATGGTCGAGTTCGGCAGACCAGCCCGGCCGGATAATCCTGCCTTCGGTCAGCACCGTGGACGGATCGTCCAGAATGGCGTTCTTNATGAGCGCGATAATCCGCTCGGCAGGCTCGACGGGAAGCGACGTAAAATTNTAGNTCTCAAGCAGACGGCGCACGGCNANCCATGATTCCAGGCTGGCGCACAACGCCTGCACGTCCTTTGCGTGCGCGCGCTCCATGGCAATGCGCCCGGCAAGCCGCTCAATGTCCAGCACCGAAGCGAACGTCTCGCGCACCGCGTCAAGCAGGCGGCGGTTTTTGACGAACAGCTCCACGTGATCCTGCCGCGCCGCAATGCGCGCGCCGTCCGTCAGCGGATACAGCAGCCACTGGCGCAACAGACGCTTTCCCATTGCCGTCTGCGTGTGGGAAACGCATTCGAGCAGCGTGTACTGCGCAGAACCGTCGCGCAGGTTGGCAAGGATTTCCAGNTTGCGGCGCGAAGCATCGTCCAGCACCACATAATCGCTGTCTTTGTACACTTTAATGCCGCTCACGTGNGGCGCAGTGGTGGAAACCGTCTTTTGCAGGTAGTCGAGCAAAAATCCTGCGGGCGCGACTTCCGGCGAATGCTCCGTAAGCATGAACGAACGCAAATTGACCGTCTTGAACTGCTCGGTCANGCGGCGGTACGACAGCGCGGCATCAAAATTCCAGTCGGGATAGTACGACACCGCAATCGCCCCGAACTGCGCGAGCGGCTCCTGCACGGCGCGGCAGTCACGCAGGCTGTTCGGCAGCAGCAGCTCCCGNGGATGCGCGCGNCCNAANTCCTTGGAAAAATGCTCGTCCATTTCGCCTTGCAGCCAGTGCGTCGCAAAAAAATCCGCCGTCGTCACGTCAATNTAGGCGAATCCGACCGTCCCCTGCTTCATAAAAAGCGCCGCCAAAAAATTATTCGCGCCGCCGTCAAGGTATTCGCTTTCCAACGCCGTTCCCGGCGTGATGATTTCAATGACTTTGCGCTCGGTCAGCCCCTTGCCGTGCGAAACCTCGCCCACCTGCTCGCAGATCGCGATTTTTTTGCCGAGCCGCAACAGGCGCGCNATATAGACTTTNGACGCATGATACGGAATGCCGCACATCGGACGGTCGCCCCGGTGCGTGAGCGTCANNTTGAGCAGGCGCGAAACNTCCACCGCCTCGTCGTTGAACATCTCGTAAAAATCGCCNAGNCGAAANAANANAATCTCGTCCTTGTGCTGATCCTTTATCTGCTGATACTGAATCATCANNGGNGANTCGTCGTTATTCTTGTAGGATTTTACGCTGCCCGCAACNACGGCATCGTGTGCGTGCGCCATTCAGTTCAGCCCAAGCTCGGAGATAACTTTGTCCGTCACNTCAACGGAAGAACTGTACCACAGAATGGCATTCGCCTGCTGCAAACTCAGNATCATGCTGAAGCCCTCNTGCTCGGCGACGCGCTCAATCGTGCTGTACAANTTCCGGTAGAACGCNTCNGANTTTTGCANCGAAGTCTTGAGCGACTCCAGCTCGATGTTCTTNGCGTTCGTNTACTGCGTCAGGTTGTCGGTNTTCTTGGCNATCTCAGCCTCNACGCGCAGCGCGGCACTGTCGTCNCCGNTGTTCTGNTAGTCCAGNTTCTGCCGCTGCAACTTCTGGATTTCGTCCGTGCGCTTGTTGATTTCGTTCTGAAAATCAGCCTTTTTGTTCTCATAATTCCGCACCGGCGCGGAGTTGCGGAAATANGCGGCATAGACGCGCGACGTGTCCACNACGCCGAACCGCGTAATCTGCTGGGAAAAAGCCACGCCGCAGNCAANAACGGCGAGCGCGCTGANCACCATCAATTTCTTCATANCAACCACTCTATCAAAAGCCCGCAAAAAAATCTAGCGGTTCGTGATGTTGAACGAAAGCACGAATTTCCACGTGTCATGCCAGTTGACGCTGCCGTCCTCCACGCGGAANGTGTTGGCNAACAGCANCCGCAACGGGAACTGCGGAATGCAGAAACGGATTCCCGGNCCCACGCTGAAATAAAANTCGCCCANGCCAATATCCTTCAGCCGCCACACGTCCTTGGTAATNACCGCCGCGTCCGCCCAGCCGTCAAGCGCNAGCACGCCCGGCACGATCGGCATCCGCANNTCAAGGTTCGCGTCCCACAACGCCTTGCCGCGNTGNTTGTTGTAGATGTTNGTCCAGCCGCGCCCGTTGAACATGCCGTCAATGTACAGGCGGCTCGANTCGCCGATTGCCGTNTTCGGCGCNGGNAACTGCATTGACAAGCCCATGTACGCGGCGAGCACCAGCTTGAGGCTCCATTTTTCGGTGAATGGCACGTTGACGAGCGTAAAATATTTTTCCAGCTTCGTGTCGCTGCGCAAGAAATATTCGTTTTCAATGGGAGTCAGACCGTACCAAGACAGCCGCTGGCTCGCAAACCAACCGCGCGACGGATCGTAATTGATGTCGCGGGCATCGACCGAGAACGACGACCACACGGAATTCTGCCAGCCCCAGCGGTTCGCGTACTCGCTCACGTCCGTGTCGAGCGGTATGTACAGATTCTCATCGTAGATATTGTTCACCAAACTTCCCGTTATGCCGCCGGAAAGCGAAAGNATCGCCCAGTCGGGAGTCCAGCGGTGACCCAACGACAGNCCGAGCGACCATTTGAACTGATCATAATCCATATAATACGAATCGTCGTCAACAATGCCGTCCGCNTCAAAGCGCAGGCGCAACGCCGTCAGNCTCGAATGGGAAAAACTGGTGCTAATGGACGTGCTGATCGGCATGCCCCACAGCCAGTTTTCCCCGTAACTCAAGTTGATTGACTGCTCGTCCGTAGAGATTGTCGCCCCGGCNCTGACCGACTTCCCCGACCCGCGCACGTTGCTGTCCTGCCATTTGACGAACAGCGCGAACGGCAAGTCGTCGGGATCGGAAACGCCGCTGAACGTAACGCCGAACTCAATCGACGTGGTGGACTGCTCCTCCACCGTAATCACCANATCGACCAAATTCTCTTCCGAGCCGGGAACGATGTCGGGAACGACCGCGCTAAAATACTGCAAGTTGTACAGATTGCGCAATCCCGTCGTNACCTTNGCCTTGGAGAAAATATCCCCCGACTCCACGGGCATCTCGCGGCGGATGACATAATCCTTCGTGCGGGTGTTNCCCTTGATGATGACGTTCTCCACGTGGCTGCGCACGTTCTCCCCGATTTGCAGGACGTAGGAAATCTGCTTCGTCTCCGCGTCCTTTGACGGAATCGGCTGGAACTGGTTTGACGTATAGCCGTTCTCATAGTACAAGTCGGCAATCGCCATGACGCTTTCCTGAAAGCGCGTCTGGCTGAACACCTTGTCCGGCTGCTGGCGCATGAGCGAATACAGCTTCTCGTCGGTAAAAATCGTGTTGCCCACAAACGTAATGCCGCCGAACGTGTACTGCGAGCCTTCCTGTATGACGAACGTAATGGTCAGCTCGTCGCGCTCTTTCTTTTCGTTCACGGTAACTTCGCGTGTCACGTCGATCACCGACGCGTCAATGTAGCCNTTGTTCTGATAGTACGCCACGATCGCCTGNTTGTCCGCCTCCAGCATCGACTCCTGGAACGCGCCCTTGCTGAACAAGCCGACTTCCTTCAGCTTGATTTTTCCGCGCAACGTCTTTGCCGAATAGACCTTGTTCCCCCGGAAGTCGATGGTCGCGATGACCGAGGAGCGTCCCTCGTCAATGACGAACGTCACCTCAACGCCCCGGTCAGTCTCCTTGACCGAAGACGTGACCTGCACGTTGGTGTATCCTTTGCCCAGATATTCCACGCGNATGGCGCGCACGTCATTGAGCATCTTGCTTTCGATAAAAACGTCTTTTTCCTTGGTGGAAATGGCATCTTTCAGCTCCGTGGCGCGCACGGAACGGTTGCCGCGGAACAGCACNCGGCTCACCACGGGACGCTCGGTAACCGTAAACACGATGGAAACGGTGTTGCGCCGCGCGTCGCCGGGCAACGCCTCCGGCTCAACGTCATCAAACAAATCGAGCGCGTAAATGCGGTCAATCATGTCGGCGAACAGCTCGTCCGTNAACCTGCGCCCGACGAACCCGCTCGTAATGCCGTCAACATCCTTGCTGCTGACGCTTTTCAGCCCCTTGAACGAAACATCTTTTATCAGCTTGCCGTAATACCACGTGGCATCGGTTTCCGTTCCCGCAGCCTCCGCATCCTGCGCGAACAAGGCGGACACCGAAGCAAACGAAAGGGCAAAAGCAATAAAACAAGCAACCAGACGGCGCATAGCAACTCCTGTAACACGCACTTTTTTCTATAAAACAACACCCACTGCCGTTCAGAACGAGAACTTCCACGACAACGTTATGGACGTAGACGGAACCCACAGATTGTTCTGGATAGCCTCAATATTCGGCGCGATACCCCAGCGGATATTGACAAACGGCGATGCCATTTCCAGACTGAATTCCGGCTGGAACACAAGATTTCCCACCGAGCCGCTGTCCCCCGATTTCGTATCGTCATACGTCCAGTGCATGAGCGCGTCCGCATACAGGGAACTGCCGAAGTATTTTCCAATATAAACAGCCGAGTTGTCAAAATAGTTACTGAAACTCGTGCGGCGGTCGGCAAAATTCCGGTCGGTGTTCACCTTGACCACGTTCTGCAAGAAATTCGTCCGTATGGAGAATATATCAAAGCGCAGCGTTTCGCGCAACGCGTTCTCAATCCGGTTGATGACGACGGACTGCAACAGCATATCGCCCGCCGCGCCGCCGAACTGACCCGCGCTCTCCGCGTCGGCAGTGATGACCTGCCCGAGCAGCGTCATGATTTCCGCCTCGGACTTTGCCGGAGACGCGCTGAACTGCGGCGTGAACGCGCTGACCGGCTGATTCACCGCAGAAAGCGTGATCGTGACCGGGCTGCCGTTCGTGTCGCGCTCGCGNGTCTCCGCGCGGACGGTGACGCGCGGGTCGATCAAATCCTGCGTCTCATTGAAGACAATCCGGCCTTCTTTCATGTAGAAGTTGCGGTTGAGCCAGACAATCTGCCCGCCGCGCAGCGCGACATCGCCTTTCAGGCTGAAATTGCCGCTCGCGCCGTCAAACGTGAGCGAAAGCATCGTGTTCGGCACGACAATGCCGCGCAAGAACGGATTGAACAGCATCTGCACGCGCTGCCCGATCCGAATNCCCAAATCCGCGGTCACCACGATAGGGGACGACGGCTGCGCTTCCGCCGCGTCATCGTTGCGCTTGAATGAGAACAGCGAAAAGAAATCCGCGCCGGAAAGCGTGTCCTGCAATGACGAAAGCACCACCTCAACGTCGGCATCGTTCGGCTCGATTTTGCCGGAAACGGTCATGTCCGTGCCCTCAAGCGTGATATTCAGGTCGTCCAAGCCGACCGAGCCTTTGTAGCGGATGAGCGGGAGCGTCATATCGACCGGCACGTAATTGCGCTCGGGAGTCCGCAAGCCAAGGTCGATCAGGCCGATTTTCCAGCGGTTGAATTCGACGCGCGCATCGACGTTCACCGCGCCGGTCTTTGTGGTGCATTTGGTCGGCGGCACGGTCAGCACGCTCTGCACGATGGCGGCGGCAATGCGGTCGGCGCGGAACACCGCCTGCGAGACCAGCGGAATCGTAAAGGCGGGATCGTCCAGGACGAGCGAGCCGTCAAATTCGGGGTCGGCGGGCATGCCGCTGATCGTGAGCGAGCCGCGCGCGTCGCCCTGCGAAATCGTGATGAACGGAATCGTGACGACCGAAGCCAGCTCCGCAAGGTCGCTGCGCAGATTCGTGATGGCAAGATTCAGGTGCTGCTTGGAGACCTGCCCCGCAAGCTCCAGCTGCACGGGCATATCGTCGCCGAACCGCGCCGCCACCGTGCCGCCGTCAAACCAGGTCGCCGCAATGCCGTCGCCGTCCTGAGAAAACAGGTCGAACCGGCCGGGCACGCGCATGAGCGACAGGTCAAAGGCAAACGGCGAGGGAAACAGCCCGCCCGAAACGGAGGCGGAACGCAGCGAAACCGTATAATACTGCGGCGGCCGCCATTTCTCCACGGGCGGCACGCCGGAAACGGAAACCGTCAGCGGAACTGAGAACGATTCGTTCAGCACGGTGCCGGAAAACGGAATCGTCGCCGTTCCCGAAAAATCCGCCGGGTTGAACTGCGCCCGGGCATCGGTCACCTTGAGCTGCGCCCAGCTTGCCGACAGATCCTCCACGCTCACGCCGCTGTCATCAAGGACGGCGTTTCCGTGCGCCACGAGCGAAGAACCGTACAGCCCCGCGCTCACGTTGCGCACGTTCAGCGACACGAACGGATTGCTCACCGTGCCGCTCGCCGTCGCCGAGGCGGAAAGCGTGTTGTCCGCATTCTGCTCGCCCAAAAAACGCGCGAGCGGAAACCGCTCCACCTCCGCCTGCGCGGTGAAGTAAAAATCGTTCTTTATGGCATCCGCCGAAAACGCCCGCCGNCCGGGATTGGTGACATCGGCAAGCAGGCTGAGCGTCTCATGCGTGGTCGCGCTCGCGGCGTTCAGGTCGATATGGACGGAATCGAAAATGCGCCCGTTCATGTTCCACAGGACATTCCCGCTGCCGTGCAGCAGGGAAACCGCGTCCGAATACGTCAGGTCGTGCATCATAAAGCCGTAGCGGTTCAGCGTGCCCGCGCAGGCGACCCGCGGATTCGCCCGGAAAAAGCCGGAACTGTCCTCCGCCTCAAACTGCACCAGCTCCACGGTGAAGTCGCCGGAATCCGTCCAGCTGAACGTGGCGTTTGCGGACAGCGAGCCGATGATTTTTCCGAGCGATACGGGAAGCGACGCGAATCGCACCGAGCCAAAGCGGTCGTCGCCGAACGCGACCATCGCGTCAAAATCGTAGTCGCCCGCAACGGAAAGCCACCCCGAATCGTACCTGCCGTTGAGCCGGTACGGCACGGCATTCACGACGAAATCGCCGAAGAACGAAAAATTGTCGAATCCGCTTGAGAAATCCGCCGTCATCGCCGCGTTCGCGCTGATTCCGCCGAACTGCAAGTCGAACTGCGTCAGCTGCACCGTCTGATTGGAGCCGTTCGCCCCGAACAGCAACATCTCACGGTCTTTCGTCGTGTTCGCGACCAGACACAGCGGCGCGTTNAACGTAAAATCGCGGAAGTCCGACCACANNTANATGTCGAACGGGTCTGCCATGATGTACGGCGCAAGGCTCGGCGCAAGCGAAGCAATCGTCCGCGCCTGACGCTCCTTGGCAAAAAACGCGCCGATCTGCGCGGCACTGTCCAAAAACACGTTGTGCACGGAGACCTGCGCCTGTATGTACGGCCGCTGCTCGAACACNCAGCTTCCCGAAACGGTAACCTGCCCCGCCTCGTCATAGTCCGCGTGCGCATAGTCGCTGAACGAAGCCGTCACGTCAATCGAACGGTTCCGCGGCACGAGCGTCGCCTCCACGGCAGACAGACTCCGCTCGCCCAGGAACAGCTGGGGCGAGAACAGCATGAATCCTTCGGACAGCGGGTCAAAATAGACCTCGCCGGAAAGCGCGTTCCCGTTGGGCAGCACGTAATAGTCGCACGAAAGCATGCCCGACGGCTGAATCTTCCTGATGTCAAAATCGCCGGAAAACTGCGCCTGCACGACGCTCCCCGTCGTGGAAAGCGTGTCGAATCGCACGTGATCCTTGCCGCCCGCCACGACCGCGCGCAACCGCACGTCCCCGCCGAGCAGCGACGGCGTTACGTCGGCAAACAGGTCGGTCTTGTAGGCAATCTGTCGGTCCGCATACGAAAACGAAGCCGTTCCCGTCAGCCGCGTGCCGGAGAACATCTGAATGTACCGGGGCGCGCGCTGAATGCGCACCAGCTGATACGGATTGAAATGGTCGAACGTCCCCGAAACCGAAAACGCCTTGTTCCGAAAATCCTGCCGGGCAACCGCCGCATACGGCATGACCGAACGCATTGAGCGCATCTGCAACACAAAGTCGTCGTAATTGACAAGCACGTCCATCTGCGACACCGTGGCATCCGCATTGCTCGCGCTCGAAAGCCGTACCATTGCCGAGCTGCCGTCAATCTCAGGCATGACCGTGCCGTTGATGTCAAAATTCACCGCCATCACGATAGGCTTGCCGTCCGCCGCAAGATGCGGCGTAAAATACCGCGCCCTGCCGTTCCCGCGCGCCGTCACGCCGCTCGCGTTAAAGCTGTTGCGCAGCGAAAGGTTCTTGAGCGTGGCGAGCACGTCATTATGCGCGTCGGAATAGTGGAACGACAGGTTCTTCACCTGCACCAAAAACGGCAGGTCAATGTTGAACGTGCGCAAGTCAAAATGACGGGCGGCGCGCTCGGAGCGATCTTCGTCGTCCTTTCTGAACACGCCGACCAGACGCAGGAACGTCTCCTTGTCGCTGAGCATGTCGTACTCAACCGTCACGCCGTTCACCGTCACCGAGCGGATCGCATAGGCGGGGTTCGCCGAAAAAAAGTCCCAGAAGCGGTAGGCGACCGTAACGCGCCGGATTTCCGCCATTTTTTTGCCCGAAGTCCGGTCCGAGACCACTATACCTTTTATGCCGATTGCTGATAGAATGGACGGCGAGAGCGACTGNTACGAAAACGAGAATCCCGTCAGGGTCTCCGCCTTTTCGACCAGCTGGCTTTCCAACGAAGACAATGCGTTTCCCACGCGGATATACACCGGCCGTATGACNGCGACCGCCGCAAACAGCATGAGGATAAAAATAATGCTGCCAACGCTTATGCGCTGATTCCGGGAATTCATGGCAAAATCTTCTTTGATAATATCGGCAGAAAAACAGGTGCATTGCATGGTATTACAAAACTTTATCGTCTTTGAGGGCATTGACGGCGCGGGAACGACNACCCAAATCGACCTGCTCANNNCGCGCGNCGACGCGGAACGATTTTTCTTCACCGCCGAGCCGACGGACGAGCCGACCGGCAGATTCCTGCGCACGATGCTGCGCGGCGACGTTACCGTAGACCCGCGCACCGCCGCCTATCTCTTTGCCGCCGACCGCGCGGAGCATCTGTGGGGAGCANNGAACGGCATTGCCNCGCAGTGCGCNCGGGGAAAAATCNCNGTGAGCGACCGCTATTTTTTNTCCAGCCTCGCCTACCAGAGCGTCACCTGCGGNGAAGNGCTGCCGCGCGCGCTCAACGCGCCGTTTCCCCTGCCGCAGCTGCTCTTTTTCTTCGCCATTGACCCGGCGCGNGCGCTTGAGCGGGTACTCGGACGCGGCAAGCCCGAACTGTACGAAAAAATCGACTTTCAGAAAGCCACCGCCGAACGCTACGAGCGCATCATCGCCGAATACGNCGGCACNCCNNAAGGCGANNGNATGAGAATCGTCCGCNTTGACGCGNNNCAAAGCAANGAGCGCGTCGCAAAAATCATCTCTCAAGAGCTGGAAAACCTGCCGATACTCAAAGCGTGAAAAAATGGTTTGTCTGTGCCGTCATGCTCGTCGCCGCCCTGCCCTCGTTNGCCTACGTGGCAAAATACAAAGAGGACTTTTACCGGCTGTTCCACGTGCATTATCAGCAGTACCCCGACGACGTGATGGAGAACATCTACTGGCTTGAGAAAGCCGTCGCCGCAGACTTCGCCAANCCCCTGTACGCGGCCGCAAAAATCAACGACGANCGCGACTGGGAAAAATACCGCTANCTTTTCATGATGCACGTCAACCTCAAAATCATCGAGCAGTACATGCGGCTGGGACGCACCTACGACCACGCCGTCGCGCACTTTTANGACGCGCCCTGGAAAGACANCTACCTCGANCAGCTGCAAAAAACAAAATCGTGNTACGAGACCGGGCTGTACTACTGGCGCGAGGCAAAGCTGTGGGCGGAAAAAGCGAACACGAGCGCGTTCCGCTTCCTCTGGCTCTCCGACATCCAGCACTGGGAAGACGAGCGCGAACGGATCAGCACGGGAAAACTCGACTACGAAAAAATCCTGACGCGCGAGCTAAAGCGCGTGCAGGGCGTAATCGACGCGTTCGGCGCAATGGAAAGCAGGAAATACTGAACAAAGCAATCAGACAAGTTTCTTCACGAGCAAGATGATTTCATCGCAGGTTTTTTCGCGCTCTGCATTCGGCGTTTTGAAAAGGATTTCAGGGCGGATTTTCAGCGCGCCACAAATTTTTATCAACGTATAAAGATTCGGAATATTCCTGCCGGATTCGATACAGTTCACTTGATTCTGTGAAAGCCCCGCCGCAAACGAAAGCTCAATCTGAGACATATTCGCTTTCAGCCGCTCCTCGCGAAGCCGCGCGAGCACAGAATCCAGCTGCTCCTGATATTCCTGTTCTATCATTTCTACAAAGTACATGGAATAACATTGACAAACAACACGGAAATTCATTATGTTATTCAATGGATTTCCGTTAATATTCTCAATGGAAAAGCAGGATAAGGAACTATGGACGAAGCACAATTCAGAGCATTTTTGGAAAAGAAAACGCATTCAGACGGCAAACATTACACGCCAAAATCGATAGCAGCCAGAATGGGTCGTGCGAGAAAAGTGGAGAAATTTCTTGGCTGTGATTTGGACGAGGCAGTATCTTCTGACGTAAAAATGCACGAGTCATTGCTTACATTACGTGATTATGATGACAGGGAAAGAAATCATCAAAATATAACGCGCCTTTATTATGAATTTAGAAACGGAAAAACTTTTCCAAAATTGAGAGACTTAGAGGAAATATGAATGAGAAGAATGTGGCATACCACATTAAGGAGCATCTTATGAAGAGAAACATGTTAGCAGTCTGTTTGTTATTGTCGGTTTGTCTGCCGATTTTTTGCATGGAGATATTTATGGATAACGGCGATAGAGTGTCCATAGACTATATAACTATCAACGGGTCTGATGACGAAATGCGTGCAGGTCTCAATGCCCTGTCAGCAGCGGACGATATTACGTTTATCTCCGATATTTCAAAACCATCAAACCGTGAACGTGAACTTATAAACAAAGCTTTGTCGAAGTTTTCGGTTGAGAAAGGGGAGATTTACTTCATAACGCTTGAGTTTATAAGCGGGGCAACTTGGGGAGAGACGCAAATCAAATTTTTTGCTGTCAAAGTCACCAGTGTAAACAAGCAAGGTTGTGAATGGAAAGCATACGGTCGTGCAGGAACACATCCTTGGAGGTGAAGCCGTGGGCTGCGCCTCCCGTTACCTCATCAAGAAAGCGGGTGTAACACGCAGAGGTGTTATGTATGATGAAAAAAGGGAAAAATCAAAACAATCGCCGCGCTCGTGCTGTGCGCGCCGGCGGCGGCAAGTGCATATGCGAATAAGAATGACGATACGCTCATAACGGCCGCGGAAAAAAATGACATCGCCACAATGCGGCATATTGATGCCACATAAAACACACAGCAAACGAGGAGACACATAATGTTTTGCAAGAACTGTGGAAAGGAAATTGAGGACGGCGCAAAGTTCTGCCCGGAATGTGGCACTGCGCAGGTCGTTTCGGAAAGCGCGAAAGGAAGCGGCAACGTTTCGAGCAACGAATTTTTCCATAATTGGATTATGGAAAACAATCTTGAATCCTGCGAACAAATCCTAAAGTCTGAAGGATTCGACACAGAAGATGTGCTCGTCGGATTGACCGCGCCCGACCTTGACCGTATCGACGTACTCGGTGGTGGCGACAAGGTAAAAATTTTAAACGCTGTGCAGAAACTCAGAAGTGCGAACCACGTATACGCTGCAAGGAAAGAACTCGTCGGAAAAGACGGCATTCCTAATCGATGTCCAAATTGCGGAGAAATGTGGGGCATGGCAAAAGAAAACGCAGGCGCGGGAAATACGCTCGGCAAGGCTCTTATCGGCGGACTGCTTTTAGGACCGATAGGCGCAGTCGGAGGGGCGGCGTTCGGCAACAAGACGACGGTCTATATCTGCAATAAATGTGGCTTCAAAAAGCAATACAAAAGCTCTCTCGTAAAAGGAGCGGTAAGCAGTATTAAGAATATGTTCAGCTGATAGGAAACGGCATTATCCAATCAACAAACCTCGACGCAAGCATCGAGGTTTGTTGTTCTCATAAGGTATCGCAGTCGGGTTTTATACCCGTTGATTACGACGCAAGCGTCGGGGTATGAAACCCTCCGCACGAATCATAAACCGTCTGCGCGGACGGAAAGCGCGCAAGGAAGAAGAACATGGCAAAAGATCATCAGTGGGACGTGTACCTGCGCCCGAACGTGCTGACCAAGGACGACGAGAACGACTGCATCGCGGACGTGCTGACGCGGCTTCAGACGAGGCGCAGGGCGTGTTCGTCGTGGACGCGTCGGGCGCGGAGCACAAGGTGACCCGCCGCCTGAGCGTGAACAAGCCGAGCCAGCTCATCGCCCGCGTCCCCGCCGACGTGCCGCAGGGCGCGTGCACGGTCATCGTGCGGACAAAGTACAGCACGAGCGGCAGCGGTTCGCTCAAAGAAGTGCGGGAAGTCACGTACAGCATCCGCTGCACGGCGGTAAAGGCGTAGCACCCGCTCGCGAAACACCTTCGCTCGCCCGTGCGAAACATCTTCGCGCGTCCCTGCGAAACACCTTCGCTCGGACTACGCGAAACACTTTCGCGCGGGCGGGCGGGACTGTTCCGCACGGACTGCGCGAAAAGCGCACGTGAGATGAAGCATATAATCGTCGCGCGGACGGAAAACGCAGAGGAGTATGATATGAAAAGACTGGATCATGTGTATATAAACGGTAAAAGATAT
Source organism: Treponema sp. (assembly GCA_014804085.1). GTDB lineage: Bacteria > Spirochaetota > Spirochaetia > Treponematales > Treponemataceae > Treponema_D. Next base: position 29,027 of record JAAVAM010000007.1, on the reverse strand, counting down.
AATCTTCATAAAAACTTACAGGATTTTGTATGTTTTACTATGAAGAATTTACTGGAAACAGATTCAATACCTAAAAATGAACTGGAACGCCTTTTTGACATTGAATACTGCAAGGAAACCTTTAACCTAAAATTCCCTCTGCTCTCAAAAGATCGCTTTGATTGCGCAAGCGATATAAATCATCCTCGTTACTATGCAGATACAATAGCTCAAGGATATTACCTGTGCAATGACTGGTATCCACGTAACGAAGAAAAGTTTTCAGAATGGCTGAAAAGCCTCGCTCAGTAGAAAATAGATATAAGAAAAGTACCAATTCTGATTGGCATTTAAGGAGATTATATGTTTGATTTTCATGCATGGATTGTTGAAAACAATTTAGAAGCCTATGAGGAAACACTCAAAGCGCAGGACATTGACACCAAAGACATGCTTACCGGTCTGACCACAGGCGATCTTTCGACCATGGGAATAACGAGCATTGGCGGACAGAAAAAAATTATGAACGCCGTGCAAAAACTTAAAAGTTCCGCAAAGTCACATACTCCCGACAAGATGATACCCTATGTGGTAACAGCCCTCATCTTATTATTCGTAGGTATTTCGATAGCATTTCTCGTTTACTGCAACGTATCTGAAGAAACTATCAGACAGAATACACCGAATATGAAATACTATTCAGATTTGCTCAACGGGTATAGCGGTGTGGCAGGTGCCAACTATTACACAAGGACTGAGAGTATTCCAATCTATTGGGGTCCACCAACAGGCTTTATTGAAACAAGACCACTTGAAAAACTTTCCAAAGAAGAAGGATTTCTCATCTGGAAAGCACTAAATGAGTACAACCTAAAAGACGGGGAAGTATACCACGTTACCGTAAAATGTGACAACAGTGAGGAGTTTCTGATCCTTTATGCTGAGATTTATTCCAATGGCAAGAATTTTTTTCAACATGACGGATGTTACGCTATAAAGCAGTAATAAGAACGACGGTATAGCAAGCAACTCTTTAAACAAGCCGAATACACATGGCGGCAAAGAAATATAATGTCAACCGTCGCGCGGACGTAAAACGCAGAGGAGTTATATATGAAAAGAAAAACAATTGTATTGGTGCTGTTGCTGACGGCGCTTATGTTTGGCTCAAGCTTTGTATTTGCTGAAGATTCGCCTATGCACGGCTGGCGGTTTGAAAATGGCAGTTGTTTTTTGAATGACCATTGGTTTGACTCGGAGCGTTTCGCAGATTCCTACCGCGAGCAGGACGGATATGCGCTTGTGCTTGGCCGTAAGCTGCATTACTGGCTTTATGATACCTATTCGTATCACGACGGTAAGGGAAGAGTTATCGTCGCTGAGGCTGTTCCGAGATGGGTTGAAAAAATGGGGTATGTCATCGACTTTGACAATATACAAGTATATAATCCGAATACGAATTTGGCGAATTCCGTGAAAGTACTGATGAAGCAGCGCGGCTGTGATGTGAGCGTCGCATTATGTACGCGCGAAAACGGATTATCCACCGATACAGATTATGTTGTGATAAACAGCTACGACAAAGACAGCGGCATATATAGCACAATGATTTATTACCTGTACAAATAGCATTCACCGTGCTACAAAAGCTTGAAGACGGTACAAACGCAACATACTGATGTCCACATAAAAAGGACGATTATATTTATATCAAGGAGCAAATGATGAAACATGCAAAAACAATCGCCGTGCTGGCTGCCGCGCTTTGTACGGCGGCACTTCCCGCCCAAAGCACCAAGCCGAATTCCATGGCACTCGTGGAAGGCGGCACGTTCAAAATGGGCAACGCCGACGAAACAGATGCCGCGCCCGTCCACACGGTGACGGTTGACGACTTCTCCATGAGCCGCCTGAAAGTCACGATTGACGAGTGGATGAACGAGATTGGCGCGTACCCGGAAGGCTACGAGGAACGCCGGACGGGAACGCGCGTGCCGCGGATGAACTGGAAGACAACTGCCGTCGAGAACGTCACCTGGTACGACGCGATTCTGTACTGCAACCGCAGGAGTGTGTCCGAGGGACTTACGCCGTGCTATGCCTCAAACGGCTCAAAGGACGCGATCACCTATTCAAAGCAGTATCGCGTAGAATTCCCGAACGTCACCTGCGACTGGGAAGCGGACGGCTACCGGCTTCCCACGGAGGCAGAATGGGAATATGCGGCGCGCGGCGGCAAGAAGCAGAAGGCATACAAGTACAGCGGCAGCGACGACGCGGTGAAAGCAAAAACCGCCAAAACTGCTGACGGCATCGAACAGATGGGCGCGGGGCGTTCCGAATGGTGCTGGGACTGGTACAGTAGCACCTATTACGCGGCAAGCGGAAACAACAGCAATCCGCACGGCCCGGACTACGGGGAATCAATGTTCAGCTCAGGCGGACAGTACGGCGGAAAAGTTTCCTGCCGTGTCCTGCGTGGCGGAGAGAATTCCGACCTGCACACGGCGTTCCCCGTGTACCTCCGGCGATACCTCAATCCCGCCGAATACGAAGGACTCGTCGGCCCCGACCCATGCTCGTTCCGCATCGTGCGCAAGGCAAAGAACGCGGACGGAAAAAAGAATAGCATCGTGCATCGCAACATAGAAGTCAAAATCGACGGCGTTTCGTACTATTACTTTATGACCGACGACTACGACGCGCTGCGCACGGAGCTTGCAAGCCATAATTGCCGCGCACCCTCTAGCAGCGACCTTTGGGAAAATCCTGTACTTGCCCAGTCCGTCCGAGATAAGATGCAGGAACTCGGTGTGCGCTGGTCTATAACCGTAAGTAATGGCAGTGGCATACTGAATTATTACACACCGAATGAGAAACCTCGCAGCGTGTACCTAAAGGACTTGCAACTGAAATAACCCGTGCGGTACGGGNGCATTCGCCCGTGCCGCACAATCCCCGCACATCANNTCGACTGTGGNAAATAATCANTNTACCNACAGCNTATAGACTATGTACCTGAGGAACATAACTTATGTACCTACGGCACATAGTCTATGTACCTGCGGTATATAATCTATGTACCCGCGGCGTTCCCGCCCCAAGCATTGAAAATNTCCGCGTTTTCGCCTAGAATANCGTATGCAGTACGAAGAGAAAATCGTGGAGTATCCGCCGGTGCATCCGGGGACTGACCGCACGTTCATCCGCTTTTACGAGGGCGCGCCCGATTTGAACGGCATTTTTTATGCGGCGGGCAACNCCGACCTGCCGCAGCGCATATTCGTGACNGACGAGACGATNTGCGCGCTCGAATCCGTCCGGNCGTTCACGCACTTGTTCCATGCAAAGGACGGCGGCAAGGATTTTTCGCGCGGATTCGTGGGGACNCNCGGCAAGGACGTGCTNGTNGTCNTGGGGAGCGGCGAGACGTTCAAGACGATTGAGAGCGTGCTGCACATCGTGGCCGCCGCGCTCGACCACAACGCACAGCGTTCCGCCGTGTTTGTCGGCATCGGCGGCGGCGTGATTACCGACATGACCGCCTTTGCCGCGTCGGTGTTCAAGCGCGGGGCNCACTGCGANCTNGTGCCGACNACGCTCCTGTGCATGGTGGANGCGTCCGTCGGCGGCAAGACCGGCTGCGANTTTTCCAGCTACAAGAACATGGTCGGCTCGTTCTTTCCGGCGCAGAAAATCCACGTCTGCCCGCAGTTCGTGGCGAGCCTGCCCGACGGCGAATACCGCAGCGGCATGGCAGAAGTCGTCAAGACTGCCCTGCTCTACGCCCCGCACCTTGTCGCNAAACTTGAGCANNTNCCGTCCGTCCTCACCGACCGCACNANNNCGCTCGTGCATGAGATGATNCGGACCTGCGTAAACGCAAAGGCGCGNGTGGTGGAAGAAGACCTGACCGAAAACAATATCCGCATGCAGCTCAACNTGGGGCATACGTTCGGNCACGCNCTCGAAAGCCGCGCNGGACTGGGCACCGTGACCCACGGAGATGCCGTGGCATGGGGCATNGCNCGCGCCGCCATGCTGAGCGAGCGGCTGCACCTNTGCGACAAGGCGTATACGNAGCGCGTCAAAAAACTGCTCGCCCTGTTCGGGTGGGAGACGGGNTGNCTNCACAGCGCNCTGGCAGGACGCTTCGCGGACAAGAAAGNGGCGGCNCGNTCGCTCTATGAGGCGATGAAAAAGGACAAGAAAAACGCGTCGGCGCGCGTCCGNTTCGTCTTGCAGCGGAACNTCGGCGAGACCGTCATCACCGAAGCNGAAGCCGACGACGTGCTTGCCGTACTGGAAGCCGACGAATGATGNCGCAGGAAACCGCGCACTATTTTGACTGGNCGGCGACTGCTCCCGCCGACCCCGCAATNCTCCAGAATGCGCTGAACCGCACGATTGANNCCTACGGAAATCCGTCAAGCGCNCACAAGGCGGGACAGGCGGCAAAACGGCTGCTGGACGAGGCACGNGCGCANTGNGCGGACGNGCTCGGCGTACAGCCTTCGCAGCTGNTTTTTACGAGNGGCGGCACGGAGGCCGACCATATCCCGCTCCTTTCCGTGCTGACCCGGCCGGGCAAAGGCAACATCATCGCCAGCGCGATTGAGCATCCCGCCCTGCGCGAGCAGTGCGCACNNCTCGCNAAACTCGGCTACACCGTCGATTTCGTCGCGCCCGACAAAGACGGCTTCATACGCCCGGAGNCAGTCGCGCACAAAATCACGGGAGACACGCTTTTCGTCACCGTCATGGCGGTGAACAACGAGACCGGCTGNGTGCAGGACATTGCCGCAATCGCCGACGCAATCACGCAGGCAAGCGCGGGAAAACGCCGACCGCACTTCCANACGGACTGCGTACAGGCGGTCGGAAAGATTCCGCTCGACATCACGCACAAAGGAATCGACAGCGCGGCGTTCAGCGCGCACAAAATCTGCGGGCCGCGCGGNATCGGNCTGCTGTACCTCGCCAAGCCGATTCAGCCGTTCCTCGTCGGCGGCGGGCAGGANCAGCGNATCCGCAGCGGCACNGAAAACGTGTTCGGNGCGCTCGCCCTTNCCGACTGNCTGCGCCGTTACGGCAACACGAGCAACCAAACGCAGNCCGCTTGGACACNNGCGTTCGTGCAGAAACTCNCCGCAATNAANGGCTGCACGATTGTNCCCGCCTGCCGCACGGAAAGCGCGGGTGCGGATCGNTTTTCGCCGTTCATCGTGCAGGCGGCGTTCAGGGGCATNCCCGGNAACGTCATGGTGCGCGCGCTCGACGAAAAAGGCTTCTGNATTTCCACGGGAAGCGCGTGTTCGGCAAAAAANCAGAGCCGCCCCGTCCTTCAGGCGATGGGCNTGNNCCGCNACATACANGACACCGCCGTGCGCTTCAGCTTCGGCCCGCTCACGACGGAACAGGGCATGGACGAACTGCTGGCGGCGGTGCAGGACGTGTGCGCNNGNTTCGCGCNGTAATCCNCACAAGCGGCGCGGCAGGTCATTGCGCAAACCGNCGCAATATGGTATCGTAGGGAACATCATCTCACATTGTTAAGGAAGGATGCCATGGGAATCCGCGGAGAACTNTATACGACGCAAGTTTTGTTGGACAACCGCTCGTATTTTTTTAATGTCAAGGAAAACCGCACGGGCGACGTGTTCTTGCAGGTCGTGGAAAGCAAAAAAGGCGAGGGCGCGGACTTTGACCGCCACCAGATTGCGATATTTGCCGANGACATGCAGCAGTTTTTGACGGGGCTNAACAATTCGCTCGGTTTTATCGAAAGAGACCGCAAGGCAAAGGCAAAAGCCCGNGCCGAAAAAAAAGCCGCCAAGGAAGCGAAGTACGGCAGGGGCGGCGATGACANAAANNTNGTCTACCGCANGAAAGGCGANTANGAGCGNNANCCCAACGACGGCATCAANCGCACNGGAAAAGTCATNCACATCGTGAGCAAGCGCGAAAANCCGNCCGAAGAATTCTAGAACGAAAAACTCAGCCGCTGAATAGGACTCGGACCGATNTCATGGCAGACGCGNCGGTGNNCGGCNGTGGGATAGCCTTTGTGCCGNGCGTAGCCGTANGCNGGATANNGCCGGTCATANTCNTGCATNATNCGGTCNCGCGCCACTTTTGCNATNATGCTTGCCGCCATGACNGCGGGATACGTTCCGTCCGCNTTNGGNTCTGCCCGGCATNCGCACGGAACGTCGGGNNAGGTNNTGCCGTCAACGATNGCGGNGANGGAAACNTCNGCCGGNGCAATNCCGTGNGCNNNGCACCATGNNTCNAAGCCCGNCATCATCTGNTCGTAGGCGCGGCGCATTGCGAGCATGGTCGCCTGCAAGATATTGATTGCGTCGATTGTNTNATGNTCNACAATNCCCANNCCCCACAGCGCNCGNTCCTTAATGACNGNTTCCGCCGCGACGCGCTTTTTTTCGGACAGTTTTTTTGAGTCGTTGAGGATTTCCACGGGAAAGTCGGCGGGCAAGATGACGCACCCCGCCGTAACCGGCCCGGCAAGCGGACCGCGCCCCGCCTCGTCAAAGCCNCACGTCAGNATCATCANTTGAATCCGGCCNCCGTGTTGTCGCGGTTCTCAATCATGAGCGTTTTTTCGTCCTGCCAAATGGGAAGAATCGCGCTCACTTTGTTGTCAAATTCGCCGACATAGGACGANCCGGTAATGCGCGCGTTCGTGCGGGTCAGNTCCGCAATGCGCCCCAAATGCGAGATGACCTTGCATTCGCTGGNGCGCAGCTCGAACAAGCCGCCCTGCACGCTGAAATTCACGGCCGTCTGCGCCACGGCGGTAAAGCGGCTGCCTTTTCCCGTCACCTTGGAATCCGTGGAGGACACGCCGCATGCGTACACGTCGCCCTGCACGGTCAGCCCCGTATCCGTAAAATCAAGCACGGACGACGACGCGTTGAACAACGTGCCGCTCGCGCCGAACACGCCCACAAGCTCGCACCCGTCAAAAGCGACCGCCGCATTCTCAAGCTCAAAAAACGCGTTGCTCGCGCCGACCGTTCCGCCGTCGCAGGCCTTCTCAAACACGCAGCCGCGCGCGGAAAGGCTCGCCGTACGCAACACGACCGATCCTGACGGCGGAATGACGAACCGCGCGTCCTTGACCGACACGAACGCGCAGTTCGACGCAATCTCTATCCCCGCCGCCGGAAGCTCAAACGTGCCCGACACATAAAACCGCGCGAACCGCCCGCGGTTGATGACCTCCGCCGCCTGTGCAAACGAGTTGAACGGGTGCGCGCGGCTGCCGTCCGCGCCCCGCGCGGGAGCGGACGCGTCCAGATAATAATTGAATTCATCGATAATCACGCGGTACTCGGCAACCTCGCTCGTGTTTCCCGCGCGGTCAGTGGCATAGGCGCGCACCTTGTAGAACTGCGCCCGCTCGTCGCCCGCAGGCAGCTGCACGGGAATGTTGCCGTACACGTGATAACTGCCCACGCCAACCGCGTCCAATGCATCCGTATCGTCGCCCGCAAGGTCGTCCACGGGAACGGGATCGCTCACTGCGTAAAAGACCTCGCTCCCCGCCTCCGCCGCAATCCGCAGGTCAACAGCCGCGCGCGCATAATAGCCGTCCGCCGAGGCGACGAACCGGGGCTTTGCCGGCGGCTGATTGTCAATCACGTAGGCCGCGCTCAGGTTGCCCTGGTACACGCCGTCGCAATAAAACGCGAACAACGCCGTGCCGTCAATCGAGTCGCCCGCAAACGTGTCGAACGTCGCCTGCGAAAACAGCCCCACATTGCCCGGCATACCGCCGCTCGCCCCCGATGAAAGCAGCTCCATGCGGTAGCGCGAATCGCCCCGGATCGAGAACGTGACCGGTCCTTTGTCCTGTGCGCCGGTACGAACGTCAAGCGCGGGCAGCGGCGGCAGCACGAACGACTGCACGGGATTGCCCTTCTCATACGAAACGCTCTGCCAGCGGACGGTATGCGGCCGCGTCCGATCGAGGTACTGCGGCATCTTGTCCGCCGACCACATGCCGTCGTCTATCGCGTAAATCAGCCGGTCGCCTTTCCAGACGAACTCATGCCAGCCGTTGATCTCAAACGGCACGTTCTGCTTGGCAAGCACGCCGGCTTCCCCGCCCGAAACGAAAATGACGAACCGCCACTGCCGCTCGCCGTCGGTGACCGTGCACGGCAGATAGCGCGCCAGGCGGTTAGCGGGCGCAAGGGAAAGGGTCGTGCCGTCCAGAAAAGGCCGATCGTCGTTGCCCAGCGCATAGCGCAATGTCTCAGGAATCTGCACCGCGCTCCCGTAGCGGTACACGACAAGCGGCTCGCGCTGTATCTGCTCCACAAACTGCCGCTCCGCCGTGCCCGCCGCCGGAACGTCCTCGGCAACCGCATAGGAGACCGCCATTTCTTCCTGATAATCGCCGTTGACCATGAGCACGCGCACCGTCACCGCGCCCGCCGCGTCAATCAGCACCGGACCATCATACGCAAAGCCCGACGTAACCGGATCCGTCCCCGAATATGAATAGAAATATTCCGCGCCGTCGCTCGTGTCCAGCACCAGCGGCTGCCGGTTTGCCCACGTACCCGCGACCGGGCTGATAATCCGCTGCGCGCCCGCGACCCCCGCCACAAGCACGAGCAGGAACACGGCAATCAGACTGCATTTTCCCGTTTTTTTCATATTGTCTCCATGATAGCGCAAAAGCCGTGATAATGCAAGGAAATTGCCGGGTGAGGCTTCCGCTTAGAAGCGGAGGGAACGATTTGGGAGAGGGGAAACCCTCTACTTCCGAAGCGTGGGTTTCCCCTCTCCCAACCCCTCACCCTTTCCCAGCACGGCTTAGGGCGCTGCCCTAAGAACCCGCTTCGTTTTCGCGCGGTGCGGAAAGTTGCCGTGGCAAAAAGCAGGTTTCCGCATGATGCGGAAAGTCGCCCGGACGAAAAATGCGTTTCCGCATCATGCGGAAAGCCGACCGAGCGAAAAGCACGATTCCGCATAGTGCGGAAAACTGACCGAGCCGAAAAACACGTTTCCGCATGGTGCGGAAAGCCGACCGAGCGAAAAGCACGATTCCGCATGGTGCGGAAAACCGACCCGACGAAAATCACGTTTCCGCATGGTACGGAAAACCGACCCGACGAAAATCACGTTTCCGCATGGTACGGAAAGTCGATAGGACGAAAACCATGTTTCCGTATGATACGGAAACATGTTCCGATGAAAATCGCATTTCCGTATGGTACGGAAAACTGACCAAGCGAAAATCGCATTTTCGTATGATACGGAAAGCACACCTGTCGAAAATCACGCTTCCGTATGATACGGAAATCAGCCATGGTATAACTCGCCTTTCCGTATGGTACGGAAAGCGGGGTGCGGGAATTTGTTTCCGTATGATGAGGAAAGATGACCCACTCAAGCGGTGTGTTCCGCGCGGGCGGGTCAGGGGAGTTTTTTGAGCAGGGCGGTGCAGCCTTGCATGATGTCGCGGTAGGTGTCCTCAAAGTTGTGCGTGTACCAGGGGTCGGCGACGTCGCGGGCCATGCCGCAGAACGACAGCAGCTTGCGCACTTTGCCGGACGGGTCGCCGCCGAACAGATCATGCAAGTCATCGACGTTCTCGTCGTCCATGCAGACAATCAGGTCAAAGCGGGCATAGTCGGCGCGGGCGGCAAGGCGGGCATAATGCTCGGTGAACGGCACGGCATATTTCTGGAGCACGTCGCGCGTGCCGCGGTGGATGCCGCAGCCGATTGCGTCGGGGCGGGCGGCGGCGGAGTCGATAGAAAAATCGGCCTCACGCCCCGCGCGGCGCACGAGGTCTTTCATCACCATTTCTGCCATGGGCGACCGGCAGATATTCCCGTGGCAGACGAACAGGACGGCATGCATACGATTTTCCCTCCGCAATCAACATACCTCGACGCAAGCGTCGGGGTATGAAACCCTCCGCACGAATCAGCCCACGAGGTCGCGCACGAACCGCAGCGACTGGGGGACGTTCTTCACGCCCTCAAAAATGAGGTACGCGTCCGGGCATTCGCTCCTGATGACCGGCAGGAAGTCGCGCCAGCCCATCAGCCCGTCGCCGAGCGGCACGATTTCCAGGTCGTCCCCGCTGACCTGGTAGTCCTTGAGGTGGAAACCGCAGATCTTGCCCTGGAACAACCTGAGGCACGTCTCAAAAATCTTGGCGCGCTGCTCGTGGTTGCCGACGTACAAGTAATTGTAGAGGTCAACGATAAAGCGGAAGTGCTGCTGGCCGGGGTCGATTTCGTCGGCAAGGCGTTTGAGCTGTTCGGGGCGGTACATGCAGTGCCCCCACGCGCCCTCAAGCGCCATGCACACGCCCGATTCGGCGGCGACCGCCGGCATGGGGCGGAAGACTTCGACCACTTCCCGGAACGCTTCGTCCGTCTGATTCCGGGGATTGTACGTCCATTTGTCGTCGTTGTAGCTGCCCGTCTCGCTCGCGACGAACTGCGTGCCGAACGCGGCGGCGTGGCGCAGATGGTCGGCATATTTTTCCGCGCCCGCGCGCACTTTGTCTTTGTTCGAGTGCACGGGATTAAAATACGCGCCGAGCAGCGGGATTTCCACGCCGTTGTCGTTGAAGCCGCCGCGGATCTGCGCGATGACGTCCGGCGTGAGCGTCCCGGGATTTCCGTTCTGCCCCTCCACCGCTTTCGCGATCGCCAGCTGCACGCCGTCAAAGCCCCATTCGTGCGCTGTCTGCCCGAGCCATGCCGCGCTCCCCTTTCCGATGTCATGCGGCCGTATCAAAATCTTCATGCTACCTCCTCGCCTCGCAGGCACTTCCGTATGGTATCACAGTCGGCAAAAATATGCTAGGAACGGTATGGAAAAAAACCGGCAGACCGCCTATACTGTGCGTATGGAAACTGCCTTGTACCTTATCCCCGTCCCGCTCGGCGAAACGAGCCTTGACCGCGTGCTGCCCGCGTACAACCACGACATCATCGTGCGCATCAAGCATTTTATCGTGGAGAACGTCCGATCCGCCCGCCGGTTCCTGCGCAAGGCCGATACGGCAATCGACATCGACACGCTCACGTTCCATGAGCTGAACGAGCACACGGACGAAAGATCGCTCGCGCACCTGCTCGACCCGCTCGCCGCCGGGCAGCCGATGGGCGTGATTTCCGAAGCGGGCTGTCCCGCCGTGGCAGATCCCGGTGCCGCCGCCGTCGCGCTCGCCCACCAGAAGCATTTGCCCGTCGTGCCGCTCGTCGGTCCGTCGTCAATCATGCTCGCGCTGATGGCAAGCGGCTGCAACGGGCAGAACTTTGCGTTCAACGGCTACCTGCCCGTCAAGCCGAACGAGCGCGCGGGAAAACTGCGCCAGCTGGAAAACCGCGCCCACAAGGAACGGCAGACGCAGGTTTTCATTGAAACGCCCTACCGCAACGCACAGCTGATCGCGGCAATCATCGCCGCCTGCCGCGCGGAGACAAAGCTGTGCATCGCCGCCGGAATCACCACCGAGCAGGAATACATCGCCACAAAAACAATCGGGCAGTGGAAGAAGTCTCCACCGCCCGACCTGGCAAAAATCCCCGCGATTTTTCTGCTTTCCGCGTGAGCCTACCGCCGCTTGCCGAAAATGCGCAGGATTGCGAGCATGAGGTTGATGAAGTCGAGGTACAGCTCAAGCGCGGCAAGGATGGACACTTTCCGGTAGTCGTCGTTGCCGTTGGCATACGCCGCCGTCCGCATGATTTTCTGCGAATCGTAGGCGGTCAGCCCGGTAAAAATCACCACGGTCGCCACGGAAATGAGGACGTTCAGCATGTTGAGCGGCGTTTTGGTGACGAGCGAGATAATCCCGCCGACGAGCGACGCAAGGATCACCCCGATCAGCCCCATCATCAGGTAGCGGCCGAGCGAAGTCAGGTCGCTTTTGGTGCGCATGCCGTACACGCTCATCACCGTGAACAGCAACGCCGTCGTAAAGAACGCCGAGGCGATTGAATCAATCTTGTAGACGATAAAGATAGAGGAAAGCGTCGCGCCGTTGAGGACGGCATATGCGATAAAGCCGAACATTGCCGCGCCCACGCTGATCTTGCGGATAGAGGCCGTCAGCCAAAGAACCAGGCCGATTTCCGCGACGGCGAGCAACAGCCACCCGCCGATGCCATGCCCGAAAATGAGGCGGAGCATCGTTTGCGAACTCGCGACGGCAAACGCGCTCGCCGCGCTCACGAACAAAGCCAACGCCATCCACCCGTAGGTGCGCCCGATAAAGCGCGACTTCTCATCCGCAGAAAAATTTCCGACGGTACGAACTTCTTCCATAACGGCATCCTCCTGTAACCGATAATCGCACGACGTGCAAAAAAGTCGGGCTAGCCGAATTCGAATCGGCGACCCCTTGCCCCCCAGACAAGTACGCTAACCAGCTGCGCTATAGCCCGATATGTATCAGACTATATAGAAAAACCACGCCTCTGTCAACGAACCCTGCCGCGCGGTCAGTCCTTGGTCAGGTCGAGCAGGCGGCGGAACGCGCTGTCGGGCTTTTTCAGCTCGCGCGAGCCGCGGGTAATCTTGCACAGGGACATGCCGTACTTGCGGGCAATCTCGCGCTGGGTCGTGCCGGAATCAAGCTCGCGCACCAGAAGCCAGCGCATGGCAAAATCCCGGCGTTCGGCGGGCGTAAAGAGACAGCAGAAAAAATCGTAGATGAAGCCCGGCTCGTGGTGGTCGGAAAGCAGCTTGCAGATCTCTCGCGTCGCTTCTTCCAGCCGCTCGTCCTGCTCCGCCGTGGCAATGTTCTGTTCCATAGAAACAGTGTAGCACAATCACAGTCTTTTTTAAAGTGGTCGCGTTTTTTTCTTCCCGCTTGGAAGCGGTGGAACAATTTGGGAGAGGGGAAACTCTCTACTTCCGAAGCGTGGGTTTCCCCTCTCCCAAACCCTCACACCTTCCCAGCACGGCTTAGGGCACTGCCCTAAGAACCCGCTGTCGCAGATGAGAATATTGTTTTGCCCTTCGGAAAATTGTCAAGGCAAAGGCTTTTCACAATGCGAGTTTTCGGAGAAAACTCGGTAAGCAGCGCATTGCGCTGCGACGTTTTCCCCTCAAGATTCCCGGTACGGCTTGGTGTACTGCCAGAAGCGGGGTGTGCGGTGGTCGATGTGCCAGCCGCCGGAAAAAAATCCGTTGTCGTTTGCCGTGGGGCTGACAAAAATCACGTTGGGCTTGTTGCGCGTGTCATACGTGAACGCGTTTGATTCCCACGTCCGCTCCCCGTCGCCGAGTCCCTGCTGATATTCTGCGGGCGTGTATACCGAAATACGGTAAACGCCCGGCTTGGTCAACAGATGCACCACCACGCCGCCGGTAAAGCAGCCGTTAAAATACGTGTTCTGCCGCTTCGGCTCGCCGCGCCAGTCCACATGCCGCAGCTCGTAGTACCAATTGTACGACAGGTGCGTAACCGCCGCCGCCGCGTCGTTCCCGTCGAGGTCGGTCACGCGGATAAGGCACGGCACAGTGTTGAGCGGCGATTTATTTTCGGGGCGGTAGATGTGCAGCGCGAACGCCGGCGCGACGAGCAGGCAGACGACGATGCGGGAAAGGAAAGGTTTTATAACCGTCACCATGCCTTTACCCTACGCCCGAACCGCCGTTTTGTCAAGGCACAAAGCCGTCCCGCACAGTCACTTGCTTTGGCGTTTTTCCAATTCGTTTGCCACTGCCGAAGCGTAGGCTTGCTTTTTACTCACGCATTTTGCCCCAATCGGCATAATCGCAAATCGCGCCACCTTTAGCTGCACAACGCCCACAGGAATTCCGATTATCGTGCAGAACGAAGCAATCGCAAGACACACATAAACCGCCGCAAGAAAAAGCCCTATCGGAAACCAAATGATATTCAAAATCACCCCGCCGACTTTTCTTATCATGGAAACGTTGCCGCTACCTTTCAGCTCGGTTTCCTTAATAATTTCTTTTCCGAACGGAAACGCCGACAGTTTCGCCAATTGAAAACAAGCCTTTCCAATCGGAAAGCCGATAATGGTGATGCTGAATATGATCCCCAAAAGCAACCATATCAACGCAACAATTTCTCCTCCAAAGATAAACCAAATAAGATTTAACAATGCCATTTTGTCACCTCCAAAATATTTTTTTCAGTTTTCACCAAAACTAAAAGTCCTAGTTTGTTCTTCCCGCTCAGAAATGGGAGGCACATCGTTTATTGCGGCGTTCATTTTTTCCACATTAAAAATGACGGGGAAAGTCTCCTTCATAAACCCGTAAAATCTGCCAAGTTCTCTCATGTCACTGTTCGACATCAAAAACTCAGGACACCGTAAGTCAACATTCTGCCCGCCGGCTACTGAAGCGCGGATTCTGTCGAATGAAACTGATCTTTCTTTTTCGTTGATTTTGTACGAAATCACGTAAGTCCCCACCCCAAGGGCGAATTCATACACAACATCATAACCCCTTGCCGTTTTTTTCGTCTCTTTTAGCAAAACAACTTCTTGCAGAAAATCGGGATTCACAAAATCTGCCATTTTGGGAAAATTGCCCGAAAATCCGAACGAAATCCCCGCATACATAATTAGTGACGGGTAGGTAAACTCAAATTGCGCATGCGTTTCCGACACAACTTGCTCTGCGCTTGCCTTTGGGCATGAAAAACCAAACGCAAAAACTGCCAATAATCCAACCGCGCCAATCATCCTGACTGCGCGTCCACTTTTTTGGAACGTCATCTCAATAACTCCTCAGCATATTTTCACCGAATCAAGTAGGTTTCCGTTTAGAAAACCGAATCCAGTCTGTCTGTTATTATAAACCGAATTCGGAAAATGTCAACTATCGGCAAACCGAATTCGGATACGATAAAGCAATGGGATTCAGGGAAAATCTAAAAGAAGAGTTGCATTATCAAGACATGCAGATAAAGGAACTTGCGCAAAAAACGGGGCTGAGCAAAAACACAATCGCGAATTATCTGACGGTGAACGGAAATCTCCCGAACATAGAATCGGCCGTAAAAATCGCGCAGGCACTCGGAGTTTCCGTTGAATTCCTAGTGACCGGAAAAGAAACGGACGCAAACCCGAAAAAAACGCAGTCGGCAAAAATGAAAAGAATACACGACGTGTTCCAAAAGCTCGATGAATTTGACTGCGCGGTCGTCCTTGATTTGGCAGAAAAACTTTCGCAAAGAAAAGAAAAAACCTAAATCTAACTCTGTCCGCGTACATTCAGACGTTGCCCTTTCACCGCCGTTCCCCAATCCCTGCGCACCACTGTCAGAGAATCCCACCAAACAGAGACAGAGGCTTCCCCAACATCGGGGAACGTTTCCCCGACATAGGAGAACGTTTCCCCAACGTGGGGGAACATCTCCCCGACATGAGGGAACATTTCCCCAACGTGGGGGAATATTTCCCCAACATCGAGCAACGTTCGCTCAACGTCGAGCAATGTCCGCCCAACATCGAGCAACGCTTGCTCAATGCCGAGCAATGTCTGCTCAATGCCGAGCAACGTTTGCTCAATGCCGAGCAACGTTCGCTCAAGGTCGAGCAATGTCTGCTCAATGCCGAGCAATGTCTGCTCAACGTCGAGCAACGTCTGCTCAACATCAAGCAATGTCCGCTCAACGTCGAGCGGGCTTTTTTTCCGTTCGCNGCGCATTTTTTGCTTGCCGTTTTGCGGGGATTTCAGTATGTTGAGGATAACGATNTTTCGGGAGCGACGATGAGCGAACGNCTTGCCCATATCCTGCTTGACTCTTTCTGGAAAATTCTCCTGCCGGGGCTGAAGATGACGATNCCGCTGACGGCGATTTCGTTCGCGCTCGCGCTNGTCATTGCGGTGGCGGCGGCNCTCGTGCAGTTCGCNCGGGTCANGTACCTGACGGGAATCGTGCGGTTCTATATCTGGATTATGCGCGGCACGCCCCTGCTCGTCCAGCTGTACGTNGTGTTCTACGGGCTGCCCAACCTCGGCGTGATGATNGACCCGTTCCCGGCCGCCGTGCTCGTGTTCGCGCTCAATGAGGGGGCGTACTCGGCGGAGACCATGCGCGCCGCGCTCGAATCGGTGCCGGGCGGGCAGATTGAGGCGGGCTACTGCCTGGGCATGAGCTACATGCAGATCATGCGGCGNATNGTGCTGCCGCAGGCGTTCCGCACGGCGTTCCCGCCGCTGTCGAATTCGCTCATCGCCATGACCAAGGACACGTCGCTCGCGGCGAACATCACGGTGACGGAAATGTTCATGGCGACGCAGCGGATCGTGGCGCGCACCTATGAGCCGCTCGCGCTGTACATCGAGGTCGCGCTCATCTACCTGCTGTTCTCCACGCTGCTGACNAAGCTCCAGCGGTTCGGCGANAAAANGCTGGGGCGNTTNTATGNGGANGCGGGACGATANCATGGCGGTGCTCGAAGTNGACGGNCTGCAAAAATCATTCGGCGCGNCGCGNGTNCTNGNCGNCATCTCGCTTTCCGTGGAGAAAGGCGACGTGGTTGCCGTCCTCGGNCCGAGCGGNAGCGGCANGACGACNNTGCTGCGCTGCCTGAATTTTCTGGAACAGGCGGACGCGGGGACGCTCACGTTCNACGGCGAGCGGTTCGACCTTGCGGCAATGCACNNAAAGGACATNATCCGCCTGCGCAANAAGACGGGGTTCGTGTTCCAGAACTACAANNTGTTCCGCAACAAGACCGCGCTCCAGAACGTGACCGANGGGCTGATCGCCGTGCGCGGCATGAAAAAGGCNGATGCCGANNCGATCGGGCTTGCNCTGCTCGCCAAAGTGGGGCTTGCGGACAAGGCGNGGCAGTACCCGCACCAGCTTTCCGGCGGGCAGCAGCAGCGCGTCGCCATTGCCCGCGCGCTCGCCGCAAACCCGCAGATCATCTATTTTGACGAGCCGACGAGCGCGCTTGACCCGGAGCTGACCGGCGAAGTGCTTGCCGTCATAAAACAGCTCGCCGAAGAAGGCATGACGATGATCGTAGTGACCCANGAGCTGCCGTTCGCNAANAGCGTNTCGGACAAGACGCTGTTCCTTGACGGCGGCGTTATCGTGGAAGCGGCCGCGTCGCGCGACTTCTTTGCCAACCCGCGCCAGGAACGCACCAANGCNTTCCTGCGNACGCTGAACAAGGATTCTATTTAAGGAGTTTTAGCCAAAAGCATCGCACAAATAGCGCGACGCTTTTGGCTTCAAAGTTTGCGTTGCAAACTTTNATATCAACGGTGCGTTCTCATTTCATTGCGAACGCACACAAAAAAGTCACTCGCGATTTTGAAAAATCGCTCCCGACTTTTTTAAGGAGCTTTNTATGAAAAAGACATTGCTTGCCGTNGCGGCGGTCGTCGCGNCACTGACTGCCGNAGGNTGCGCAAAGAAGCCGANCGGCGACGCGCTCGCTCGNATCAANGCNCGGGGCGAAATCGTGGTCGCGACCGAAGGCACCTGGTCGCCCTGGACGTTCCATGACGANGCNGACAANNTGGTCGGCTTTGACGTTGAGGTGGCGCGGGCAATNGCGGAAAAACTGGGCGTGACCGCGACCTTTGCCGAAACCGAATGGGACGGCATTTTTGCCGGCCTCGACAGCGGNCGCTACGACATCACGTGCAANGGCGTTGAGGTTACCGACGAGCGCGCGGAAAAATACGACTTTTCCGACCCCTACGGGTACATCCACACCGCGCTCATCGTGCGCGCGGACACCACCGACATNGCCGATTTTNCCGACCTGAACGGAAAGACNACGGCNAATTCGCTCGGCAGCACCTACGCGATGCAGGCGGAGCGGTACGGCGCNAACGTGCAGACGATTGACACGCTGGAAGAGACNTTGCAGCTGGTGGAGCANGACCGCGTNGACGCGACGCTCAATGCCGATGTCAGNTTCTTTGACTACATGCGCGTCCATCCCCAAAAGCCGTTCAAAATCGTCNCGATTTCGGACGACGCNGCGCAGGTGGCAATCCCGNTGCGCAAGGGCGAGGACACNGCCACGCTGCGCGAAGCCATCAACGCNGCCCTTGCCGAACTCGCCGCCGACGGAACNCTCAGCGCGATTTCGGANCGGTATTTTAAGGCAGACATCACGAANTGACGCTGACGGGAGTGNGAAGCGACGGCGGACGATTACACGTCGGCAAGCACTTCCCGCAAGAAATGGTTTTCGATTTTGACGGCGTTCAGCAGCTCGCCGACAGAACGGTAGCGCACGGGCGTGTCGTGCAGGCGGCCNAAAGCAAGGTACTCGCCCTGNCCGTCCGTGCCGTAGGTCANNTTGTAGGTTTTGCCGCCGTGCGTCAGTTCNANCGGCTTTNTGACNGCAACCTGATAATAGAATTCGTCCAAGGTCATACCAACTCCGTCTGNGGACGGNNCGAANCCGCGCCNTCCGCGNAAAAGGTGTACAGCGGCGCGCCGTCCGCGCNGTCAANTTTNTGNGTNCGCACGGAAAACACGCGGTCAATCGTGCCGTCGCCCGCAATCACGGCGGGATTTCCNTGCGCNACGANNTTCCCGGCGNACAGCACGATCAGCNTGTCGGCAACGGTGAGCGCGGTGTGCAAGTCATGCACCACAAGGACGATTGTCTTGCCCTGCGCCTTCAGCCGNCCGAGCGTCNGCACCAAATCAATCTGCTGGCGGATGTCCAAAAACGTGAGCGGCTCGTCAAGCACCAGAACGGGCGTCTGCTGGGCAAGCGCCATGGCAAGATACGCTTTCTGCTGCTGCCCGCCGCTCANNGCGCGGAGATTTTTCTCCGCCAGNTCCGCAATCCCCAGCATGTCCAGCGCGTCCNGCACGGCGGCAACNTCGTCCNCACGATACTGNCGCGGAAAGCGCGTGTACGGAAAGCGTCCGTGCAGCACCAGGCGGTGCACGGTGCAGTCCGGCACGATATGCCGTTGGGCAAGGAACGCGATTTTTTGCGCGCGCTGCACCGGCGTGTATGCCGAAAGCGGACGGCCGTCCACCGTCACCGTTCCCGCCCAGGCGGGCAGAAAACCGCAGATTGCCCTGAGCAACGTCGATTTTCCACTCCCATTCGGTCCGACCAGCACCGTCATGCGCCGCGCAGGAATCGTGCAGGAAACCGACGTGAGCACGGCATTTTTTCCGCGCGGCTTTGCATAGCCGGTCGTCAAGGCACACACGTCAATCATGCCGCGCCCGCCTTTCTTTCAGCAACAGCACGACAAAAAACGGCCCGCCGATGAGCGAAAGCAGGATGCCCACCGGCACCTCAAACGGCGCGAACAGTACGCGGCTGAGCACGTCGCAGAGCAGAACCAATGCCGCGCCCAGCAACATGCTCGCCGGCAGCAGGTGGCGCATTTCGTTCCCCACGATGACACGCGCACCATGCGGCACGATAAGCCCTACAAACCCGACCAATCCCGCAAAGCTGATACCCGCACCGCACAGCAACGCGGCAAGCACGAGCGCGCAAAACCGCACCGCACCCACGGACAAGCCGACAGACTGCGCCGTCTCGTCGCCGAGCGCGAGGACATCAAGTTCGTTCCGCAGAAAAAACGCCGCCACGACCGCAANCGCAATGACGGCGGCGGCNGGNGCAAGCACCNNAAACTGCACGCCCNCAAGCGACCCNATCTTAAACGCCGTGCGACCGTATATCGTNTCGGGNACNAAGACGNTAACGACATCGGCAAGCGCGGTGAAAAAAGTGTTTGCCGCAATGCCCGCAAGCAGCACCGACGACCGCGAGCCGCCCGCCTTTTTCCCGAGCGCGCAGACAAGCAGCAGCGTCACGAACGCGCCCGCAAACGCGGCGAACGGCAGGATTTTGTGCGCAAACGGCACGAACACTGCGCACAGCANCGTGAACAGGCACGCGCCCGCGTTCATNCCGAGNACCGTCGGACTGCCGAGCGGATTGCGCAGCACGGACTGAATAATCGCGCCGCTCGATGCCAACGCCGCGCCGCACAGCACCGCGGCTACTGCACGCGGCAGCCGCACGAAGCGCACGATTTTATACGCCGCGCCGTCCGTATCGCCGCGCACCGCCGACCATATCGCCCCGGGAGAAACGCGCACCGCCCCCGCGCACAGCGACAGCACCACCAGCAGCGCGACCGCGGCAAGCGCACACAGATAGAACCACGGCAGACGGCTTTCCCGTATCATTCTTTATAAATGTCCAGAAACCAATACTGACCGGGATGCGTCAGCTGCTCGGCATTGAGGCGGGGATTGTCCACCGCCACCCGCTTTTTTTTGCCGTATGTCCAGCCGTCCGTGTCTGCAAACGTCACCGCCGTGACCGACGACTTGAAGAACGAACGGGAACCAAGATAGACCACGCCCGCAGGAATCGTCATGTCGCCCAACGCCGTGCACCACAAAAACGACTGCTTCCCGATGCTCGTGACTCCCGCCGGAATGTCCACCGATTCCAAGGCGGCGCAATGGCTGAACGCCCGCGGCTCAATCGTGCGCACGCTCGCGGGAAGCTCCACCGCCGTCACGCGCGCGCAATAGGCGAACGATTCGCAGGCGATGACTTCCACCGGGTCGGGAATCGTCACGCGCCCCGCCCTGCCCGCCGGAACTTGCACGAGCCGCGTCATGTCCTTGCTGTACAAAATCCCGTCGCGCACCGAAAACGCCGCGCTCTCAACCGTGTTTCCCGCCCCGTCGCGCGTCTGCAAGGCAAAATCGGTAACGCCGGGACAATACGCGAACGCGCCGCCGCGCACGGACGAAACCGCCGCCGGGATTTCCACTGTGCCGTCCCAGGCAGGCGGACACGCGACCAGATCCCGCCCCGTCTTGTCGTACAGAATGCCCCGCGCCGAAGAAAAATACGCGTTGCCGTCCGTCGCGTCAATTGCGGCAAGTCGCCCGCAACCGGCAAAGCATTCGCCCTGCACGCGCGCAAGCCCGTCGGGAATGACGAGCGAAACCANATTCCCGCAGCCGCCCANCACNTCNTTGNGCAGCTCGAACACGCCGGAGACCGCCGACAAGTCGAGCGCGAACGTCGCACGGGNATTTTCGCGCAGGGCAGCGCACAGTTTGCCCANCAGNCANGTGTCCATCGCNCCNGAAACGACGACCAAATGCGAACCTTCGCCCGCCTGACGGACAAGCTCCGCCGCCTCATACGAAAACACGTCATGCCGCACGGGAACATTCGCGCCGCCCGCCGNCTGNGCGGACAACGCCCCCGCAAGGACGAACAAACCGAGCATCACAGAAATCCTGACCGAAATAAAACGCCGCATGAAAACAGTATAGCACAAATCCGCCCAATTTGCTATCATCAGACCATGGCTCACGAACGCGAAAAAATTGTTGTGTTGGATTTTGGCTCGCAGTACGCGCACCTGATTGCNAANCGNCTGCGTATGTTAGGCTATTACAGCGAAATCGCGCTGCCGTCCGTTCCGACCGAGACGCTGGGACAGAACGTCAAGGGCATTATCCTGAGCGGCGGTCCGGCNAGCGTCTACGACGCGGACATCCCGGAGTGCAACCCGGCAATCTTCGACCTGCCCGTGCCGATCCTCGGACTGTGCTACGGNCATCACCTGATGGCNCAGCATTACGGCGGTTCGGTGGGCAAGGCAGCCGTCGGCGAATTCGGCTTTGCGCAACTGACCAAAACCGACGCGGGAAAATCGTCGCCGCTGCTCGCGGGCGTGAGCGACACGACGCAAGTGTGGATGAGCCACCAGGACGGCATTCTTTCGCTCGGACCGGGATTCGAGGTCGCCGGAACGACCAAGGATTGCCCGTTCGCCGCCGTGCAGGATCTCACGCGCAAGCGTTTTTCGCTCCAGTGCCACTGCGAAGTGAAAGACACGCCCGAAGGCACGACGATTTTCGCCAATTTTGCCCGGCTGTGCGGCATGGAACGCAACTGGGACAAAGACACCGTACTCAATCATATCCTCGCGTCCATCACGCATGACGCGGACGACAAAAATGTCCTGCTTTTTCTGAGCGGCGGCGTGGACAGCACCGTGGCGTTCGCCCTGCTCAACAAGGCACTCGGACAGGAACGCGTACTCGGTCTGCACATCGACAACGGATTCATGCGCAAGAACGAAAGCGCGGACGTGCAGAAGGCGTACCGGGCGCACGGATTCACCAATTTTATCGTGGAGGACGCGGGTGAAGGATTCCTTGCCGCCGTAAAAGGACTGACCGACCCGCAGAAAAAACGCATGGCAGTCGGCGAGCATTTTATCGCCGTCCGCAACGAAGTCGTCGCGCGGCAGCACTTGGACGAAAGCCGCTGGATGCTCGCGCAGGGAACGCTCTACCCCGACATCATCGAGTCGGGCGGGACGAAAAACAGCAAGACGATAAAAACGCACCACAACCGCGTCGCCGGCATTCAGGCATTGCTGGAGCAAGGGCTGATTATCGAGCCGCTCAAGGATCTGTACAAGGACGAAGTGCGCGCCATCGGCAAAAAACTGGGCTTGAGCGACGATCTGGTCATGCGCCATCCGTTCCCCGGACCGGGACTGAGCATCAACGTGCTGTGCACGGACGGAACAATCAGCGAAACCGACAAGGCCGAAATGAAACAGGCGCAGGCTGAGCTGGATGCCGTGACGTTCACGCAGTTCTGCGAGCATTGTACGCAGACGCTCCGGCGTTCCGTGCTTCCCGTGCGCTCCGTGGGCGTGCAGGGCGATTTCCGCACATACCGCTTCCCCGCCGTGCTCACGTTCCGCGCGGAAGAAAACGGCTTCCATCATCTGCCGAAAAAATGGGAAAAACTGGAAGCGGCCTCAAGCGCGGTGACGAACAGCGCGCAGTACATCAACCGCTGCGTCGTCACCCTGTGGAAAAACCCGCGCGCCAAAGACGAAGCGTTCCGCTTGCAGGAAGGCTACTGCGACAAACGCCGCCTTGACCAGACGCGCGACGCGGACGACATCGTGCTGACCGCACTGCGCCAAAGTGGCTGGTATAGTAAGATTTTTCAGCATCTGACGATACACCTACCGTATGCAACGGACGCGGAACGGTGCAGTTTTGTCCTGCGCCCCGTATGCAGCGAAGACGTAATGACCGCCCGGTTCGCGCAGCTGCCGCAGGACGTGCTTATGCCGATCGTCGCAAAAATCGCCGCGTTGCCGTATGTTGACGCGATTTTCTACGACGTAACCAACAAGCCACCGGCAACGTTCGGGTGGGAATAATCCGCCCGCAGCCAAAACGGCGGACGGCTAGCCGTTGTAGCGTTCGATCAGTTCACTCAGCAGCGGAATCAGCTGTTTTTTGCGGCTCATCACATCCTTGAGGAAATACACATTGTCTTCTTGCCTGGGAAACGTGATGTACGGCAGAAAATGCTTGTCCGCAGAAACGAGCATGAGCGAGCTGAGCCGCGCGATGTCAGTGACGAGCAGCGCGGCAAACAATGCCCCGTGCGACCGGCGCGTAATCTCCAGCTCGTCCAGGAATTCCTGCTTGCGGGCGAGCAGTTCGTCCGTGCCGTCCACCTCAATCTGGCTCACAGTATAGACGTTGCGCTCGTCCCGGTATTCTTTTTTGTCCTGCTTGATCACGTCAGCCGCGCTCCGCGCACCGATGTGGCTGCCCGCGTTCAGCACGTCCTGACCGAGCGTCTGCACGTCAAGCCCCGTAATGCTCGACAGATAGTCGGCAGTCTCGCGGTCGATGTCGGTCGTGGTCGCCGAATGCAGAATCAGCGTGTCGCTCAGAATGCCGCAGAGCAGAATCTGCGCGATCTCAAGCGGAATGGACACGTGGCTCTCGCGGTACAGATTCGCCACGATCGTCGAAGTCGAACCGACCGGCTTGTTGATGAACGTGATCGGCGTGCGCGTGGTGACCGTGCCGATCCGATGGTGGTCGATAATCTCACGGATCGTGTAATGCTCAATGCCCTCCGCCGCCTGCGACACCTCATTGTGATCGACCAGCGCGATCTCAACGAGCGCGTCGTGGAGCAGGTCGTTTTCGGTAATCATGCCCACCACTTTGTTGTCGTCGTCCACCACCGTCAGCGAGCGGCTCGGGCTTGCGTGCAGGATCGGCTTAATTTTCTTCACGCTGTCGTTCTTGTGTACCGCAGGCACGTCGGTGTCCGCCATAATCGCCACGGGGGAAGAATACGTGGTGAGCAGCACCGTGGACGATGTGTCGTAAGAACTGAGCAGCATGGGGATCTTCTTTTTTTCCGCCTTTGCGATAATCTCCTTGGTCGGCACGAGCGAAGAGACGATGACCAGCGCGCGCACGCCGTTTTCGATGCAGTAATCCTGAATGTCAGTACGGTCGCCCGTCACGACGATGACTTTCTCGGACAGGTGCGACTCAAAAATCTTCTTGAACGTCTCCAACGAATCGTCCGCCACCAGAACCAGCCCCTTGAACACTTCGCGGTCGTCCCGGACGCACAGCGGCTGCGCGTCCAGCGTCTCGCGAATCAGCTCCACGCTCGTCGTGATTGCCGTCTGCCGCTCCGGGTTGAGGATGTCAAGGATATTCTTCGCAAAGCCGCTGTAATGCAGGAGCGCCTTGTACCGCCCCTCGCCGTCAACCACCGGCATGGAATGCCAGCCGTTCTTCTGCAATTTCTCCACCGCGCTCCACACTGACTTGTCCTCAAGCACCGTCTCCGTGCCTTCGGGCATATAAAACTCGACGCGGGGCTGCAAGTCATGGAAATACTGCGACTTGGGCACGTTGAACCGCTTGAGGATATAGTCCGTCTGCGGGGAAAGATGCCCCGCGCGCGCCGCCACGTATTCGGCGTGTCCCTGCACATTCTTGAGCCTCGCATACGCAATCGCCGCCACCACAGAATCCGTGTCGGGATTGCGGTGACCAATAACATACACCGTCTGCTTCATAATACCGTCCATTTTCGCGGAAAACCCGCGCCTTGTCTAGCGTTCCTTATGCCGTCAGCACCGGGCGAAGGATTGCCAACCCCGCGTCAATCTCGCGCTGCGTAATGTTGAGCGGCGGCACGATGCGCAGGGTATTTTTGCCCGCCGTGGACGTGGCAAGCCCCGCCATGAGCAGCGACTTCTCTACGTCAAGTGCGCGCACAGACTCAGACAAATCAACGCCGATCATCAGCCCCTTGCCACGCACGTTGCGCACCAACGGACTGTGCCAACCGGCAATCTGCGCGCGGATATAGTTGCCTTTTTGCACCACGTCCGCAAGGAAACCTGCATCGTTCACGGTCGAAAGCACTACGTCCGCCGCCGCGCACGCAAGCGGATTGCCGCCGAACGTTGACTGATGGTCGCCCGCCTCGAACACGTCCTTCGCCTTGCCGCGGTACAGGCACGCACCCATCGGCACGCCGCCCGCAATGCCCTTTGCCAAGGTCACCACGTCGGGCGCAATGCCGAGCGCGTCGCTTGCCAGCAGCGTCCCCGTGCGCCCCATGCCCGTCTGCACTTCGTCCGCCATGACGAGCGCACCCGCGTCCCGCGCCGCCGCCGCAAGCGCGCGCGCCCATGCTTCGTCAATCAGATGTACGCCGCCCTCGCCCTGCACACACTCAATCAGCACGGCGGCGACGGTATCGTCAAAGGCGGTCTCCAGCGCGGCAAAATCGTTCGCTGCAATCGTGCGGAACTCCGGGAGATAGGGCGCAAAACACGCGGGGTGGAATTTGTCCTGCCCCGTCGCTGTCAGCGTCGCCATCGTGCGCCCGTGGAACGACCGCGCCAGCGTGACGATCGTGCGCCGCCGCTCGCCGCCATGCAGGTAGCCGTACTTGCGGGCAAGCTTGATCGCCGCCTCGTTCGCCTCCGCGCCGCTGTTGCCGAAGAACACGCCGTCAAATCCCGTCGCCGCGAGCAGATGCCGCGCATACGCCTCGCCAATGTCGCTCGTAAAATAATTGCAGACATGAATCTGCCGCGCCGCCTGCTCCGCAATCGCCTTGACCAGCGGCGGGTAATTGTGTCCCAGGCAGTTGACCGCAATGCCCGCCAAAAAATCGATATAAGACTTTCCGTCCGCGTCATAGAGCGTCGCCCCGTCGCCCCGCACGAAAGTCACGTCGAACGAACCGTAATTGTTCAGCACATTCTTGCTTGCCATAGTATCCTCGCTGTCATTGTTTTCGTCTTGCACCCGGTGCCGCAAAGCCCACCGGGTCAGTAAATCATCGTGCCGATGCCACGGTCGCTGAACATCTCGATCAGCAGCGAATGCGGCACACGCCCGTCGATAATGTGCGTGCGCGGCACTCCGCCCTGCCGCGCCAGCATACAGCATTCGATTTTGGGAATCATGCCGCCCGCGATCGTGCCGTCGTCGATGTACGCCTGCACGTCCTCAATGTGGATGCGCTGAATGAGCGACTTGGGGTCGTCAAGGTCGCGCAGCACGCCGGGAACATTCGTCAGCTGCACGAATTTCTCCGCCCGCAAGGCAATCGCAATCTTTGCCGCCGCCGTGTCCGCATTGATATTGTACCGCGCCGTATCGCCCTGCTCGCCCATCGCCACCGTTGAGACGACCGGGATAAAGCCCTCGTCAAGCAGCGACTGCACGATTTCGGGATGCACGGCGGTTATCTCGCCCACAAAGCCCAAGTCCACGCCGTCCCGGTCGATTTTCTTTGCCCGCAGCAGCCCCGAGTCCACGCCCGAAAGCCCGACCGCCCGGCCACCTTCCTGCAACAGCAAGCCCACGATGTCCTTGTTCAGCTTGCCCGTAAGCACCATCTGCACGATTTCCATCGTCTCCGCGTCCGTGTGGCGCAGCCCGTTGATGAATTTCGACTCCTTGCCCACGCGCTCAAGCATGTGGTTGATCTCCGGCCCGCCGCCATGCACGAGCACAACCTTTATGCCGATCGTGCTGAGCAGCACGATGTCTTTCATCACCGCCGCCTTCAAGTCCTCGTTGAGCATGGCATTGCCGCCGTACTTCACGACGACCGTCTTGCCCACCCAATGGCGGAAGTACGGCAACGCCTGCACGAGCACGTCCGACCAATGGTAGGAATCCACGCGCGGGTCAATTTTCTCCCGCAAATCCGTATCTTCTGACATATCGTTCTCCTTCATAAACGGGCGCGACCGACCGCAAAGCGCGCCTCACGTCCGATAATCGCCGTTGATCTTCACGTAATCGTAGGTCAAGTCGCAGCCCCACGCCGTTCCTTGCGCGTCGCCGTCCGCCAGCTCCACCAGAATGTCCACCGCCTCTTCGGAAAGGATTTTTTTTGCCACGTCCTCGTCAAAGTCGAGCGGAACGCCGCAATCAAACACGCGAATCGAATGCTCCGCCCCGCCGTTGACCGTACCCTCGGCAAAATACCGCTTCGCGCCCTCACGGCTCAAAAACGACACGCTCGCCTTTTCGGGCGTAAAGAAAAACCCCGAATAGCCCATCGCGTCCAGAATGCGCCCCCAGTTCGCGTCCGCGCCAAAGAACGCCGCCTTTACCAAATTCGAGCTGATGACCGCCTTGGCAAGCCCGCGCGCGTCGGCAACCGTTGCCGCGCAGGTGACCGTACAGGTGACCAGGCGGGTCGCGCCCTCGCCGTCGGCGGCGATTTTCTTTGCCATTTCGGTGTTGAGCGCGTCAAGCGCGGCGACGAACGCGTCAAAATCCGCGCCCTCGCCGTCAATCATCTCGTTCCCCGCCATGCCGTTCGCCAAAATGACCAGCGAATCGTTGGTCGAGGTGTCGCCGTCAATCGACACGCAGTTGTACGTACCCGCCACCGACCGGCGCAACGCCTTTGCGAGCATGGCGGCAGAAATGGCGCAGTCCGTCGTGATGACCGCAAGCATCGTCCCCATGTTGATATGAATCATGCCGCTGCCCTTTGCCATCGTCCCCAGGCGCACGGTCTTTCCGCCGATGACCGTCTCGATCGCGGCTTCCTTGTAGTGCGTGTCGGTCGTCATAATCGCGACCCGCGCCGCCTCGTGTCCCTGCTTGGAAAGCCCGCCGACCAGCGCGTCCATGCCACCCAGGATTTTTTCGACGGGAAGCGGCTGCCCGATAACGCCGGTGGAAAGCACGAGCACATCGTCAGCGGCAATGCCCGTCTTTTCGGCCACCGCGACCGCCTCCTTGCGCGCATCGTCATAGCCCCGCGCGCCCGTACAGGCATTCGCGTTGCCGCTGTTCGCAATGACCGCCTGCGCCGTGCCGCTTGCGATATGCGCCTTTGTCAGCTTGACGCATTCGGCCTGCACACGGTTCTGCGTGAACACGCCCGCCGCCGCGCAGGTTTTCTCGCTGAACACGAGCGCCGTGTCGTTCGTGGTGCGGCTCGCCTTGATTTTGTTCAGCACGCCGTTTGCCGTAAACCCCCGCGCCGCCGTCACGCCGCCGTCAATGAATGAAAACTGCATATATATGCACCTCGATTACATAAATATGCATTTAGTATAGCGGAGCGGGCGGGCAAGCGCAAGTACCCGTAACAGGACGACCTGCGCACGCCGCCCCCACCAAAAACCCGTGCGTAAATTACTCACTACACGACCGTGCGAATATGGTATGATTCCGTTATGAGAAAAGACGTGTTTTTGTTTGACGACCATACGCTCACGCGCGAAGGCATGGCGCTGCTGCTCTCGAAGAATTCGGACTGGAACGTTGCGGGGCAGGCGGGGAGCGTCCGCGAGGCCATCTCGGTGATTGACGCGGCGGCTCCTGCGCAGGGGGATGACTGCGTCGTCGCGCTTGTGGATTTGTCGTTCGCGTCGGACGGGGACAGCGGCTTCAGAATCATCCGCCATGCGGCGGACTCCGGCAAGGGAATCCGCTGCATCGTCCTTTCCACGTATGATTCTCCCGCGACCGTGGGAAGCGTCATGGGCAATTCCGTAGGCGCGGCGGGATTCGTCTCGAAGATGGCGGATTTTTCCGTCGTGCTTGAGGCTCTTGAGACCGTCGCCGCGGGCGGAACGTACGTCCAGGAAAACCTTCTCCCCGACAGGCTCAATACCTACGAGAAAGTCTGCGCCGCCCTGACAAAAAAGGAACGGCAAATCATCGAATG
>JAAVAM010000006.1:72936-177405 GCA_014804085.1 Treponema sp. | reverse complement strand
TGCGCCCGGGAATTCTCAAAGCTGACAGCATCGCCCCGGCAACCGCGAGCGCACACCTTCGTCCTGTAAGTCTGTCCTGTCACCAACTTTCTCCTTTCATCTCGCATTCAAGCGGCTACTGCCGTTCACGCGCCGTATTCCGCCACCGCCGTGCGCACCGACGAATTGATGTACGACTCAAGGTCAAGCCCTGTCGCGTTGAATTTTTCGAGCGCGTCGGAATCAACGTAGACCGTTATTTTCTGCCGTTTTTCTTTGACGAAGTTTTCGGGGTGCGCGGGGCGAAATTCCGCAAGCTGCTCTTTTGTGAGCTTCGGGCAATCTTCAAAATCCATGTTCTTGAAATTCTTGACTTCCGCAACTTCCTCGGCAGTAAGCGGAGGGAGCTTTCTCACATCATCGAGCGTCATAGTTTAGTATTCCACCTCCTCGTCAGGTTCAGCCATCCGCGCGGAAATAATCCTTTTCTTTCCGTCTCGGTCTGTTGATATGACAAACAGAATCAAAAAGTCGGATACCCGACCGATTATGTTCATCCGTTCTTCTTCAAGCGTTGAATGTTCCAAGTCTAGTCTCTCTATTCGCTTTTCATCAAGAAAAACTCTGACTGCCATTTCAAATGACACGCCATGCTTTTTCCTGTTGCTTTTGTTTTTCTTCTCGTCCCATTCAAAAGTCATTCGCCCTTCCCATCGTCATCGTTGACAGCTTTCGCCATTTGCTGCTTCAATCCCCAGCCAAATAAAGTTCCAATGGCGAGTTTTCTGCAATAAGCGAAAAATCGCGGTCGATTTGCAAAATCGGGACATTATTCAGCAAGGCGTAAGACGCAATCATGCAGTCGTTCGTCTTTCTGATTGTAACGCCTTTTTTTCGCAGCGAACGGTAAAGCGAAATCGTCTTTTCCGCCACAGCCATAATATCATTGTCCAACATGACAAAATCGCTCAAAAATAGGCGCATTTCCTCCAACGCCTTGTCATCGCGAACGCCTTGCAAAATTTCCGTCCATACGATTGGACAAAGAACCGCTTTGCCGTTTCGTATTACATTTTCCACCATATCGGCAACCGGCGAAAAATCATTGAAATATCCAATCCATGCCGAAGTGTCAATCAAGACCATGATCACCACCTGCGCATTTCATCGAGGCTGCCTTCCCAAACTTTCGAGCCGCGAAATTTCAACATGCCAAGCCCCACAGATTTCGCGATTCTTTCGGAAAGCAAGTCCTCAAGCATTTTCGAAAGCGTTTCCTCATCGTAATTTTCGTCAATCGCATTTGCGGCGATCGCTCTTTTTACGAGTTCGTCACTTATGGTAACCATGCTCATTTTCCGCCTCCTTTCGTCTTCGCCGCACTCAAAACAAATTATAGCATGCGCCGTTACAAACCGCAATTATTGCAGCCGACGCGCCGTATTCCGCTGCCGTTTACGCGCCGTTATTCCGTTACCATTTACACAAGCAACATATCAAGATTTGGCACATTCTTGAAATGCTTGTCCGCGGTGACAAGCCGCAAACCGTATGAAATGGCGGTGGCGGCAATACGTCGGGACAAGCCCGCCGTTTTGCTATAGGGAATCTATTTTACATCGTCGCTCTTGCGACGAGGCAATCCACATATCGTTCATCGGAATCGGAGTTCCACGCTTCTTCAAACAAGCGGCGATTATTCCATACTCACGCGCGACTGGAATCGTCGTGTTCAAAATCGGAAAAGAACTACAAAATGCCTCATATAACAAACGGTTTTTCGCGCTGTTCTCGGAATTCTCCGCCCCGAAAAGCAACTCGCCAACAACAGTTATAGGAATGGAAACATTTTCAAGTTCCCTGACGATATTGTTTATATACATATCGCCATTCAAAAGCCGTATCACTATGTTCGTGTCAAAAAGATTTCCATTCATCGGCTTCCACTTTCCTGCAATTCTCCATAGCCTCCACCGCGGCTTTTGTCGAACTGTCATCAAGAACGCCAAAATAGCGGTCTATAATTTCAGAAGTCTTTGTCCGCTTCTTTAACGGCATAATCAAAACTTCTTCATTCAGTCCGAAATCCGCCTTTTCAACCGGCACACAAATGTTGCCGTCAAAGTATCCTTGAACCGCATTCATTTTCCACCTCCTTTCGCCACCCTCAAACAAATTATAGCATGCGCGATTACAAACCGCAATCATTGCCACGCCGACGCTTTCGCAACGGCCTGCTTTTGCGTTGGGAAAGCCATTGCGCTTTTGCAACGCCTTCCTTTTGCGTTGGGGAAGCCATTGCAGTTTTGCAACGGCTTCCTTTTGTGTTAGGACGCTCGTTGCAGTTTTGCAATGCGCGTCCTTTGCGCGAGGGCGGCTATTGCCATTCCTCGTTGTTATTAAGGTTACCCCCTGTTAATGTAAATGGCAACGTCCAACCGTTCTCGCTTGCTTTTGCCATATCATAAGTTTTTTCAGCCCCATTGTATTTTACGGTAATTGAACCGTCACTTCTGTCCACTGCGCCTCCATTATTTGTGTTTTTCCCGTTGAAAAATAACGTGCCCGTTCCAGTTTCGTATTTCACTGTCATATCCGTCTCAGAGAAATATCTTTTTTGAAATACAGCCGCAGTTCCACCTCTTGCTTTTAATGTTCCACTTACAATTACCGCATACGATTCTCTTCCAGATTTCGTTACATGATTCGCAACATAACCACTATAGTTAAATGTTATGGTATAATCACTTGGCCCCCAGTTAAAACTAGAAGTTGATTTTAAACCTGTTATTCCAGCTCCATTACTGGAAGAACCTTTATCTCCACGTTCCTTTTCTATTCCTGTACTCATACCGATTATCGCTGCTTTTGCAAATTCATCGATTGTTATCTGCCGGTAGGCAGTCTTTACGCTGTCCTTTTCGTAGTCCTCATAGGAAACGGATATGGGAGTCTCGCCGACGGTGCGTTCCAGCCTAAATGTGTAGTTATGCCTGTAGTCGCGCAGAACTTTGAGCATGCCGTCCGTCGTGGCGCTCGTACCCGCCGCAATGCCCGCTGGCGCGACGCGGATAGTGACATTTCCCTCGGCTTCCGCCGTGATGTCATCCGCAACGGCCTGTATGCCCGTGTGCGCGTTCGCCTTTTCTATGCTGACAAGCTCATGGGAATCTGCATCGATGTTGTTGTTCTGAACGAGGATAACCATAGAATCCGGGCCGACGGCGCGCTTGCTGTAGTCCCATTCTTTCCAGTAGGCCTGCTCATAATAGGTTTTTT
Organism: Treponema sp.; assembly: GCA_014804085.1. Taxonomy (GTDB): domain Bacteria; phylum Spirochaetota; class Spirochaetia; order Treponematales; family Treponemataceae; genus Treponema_D. Next base: position 174,147 of record JAAVAM010000006.1, on the reverse strand, counting down.
CGGGGTGAACCTGCACGTCAAAGCCGTCCACGGTAAGCAGGTAGCCCTTGTTGTCCAGCTCCCGCTTTTCGCCCTGCGGCGTTTCATAGTTTTGCGCATTCCCTTCGATTTCCGCAAGCAGGGACGGCGGCAGGTCGATTGACGAGCCGTCCGGGTTTGCCGCATAGTATTTGACGACGTACTCGAATGCGTCATAATAGTTGTCGGTAATCTGCATGGCGGCTGAGTTCTTGCCCTTTATCGCGGTATTGTCATAGAATTTCTCGAATTTGCCCGTACTTCCTGCCGCACGGCGGTAGACGACCGGCTGCTGCGGCTTGTACGGCTCATTCCATTTTATGTTCTGCTTGCTGCCGCTCGTCGCCTTGTCCGCTTCGAGGTTCAGCCCGTAGCCGAGCGTAGCGGCGCGGACTTCGGCGAGCGTTTGCGTTTCGTTCGCAGTGTAGTCTACCGAACTGCCGTCAGCAACGAGCGTGGCGGTATTATCCACAAACTTAAAGTCATCGCTTTTCTTGACGGGCAGGACAATGTAACCGTAGGGTCGCCCCCAGCAGAGTTTGCTCTGTACCGTCTGGTATGCACTACTTTCTGTCGTCGGCTCTTGGTAAATGTCCTGCAATCTGTATGTTTCTCCAAGCGGCGTAACTTGGGCGCGCGTCTTATTGCCGTCGTTCGGATTTGCTTCAGAGTCGAGGAGGACTTCTGGCTTGCTGCTTTCGCCCAGCTCGTAGTAATAGCAACTGGCGCGCTCGACCACATTGCACGCACGGTCTGTATAGGCGAGCCGATAGATAAGGTATCCTTCCGCGCCCTCCGCTTTCTTCCATGTTATGGTGATGTCGTTTTCAGCGGGCGTTTCGGTCGTGCGCACATCAAGGGCGGCAGGTCCGAGCGTACGCACGGTGTGTGTCGTGATGGTGGTGTCGTTGGTCTTATCGCTCTTAGCAGTGATTTTCATGGTGATAGGCAGCCCGGAACGTTTGGGGTCGTCATAGCCGTCCGGCTCGGTAATAACGCAACGGTAGCCGCCCTCTTCTTCCGTAATTGTATACTTTCCGACGGCAAGATCTTTTTCATCCGTGTCGCCCGCATAGTACGCCTTTATGTAAAAATCGCCGGTCGCACGTTGAACTTCCGGCCATGAGACGGAAATCGTGCGGTAGCCGATGTCCACCGTCTGCGGTTCTGCCGTTCCGAGCGTTTCCAGTTCTTTCGGCTCTGGCACTCCCTCATCGCCGGCTTTTGGCAGCGGGTAGGTCTTGCTGACCTCAATACCCCCGTTTGCAACGAGCGTATAGAGACGGCGTTCCCCGGACTGCGCCGGATGGTTGTAGGTTGCGGTGGCGGCACCATCGTCTTTGGAGAAGTGCCTGTCGTCATCGCCAATGTCAAGCGTCTCGACTTTGGTAAAGTCATCGAGTGATGATTTCCATTCAAGCCGGTAGCGGCAGGTATTGTCATAATTCCAAGTGAGACGGAATTTGTCCGCGAATCCGTCCTCAATATCAAAGCGGGTAATCGTAGGCAGCTTGGACGCGTCGTCGATGACAGTGATTTTTCCGCTCATGGTGATGCTGTCGTACGCCTTCGCAATGTCGTCTTCGCCGCTCGCACAGATATACAGCACGTATTGGTAATATCCGATGCTGACATCCTTGCCGAAATCGAAAACGTCCGTCACCGTGTTCAACGTAGAAATACTGTCCGCCTTTGTAATGGGGAGACCGGAAACAGGATTGCCCGTTAACCCGCTTTCCGTCTCCATCGGCTCATAGTTCCTGCGCAGGACATAGCTGTAATCCTGTCCGTATGGCTTGAACACGGTCTTAAAAGATACGGTGATTTTTGTAATGATATTATCGTTGCCGGTAGCGCGGTCGTACTTTGCAGAAGCGGAGAACGCGGGCTTGCTGAGCAGGAATCCTTGTGCAACGGCGGTGGCGTTTTCCGCGCTAATCGTTTTCTTTACGTCGTCCACGTAGGATTGAACGCGGTACTCGTACTGCAAGCCCCGCTCGGCGGTGGTGTCGTAATAGGTAACAGTGGAGCGCGAAATATAGTCTTTGTAGTTGTCGGAGCGTTCCGCGTCGGCATCGTTTTGCGCGGCGGGCTGCACGGAGACAAGACTTCCTTCGCTTGTTGCCGCACCGTCCGCCGCACAGGAAAACTGAATGACGGACGCACTAGTAGGTTCTTTTTCTTGCGTTCCCAAATAAGTGACGATTTTCTGATATTTGGTGTCGTCGTCGCCTTTCAGCTTGCGCTCAATGGTAAAATAGAGGGGATGCCGCTCGTATACGCCGCCAGACACCGCAACGTCGCAGAACGGTGGGAGCGTCCAGCTTATCGCTATGGTCTCCTTGTCCGTTCCTTTTGTGGCGGAAAGGTTCTCCGGCGCATCGGGTATGAGGCGGCGGGCAGTCTCTTCGTCCACTTTGTCGGAAAGTTCCGGCTTGCTCTGATCCGCGCTGACGAACGCCTCTACCTGATAGAAATAGCGCGTCTTTGCCGTCAGCCCGGACAGGACGGCACTCGTCTCTTTGCCGGAGGCGGTCTCGTGGGTGACTTCGTTTCCGCTTTCGTCGTAGCAGTAGACGACGTAATTCACCAGGCTCTGATAGGTGCTTGCCGAACAGTTTTCCATCCACCATGAGACGGTCGCGGAAGTGCCGTCCGTGCTCGACGTGATGCCGGAGATGATAGGGGTCGCCATGGTCGAGCCGAACACCGTGTCGCTGAAATCAGACAGTTCTTTCTTGTAGTTCCTCGCGCAGACGCGGTAATAGGCAGACGTTCCCGCCGGCTCCTGAATGTCGATCGAGTTGACCTCGCCTTTTGTCTCGGCGATTTGCTGGAATTCTTCGTGCGGGGATGCCGCAGAATAAACGACGTATTGCGTTGCGCCGTTGGAAGTGCTCCAGCTGACCGTCACGGTCTTTGTCTTGCCCTGCGTGGCTTTGACGGCAAGCGGCGCTTCTATCTGCGCATCCTTATTGACGACCGAGCCTTGTATCTGCTCTATTTCTGGCTCGGGGAGCAGCCCTTGGGAGCAGGATGCCGCAAAGAGGGCGGCAACGATTACGGCCACGGAAAGGACGTATTTTGCCAAGGATTTTGTCCGNTTCATATATCGCTCCTCATCAAAAGCATTCGTTGTGGCGCGGNAAAAGGCTCTGCCNNTNGAACNNGCGAGCCGCCGTATGCATGCAAGTCAACANAAAANAATCTATTCTACANTATTATATTACCATTCTGCGGTTTTCGTCAACGAAAAAGCGGGGAAGCACGGTATTTCGCNGTGCTTCCCCGCCGGCAAATGGTTAGCGCTTATGCTACCAAGACAACCGAATCAAACAGTCCAGTACGTACTTTCTTGTTTACCCGGTTTCCTGAACCGTATGCAGTCCTAATGAGCAGGCGGTACGTTCCTGCGGCCGTCTCCGGCGGAACATTGAACAGCAACTGACCCGCACTGTTGTCAATCAAGTCATCCACAGAAATATGAACCCACTGGGTGATGTCACTGGCATACGTCCCTTGCTCGTCGCACGGCGCAAGGAATACGCCTGTTTCCGCAGAAACTCCTGCCACCTTNAGCCGCTGCCCTTTTATGCGCACCGAGTACCCCGCAGAAAGCAACGCACCGTCCGAACGTGTCCGCATATCATACACTCCGCATATCGACGGTATGTTGTCTTTCGTCACATCAGCCGATACAGCAAGCCCGCGCATCACCGCAACCGTCTTTTCNGATGACGTAAAAGCGGGCTTCATGGCAGGGATGTCCCCAATGCCTGGCGATGCCATTCCCATGCCGCCTTCCGGCTTGGGATACAGGATGCCAAGTTCCAGCACATCAACTGCCTTGCCCTCTGCAAGCAAGCTCAGTACGGCTTCGCTGATTCTTCCTGCCGCATACAGCAATTCATCCCTGTCCAGCAGACACTTCTTTTCAAGCACCTTATCAAGGATATTGCCGATGTACGCAGTGTTCCGTTGCACTTTTGCATAGAATCCTTCATTTTCAGCAAAGGGGATAGAATGTATGGTCACATTCACGTTCTCTTTTAAATCATTAGATTTGTCGTTCATAAACGACCTCCAAATAAAATTTTAGGTTACGGACGAATCACTTCTATCCGCTGCCCCCTTACCCAAACAGGGGGCGAAAGCAACCCGCGCACGAACAGTGCAGACAGATTGCCTCTTTGTTTACGGGCAATACAAGGAGAAANNATAAGCGCAGCCAATGTAGGCTTGCGCACATACGAAAAATTGATACTAACGATTGTTGCCGATCTGCATAACACAAACAGACAACGAATTATAACACTGAGTAAAAAGACAGGGGTTTGCCAGTACCCAAACAAAACAATANTACGATANAATACTATCATGCTTACAAGAGTCATGTTCTGCCATGCAGTCCACCGGCAACGCAGACCGCACAAAAACAGCAATTTTTTCTAAACACCTCCTTGGCATCGCCATCAAGGCGATACGCTTTATCTTGTTCTCTATTCAATATATTCATATAATAACGCAATGTCAAGAAAAAAAATATGTGTCACTCCGTTAAGCTTCTTAACAGCCCTGTGTTAATACCCTTAACACAGGGCTGTTAANGGTATTAACACAGCCTTGCTCAGCGATTCTCCAAGCAAGGGCGCATCATCACCCCAAAAGAAAAAACTGAATTTCCTCNCAAACATACAGACTTTAAACNGAAAAATCGTTATACTNTGTNNTAGTATATCCCAANACAGGAGCATTTTTGATGAGTGAAGCATTGACTGAACCCCAAAAAGAAATCAATGAATTGGCGGCAAAGGCGCAGAAGGCGCTGGAAGCGTATGCCAGTTACGATCAGGAAAAGATNGACTACATCGTGGCAAAGGCGAGCATNGCGGCTCTTGACCAGCACGGCTCGCTGGCAAAGCTTGCCGTTGAGGAGACAAAACGCGGCGTCCTTGAGGACAAGGCGACCAAAAACCTTTTTGCCTGTGAATATGTCGTGAACAATATGCGCCACCTCAAGACGGTCGGCGTGGTTGAGGACGATGACGTGACGGGAATCGTCAAGATTGCCGAGCCGGTCGGCGTGGTTGCGGGTCTGACCCCGGTNACCAACCCCACTTCCACGGCNATNTTCAAGTCGCTCATCTGNCTGAAAACCCGNAATCCGATTATCTTCTCGTTCCACCCGAGCGCGATNAAATGTTCNATTGCGGCGGCAAAAGTCGTGTACGACGCGGCAGTCGCGGCGGGCGCGCCCGAAAANTGNATNCAGTGGATTGAGGAGCCGTCTTTGGAGAAGACTGACCTCCTGATGAAGCACGACAGCGTTGCCACCATTCTGGCGACGGGCGGAAACGCGATGGTGCGCGCGGCATATTCCTGCGGCAAGCCGGCCCTTGGCGTNGGCGCGGGCAACGTTCCCGCATACGTGGAAAAATCCTGCAACCTCAAGCAGGCAATCAACGACATCGTTATGTNAAAGGCGTTCGACAACGGCATGATCTGTGCTTCCGAGCAGGGCGCAATCATCGACAAAGAAATCTACAATGAGGCAATCAAGACATTCAAAGAATACCGTGCCTATCTGTGTAACGAAAAAGAAAAGAAAATGCTCGAAAAATACATGTTCGGCGTGGACGGCGACCCGACCGTCGCAAAGCTGAACGCTATCGTTCCGGGCATGAACCCGGTCGTCCTCGCAAAGAACGCCGGGTTTGACATTCCCGCGCGCACGAGCATTATCCTTGCCGAATGCAAGGAAGTGGGCGTGAACGAGCCGCTCACCCGCGAAAAACTGTCTCCCGTCCTTGCCGTACTCAAAGCGAGCAGCACCGACGACGGCATGAAAAAGGCAAAGCAGTTCCTCGAATTCGGCGGACTGGGACATTCTGCGGCAATCCACACCAACGACAAGGCATTGGCGGAAAAATTCGGCGACATCGTTCCGGCAATCCGCGTCATCTGGAACAGCCCCTCAACGTTCGGCGGCATCGGAAACGTATACAACTCATTCATTCCGTCCCTCACGCTCGGCTGCGGTTCTTACGGACACAACTCAACCGACGACAACGTGAGCGCAGTGAATCTTTTGAACGTGAAGAAATTGGGAAGGAGACGCAACAATATGCAGTGGTTTAAGTTACCGTCAAAGATTTACTTTGAGCGCGATTCTATCGAATATTTGCACCAGATGCCGAGAATGCACAAGGCGATTATCGTCACCGACCGCTCCATGGTCGATCTGGGCTTTGTTGACAAGATTACCGACCAGCTCAAATTGCGCGCGGAGCCGGTGCAGTACCAGCTGTTCTGCGACGTTGAGCCGGATCCGTCAATTCAGACGATCCGCAAGGGCGTGGAGCTGATGCGCACGTTCGCTCCCGACACGATCATCGCGCTCGGCGGCGGTTCTTCTATGGACGCAGCAAAAGGCATGTGGCTGTTCTATGAGAATCCCGAAGTCGATTTCAACGACCTCAAGCAGAAATTCATGGACATCCGCAAGCGCGCGTTCCGCTACCCGCAGCTGGGCAAAAAGGCGAGCCTCGTCTGCGTTCCCACTACGTCCGGCACCGGTTCTGAGGTCACGCCGTTCGCGGTCATCACCGACAAGGAAGAACACAAGAAATATCCGCTGGCGGACTACGCGCTCACGCCGACTATCGCGATTATCGACCCGACGTTCACGCTGAGCCTGCCCAAAAAGATTGTCGCGGACACCGGCATGGACGTGCTGACCCACGCGACCGAGGCATACGTCTCCACCATGGCGAACGACTTTACCGACGGTCTGTGCATTCAGTCGATTAAAATGGTGTTCCAGTACCTTGAGCGCAGCTACAACAACGGTGCGGAAGACTATGAGGCAAAGGAAAAGATGCACAACGCATCCTGCCTTGCGGGCATGGCGTTCGCAAATGCATTCCTCGGCATGAACCACTCCATGGCGCACAAAATCGGCGGCGAATTCCACGTGCCGCACGGACGCGCGAACGCAATCCTGTTGCCGTTCACGATCCGCTACAACGGAACGCAGCCGGACAAGCTGAGTACCTGGCCGAAGTATAACTACTACAAGGCCGCAGAACGCTACGCGGAGCTTGCCCGTATGCTCGGTCTGCCCGCAAAAACGACCGAAGAAGGCGTGGAGTCCTACGCAAAGGCATGCGGCGAGTTGGGAATGCGCGTCGGCATTCAGATGAACTTCCAGAGCCAGGGGCTGGACGAAAAAGAGTACCTTGCCTCTCTGGAAAAACTGGCGTTCCTCGCCTACGAAGATCAGTGTTCGCCGGTCAACCCGCGCGTCCCGCTGATTGAGGACATGAAGCAGATTCTGAAAGATGCCTACTACACGACCGAGTTCTTCCCCAAGGAAGCGCAAGGCAAATAACGGTAGCATCGTAGTATGACGGACAACAGCCCCGCAATACAGCGGGGCTGTTGTTTTTTCGTGCCCACCATGCTATACTCATCGCATGAATCGCCTGAAAACAATCCTGCGCTGGCTGCCCGCGATCTGTATTTTTGGATGCAGCTGGTATCTTTCTTCACAAATGACAATCGAGCAGATGCCGACCTTTTGGAATGCGGACAAAGTGGTGCACTGCATCTGCTACGCAGGGCTTGCTTTCTGGGTCGCATTCGCTGTGGGAACAAAACTGCCCGCGCTGTGGCGAATTGCGTTGCCCGCAATAATCGTTTCTACATGGGGCATTACTGACGAAGTCCACCAAAGCTTTACGCCCGGAAGGGAGTCGTCCGTATTCGACTGGTGCGCCGATACCATAGGCGCAGTCATCGGCAGCCTCGTATTTTTTTATCTCTGCAAAGGAATTGACTGGTATAAAACGCGGAAAGACACGCACCAATAACGCGCTTGCCGTTTGCGCTTAACAACGGCACACTTTCGTACCAAAACCCGTCACCCGAAAACCGCGTGAATAATATTTTCGGGGAAAGCGGGGAATATGGAGCGGGCAATGCAAACGCAGCCGAGCGTAATCGTGATGATGCCAAATGCGACGTGCAGTTTGTGGTTCGTGTTGTCGGTAATGCGCGCGCGGAGAACGGTAATCAAGCCGCAGACAATCAGCCACCAGATGACCGTACCCAGCCCGAGCGAAACGACCAACTCGGTCGCCTGCGCGATAGAAAGCATTTCTGCTTCTGCCACGCCAAAAAGCGTAAAGCCCATCAGATAGGCAAGCACCGCCGCCGGATTGAGCAGCCCGATACCGAGCGCCGTCAGAAAACAGCTGATGATGCCCGTGGCGTTGGCGACTTTTTCGTTCACCTTTGCGCTGCGGAACATCGTGTAAAAACCGTAGCAGATGATGACTATGCCGCCAATGCACTGAATCGCCCGCATGTGGTCGTTCATAAAGTCGGCAATCAAATGAATGCCAAACGCGCCCACGCTCGCGTAGAACATATCGGCAACGGTCGCGCCCAGTCCCGTAAAAAATCCCGCCAGAAAGCCGCGCTCCAGCGTTTTCTGAATAGTAATCGTTCCGCTCGCGCCTGCGGGAATGCCAAAAATGAGACCAATGAGCAAGCCTTTTACGATATAGTTCTCTAACATAGTCTTTCTATTGTACGTATCATCATCGTCCGCGTCTATGCGTTACGCGTCCAATCCCAAAAATTTCTTCACTTCTTTGAGCCGCGCGTTTGCCGAACGAATGCCGTAGTTATACGACTCGTCGATTTTTTCCGCCGAATTCTCAAACAAGCTGCACAGCACTTCCACCGGGTGGAACACCAACGCCTTTCCGCTGTCCTCAAGTTCCTTGAGCCGCGCTTCCTGCCGGCAATAATTTTCGTAGCGGCTCATTAGGGCGCGGTACAAGTTGGGATATTTTTTCTTGTACATCGGCGAAAGCATGATGTCCCATTTCTTGAAGTCCGTCGGTCCGTCCCACGGTTCCTGCGTAGTAATGACGACCACTTTGTCGCAGCCCTGGTCAAACGCCCGCTCAAACGGCACGGAATCGGTCACGCAGCCGTCCGCATAGAACATATCGCCGATTTTTACGGGCGGAAACAGAATCGGGAGCGAACACGACGCACAAACGTGGTCGAGCAAGAGCCGGTTGCGGCGGATTTTCTGAATGAGCAGTTTTTTTTCGGCAGAATCGTCCTGATCGCACCAGTACACCGTCCGCCCCGTATCGGCACAGGTCGCGACGATTTCGCACCGCACGTCCGACGAAAAGAATGTGCGGAAATGAAACGGATTCTTGCGGTCGAACGAATATTTGTAAATCATAAAATGCATTTCTTTGAGGATGCCGTCACGCCACAACGCGCCGTTCTTGTGCGTCCGCTGCCGGATCGACTCCGGGGAAAGCACCTGCTTGAGCCGCCCTTTCTGCTCCGTCACATAATTCAACGCCGCATGCGCGCCCGCAGACACGCCGATGATATAATCAAAATGAAAGCGGTTTTCCAAAAAGACATCCAGAATGCCCGCCGTGAACAAGCCCTTGCGCGAGCCGCCTTCCAAAACAAGTCCATATTTCACTGCGCACACTCCGTCTCTGCCGCACCGAATTCGGGCGCGGGCGGCACCACGGCATATTCCGTTCCGGGCGCGGGCAAACCCGCAATGCCATGCCGAATCGCCCCTGCCTTGAGCAACTTGACCCGCTCGCGCATCTGCGCCGACTGNNTNTCCAAATCCACGGAAGAAGGNACGCCNTTNGTCCNNCCNATNTNCTGCGGCACNTCCACCACATAATGAATGCGATGCCCGAACGTGTAGATTCCGTCCANGCCGACGCANACCACGGGAAATCCCGTACTCCGCGCCAAAAACGCAAAGCCCGGCTTAAATTCGTTCAANTNNCCGTCCTCGCGGCACTTGCCTTCGGGGAAGATAATCACCGAGCGGCCTTTTTTCAGNTCTTTTTTGGCGAGCAACGCCCATTCCGTGTCAAGGTTGAAGCGGTCGCAGGGAATGCCNTTNGCCGCGCGGCAAATCCAGTTGATGCCCGGCTTTTCGTACCAGTCTTTNGCAATGACGATTGCCGTTTTCCCGCGCAGCACCGACAGAATGAACGGCGGATCGACAATCGTCGTGTGNTTGGCAATCACNATGCACGGCGTTCTGAGCCGGTTCGTCTGCACNNTCNTATCTACAAAATGCGCCTTGGGACGATACAGCACGTNCATATACAGCCGCACCANCACGATAGAGACTTTCCCGAACGCAACGAGCAGACCGTCAATCGCTCTNTTTATCAATCCCATGCAGCAGATACACTCCATTTGGCTTGCGCCACATCTTNTCATAAAACAGCTGATAGACCGAATCNGAAAACATCGGNCGCGCAAGGTACGCAATCGTCTTTTCGCTCACNGTGCCGGTCGCCGCGTACTCCTCGCCNGCTTTCNTGTAGTCCGCCTGCATCTTTGCCAGCCGCCGCCCGCCCGCGTGATACACAATCGCATTCATCTGCGGTGTCGTNAGCGCAAGATAGCNGCCCTTTCCCAAAATCATGTCCAGCTGGCTGAACACCGACGCATACACGACCTCTTTTTCTATCCAGGCACANGACGAAATCAGCACGAACCGCTGCCCCGGATGCGGCTTGGTAAATCCGTGCAGGGANGACCCGTCCGCAGGAATCGGNTTGCCNTAATACGGATTGACCATGCCNAGCAANCGGTCCATCATCACCTTGACCGTTCCCGGCAGCCCNAAAAAGAACANCGGCGCGCACAGAATCACGATGTCCGCATCCTCAATTTTTTTGCGCACGGCAGGAATGTCATCGTCCGTAATGACGCACGTCGCGTCCTCGCGCGCCCAGCATGTCAAGCATCCACGGCACGGCTTGATGTTCAGCGCGGAAATATGCACGGTCTCCGTCTCAAAATCGCCGTGCGCAGTCAGCCCGTCCAAAAACGCGCGCGCCANCAACAGCGACCCGCTCCGCTCCTTTTTGGGGCTNCCGTTCANCAAAAGGATTTTTTCTGCCATCAGCGTNGTTCTACCGATGCCTTGGGGATTGTCGTAAACGTCANGCTNCCTTTCGCAAAAACCGCNTCGCCCACNTTCACCACCGCGTCAAAGCCGACAAGCACNCCGCCNCCTTTNGTCTTCGTNACCGTAATCACCAATTGATCGCCCGGAATCACCGGCTTAACAAACTTAAACCCGTCGATTTTGAGCAGCACATACAGGTTATCGTCCAACGCGCCTTCGTCTTTNTCAATCACGAGCGAACAAAGCTGCGCGCAACTTTCCACAATCAGAACGCCCGGCATAATCGGCGTACCGGGAAAATGCCCCATAAAATACGGCTCGTTCACGCTCACGTTCTTAATGCCCGTCGCATGCTCGCCCGGCGTCAGCTCCAGCACCCGCTCAATCATCTGGAACGGCGGACGCTGCGCAATCTTCTGACTGATTTCAAAAATATTCATCAATTATATGATACAATGATTTTAGCGAATGTGCAACCAGTAACGCCCCGCAGGTATCAGGCTTTGCCAGAACGAAATTCCGTCGTGCTAGTTACTATGACGCGTCANAANGGCTAGTATGATACGTCGTNAAGGCTACTATGACGCGTCACAAAGGCTAGTATGANGCGTCATAAAGGCTAGAATGACGCATCATAAAATCTAGTATGATGCCGTCGCTTACAGCGANAGACCGCCGTCCAGCACAATCGTCTGCCCGGTCACGTAGGCAAACGCGTCCGACGCAAGCGCACTCACTACATTCGCCACGTCGTCCGCCGTGCCGAACCGTCCGAGCGGCACATTCTTGATATATTCGTCGCGCTTTTCCTGCGGAATCGCGTCAATCATTTCGGTCTGTATAAAACCGGGCGCGACCGCATTCACGCGGATTCCGTACCCGGCAAGTTCCTTGGCGAGCGTCTGCGTGAGCGAATTAACTGCGCCTTTGGTCGCGCTGTACACACTTTGGCCAGGCAAGGCAAATTTGCTGCTGACCGAAGACATATTGATGATAACGCCGTGCTTCTGCTTGAACATCTTGAGTACCGCCGCCTGCGCGCAGTAGATATACCCCTTAATGTTCAGGTCAAGGCATTTGTCGAGCGTCTCAGGATTCAGCATGAGCAGATACTCGTCGCGCACGATGCCCGCGTTGTTCACCAGCACGTCAATACTGCCGTACTGCTTGTACACGTCGCGGAACATCTTTTTCACTTCGTCCAGCTTGGAGACATCAGCCTTATACGCCATTGCCTCGCCGCCCGCCGCCTTGATTGCGTCCACCACGGCGGCAGCCTCTTCGTCCGAGCGGCTGTAATTCACTACCACCGCAAACCCGTCTTTTGCCAGACGAACCGCGCAAGCCTTGCCGATTCCTTTTGACGAACCCGTCACTATCGCTACGTTCATTCGCGTGTCCTTATTGTTATTTTCCCAAAACGACTGCCGTATATGAGCCACCGAGCGCAAAAGAAACCACAAGTACGTTTTTCAGATTCTTTGCGTCCAGATTCCCGCGCGTGACCGTGCCGTCCTTTGCAATGACGAACGCGTTGTCGGCGGCAATGTCGCCATGGAGCATGAGCGCGGCATGGGCAACCTGCAAGGCAGCCGTTCCCGCGCGTCCTTCGCCCACGCGCTCTTTTATGGCGATGACGGGCTTGTCCGCAAAATGCGCCGCCATCACGGATTGTTCGATGTCGTCCACTGCTTTCATGCCGTTCGCAAAGCCATACACCGCGTCAATGTCTGCCATGTCAAGCCCCGCATCCGCAAGCGCGTCGGCAATCGCCGTTTCGAGCGCGTCGGCAGTGCCGGAAATCGCCCCGAACCGCACATTATGCCGCCCGTTCCCGTAGCCCAAGATATGCGCGTACACGGTCGCCCCGCGCGACTGAGCATTCACGTCGTCTTCCAAAACCAATGTCGTGCTTGCGTCGCCCAACACAAATCCGTCCGCGCCCGCATACGGAGCGACGACCGACTGCGCCTTGTAGCCCAGCTCGCTGAACAAGTTGTCGATAATCGGAATGTTCTCGTCGTTGCCCGACGCGAGCATGATTTTTTCCTGCCCTTCCTTAATCACGTTCATCGCATACAGAATGCTCGTCAAGCCGGAAACCGGGCCGCTCGTCACCGTGACGCTGTAGCCTTTTAAGCCGGAACAGATCGAAAGNTAGCCGCCCGCCGCATTGTACACGGTATTCGGGAATTTGAACGCGCTCCCNTTTGCGTTGCCTTTTTCGCCGATCAGCTCCTCAAAATCATACGTCGAACCGAGCGCNCCNTCGCTCGTNCCCACGATATTGCCGATGTCCTTTGCGTTCTCTTCGGTNACGGTCAGTTTTGCGTCCTTGAGCGCGCGCATACCCGTCACCACTTGCAGNTGNCTGAAGTTGTCCAGCTTGCGGTAGAACGCCATTTTNATGCCNAGGTCGTCNAATTCGCTCGTCTCTATCGTAGAATGAATGCTNGTTTCCGTCGGCTTTGCGTCCGCCTTGACTGCGGCGATGTACGCGTCTTTCGTGTGTCCCAGCGGATTGACAATGCCCAAGCCCGTAATCGCAATGCTCGGCTTTGCCTCNCTCGTCCTGACGTTCCCCGCCTGCTTGCTNAAAATAATGCTCGCGTTGTTGCCGCCNAACGCNAACGAATTGCTCATCACGGCGGANAGCTCTTTTGCNTGCGGCACGTTCTGCACGAANTCGATATTCCCCGCCTTTTCCTTGAGCTTCTCTTTGTCTTCGTCCGAATAGCCCAAGGTGGGAATGACGGTGTTCGTGGTCANNGCCTTGACGGAGAACACGGCTTCAATCGCACCCGCCGCGCCCAGACANTGNCCCGTCATCGCNTTGGTGGANCTNGCGCTCAGATTGTCGTTCTCGCCGTCAAACACCGTNTGCANCGAAAGGAATTCGGCNTTGTCGTTNTTTCCCGTGCCCGTTCCGTGNCCGTTCACGTAGCCGATGTCTTTCTTTGCCACGCCGGAATTCNCAATGGCGCGNTCAATCGCCTCAATCTGGCACAGACCGTCCTCNCGCGGNGCGGTAATATGGTGCGCGTCNGTCGTAATGCCCGCGCCGAGCACTTCGCAATACGTCTTTGCGCCGCGCGCCTTTGCNTGNGNATANGACTCAACNATNACCACGCCCGCGCCTTCGCCCAGNGTNATGCCCGTGCANCGGTTGAACGGCGAGCAGCCGTTTTCGTCCAGCGCATGCAACGAAAGAAAACCNGAATACGGAATGGACGCGAACGAATCCGCGCCNCCGGCAATCACTACGTCAGCCTTGCCCGCGCGGATCAAATCGCANGCGTAGGCNATGCTTATCGTGCCTGCCGCACATGCGTTCGCNACNTTCGTNACNATGCCGCCCGCNCCCGCAAGNTCCGCCACCTGCGANGCAATCGGCGCAATCGGCATNTTGAGAATGTCCGCCTTNTNCTTGCCGTGCTTGTAGTAATGCTCAATGCTTACCGCGCCGCCCACGCAGCTGCCGATAATCACGCTCACGCGCGGGTCGTCATTNCCNTTNGCCANGCCGGAATCCGCCAANGCTTCTTTNGCGGCTTTNAGGCACAGTTTNGNAGCCCGATCCTTTTCNTCGGGCGCGTCAATGTCGTCNAGCGTGTCGCAGCGCACTTCTGCGGCGAGCGTCGCATAGCAGTTTGCCGTATCGACCGTCGTCGTCTGCCTGATGCCGGAAACCGACGCAAGCACATTGTTCCATGATTCTTCCACGGAGTTCCCGATGGCACAAATCNTGCCCAGCCCCGTCACCACACAGCGGTTTTTCTCTTCGGTCATGCTGATNTTTCCTTNATTGCTTGCAGCGCAACAATGCCGCCCNTTCGTTATGCGTTTGCGACGATATAATCCGCAATCGTATTGATGCTCAGGAACGTCTCTTTCGGAAGCCCCGTCATTGAAACACCGTACTCGTCATCGGCAAAAGAAATGATTTCNAGCGAATCCACGGAATCCAAGCCGATTTCCTCACCGAACAGCGGCGTGTCNTACTGCAAAATATCGCCGTCAACGCCCANATTTGACATAAAAAATTCCTTCAGCTTCGCCTGCACTTCAGTNTTTTCCATAAAAATACTCCTCTGTCCTTTTTGGCAAGGACGCACCTCTTTCCACATTCNATTGTACCCGAAAAAAAAGATATACGCAATGCTTTTNGCGGGGAAAAGCCTTCGCCTGAAACTTCGCACATTCGTGCCCGCCACGCATTTTTTTGTCCTCTGCCGCAAAAAGCTCCTAGGTTTTAGGCAAAAAGTTCCTAGCTTTTCACCAAAAACCTTATAAGCTTTTGCATGAAAAGTTCCTAGGTTTTTGCCCAAAAGTTCCTACCTTTTTCNTGCACAGGGCGATATANCCCGCCGCNGTTCGCAACNCCCNGCCGCNCACNCGAAAATCTCTTGCCGCTCACTTGACATCCTGCGCCGATTTTTGCTATAGTTGTAAAGCGTCAAATTTGGAGCGGTGGCCGAGCGGTCGAAGGCGGCGGTCTTGAAAACCGTTGTAGGGCAACTTACCGGGGGTTCGAATCCCTCCCGCTCCGTTTTTTACGCCAACAAAGGAAGCGTGGTAGAGCGGTAATACAACGGATTGCTAATCCGTCAGTTCCTTACGGGCTGGGCAGGTTCAACTCCTGTCGCTTCCGTAACCTGACGAAAACCAAGTTTTCGTTTATATTTGAGGCTATAGCTCAGCTGGATTAGAGCGCCACCCTGCGGAGGTGGAGGTCGCACGTTCGAATCGTGTTAGCCTCGTTTTCCTTTCTGACCATACTTCCTGTAGCGCATTCTTTGGAAAGATGTCCGAGTGGTTTAAGGTGCACGCTTGGAAAGCGTGTGTAGCCCACAAGCTACCGGGGGTTCGAATCCCCCTCTTTCCGNTGTGAGACCAGATGCTGCGCAAGTGATTCCTGCAAAACCCCGCCAGAGCCGGAAGGCAGCAACGGTATGCAGCGGATGCTGTGCCGCAGATTATCTGGTCTCTTTTTTTGCCCAATTCGCCCTTTTTTCCTGTTCATTTTNCCAATCTGTGCTATAATATGANGATATGTCAGATTCGATAAGCGTGACCCGCGCACAACTGGAAGAAGTCATCTCTCACCTGAACGAATGCACGGACGCGTACCTGTTCATCTTTGACTTGCACGCAGATACGTATTATATTTCGCCGTATGCGCTCAAAACGTTCGACTTGCCCGCGGCAAAATTCGGCAACGCCTCGGAGACAATCCTGCGCATCGTCTATCCCGACGATCGNGCGGTGCTCGCCACGGACTTGGAGCAAATCCGCCTNGGAAGCAAAGATGTCCACAGCCTTGAATACCGCTGGGTGAACAAAAACGGCAAGCCGATATGGATAAGCTGCCGGGGAAAAATGCTTTGGGCGGAGAACGACGAGCTGCTGGTCGGGCGCGTCTCTATCATNGACGACCTTGACAAGCTCGACTTGCTNACCGGNNTGCCCACGGAATCGCAGATGCGCACGGATTTTAACGTNGAATGGGCAAAGCAGCAGAAAGTNTCCGGCTTCCTGCTNAAAATCGANATTGACAACCTGGGGAACATTAACGAGCAGTACGGTATGCGCACGGGCGACAAAGTAATCGCGCTCGTTGCCGAATGCTGCCGCAAAGCNAGCGAAGGCACGGCAAGCGCGTACAAACTGCACGGCGANGAAATCCTGTGCATGAACCTGACCGGGAAAAATGCCACCGACGCAAAAAAACTGTATCAGCGGCTCAAACGCTACATTGCCGATGCCGAGCAGGAAATCGAGTATGANGTCGTGTTCACCGTGTCTGCGGGTGCGGTCGCGTTCTTCAACGATCCCTCAAAGCCCGACGATCTGATAAAGAANCTGAACTATTCGCTGGTCGAAGCCAAGCGCAAAGACAAAAACAACCTGACNATGTACAANGCCGTGGATTACACCCGCCATCTGCGCGCCATCGGGTTNCAGGAGCGGCTGCGCGAATCNATCAAAGACAATTTCCGCGGCTTTGAACTGTATTTTCAGCCGGTCGTCAACGCAAAGCATTTGTATCTGGACAAAGAAGAGACCGTGTACAACGTTATCGGCGCGGAAGCGTTGCTGCGCTGGTCGTGTCCCGAACTGGGCAGGCTCGCCCCTGATGATTTCGTACCGCTGCTGGAAAAAAGCGGTCTGATTATTCCCGNGGGGCGGTGGATTCTGCTGACGGCGTTCAACCAGTGCCGCGAATGGAATCTCCTGCAAAAGCATTTTAGGATGAGCGTGAACCTTTCGTATATCCAAGTGAAAAAAAGCGANGTGCTTACCGANGTGCAGATCGCGCTCACCAAATCGGGCGTGAACCCGCGCAACATTACGCTGGAGCTGACCGAAAGCGGCTACATGAACAGCGACCATGAGTTGCAGGAACTGCTGGACGCATTCCAGGCGATGAACCTGAACATCGACATTGACGATTTTGGNACGGGCTACTCAAACCTGCGCTACTTGCANTACCTGCACGCAAACACGCTCAAGCTGGATTATACGTTNGTNCATAAGGCGACGAGCGGGGACGAGGGCGACACCAAAGTAATCAAGCACATCACGCAGATGGCGCACGAGCTGAACATGACCGTCTGCATGGAAGGCGTTGAGCAGAAGACGGACGTCGAAAAGTTGCAGCAGTTCGGNCCTGACAAATTCCAGGGCTTCCTGTTCGGCCGTCCGATGAGCGCGGCNCAGTTCAAAGAACACTGCCTGCGCCCCGACGACCGTTATATGTAATGCNTTATGTCGATATGCTCAATGCGNTGCGTCTTGACTCCCACAATATAACTGCCGAACACGGCTGATGCCGCNTCGATTGCCGCCGCAAAACTACAGAAAATCGGCACGGCAGGACGAAGCANCAGATAGCTCGCGTCGAACCCGCGGCTGTAGGCGGTACACAGCACGGTAAGCAGAATNTACGGCGCGCCCGCAGGAATGCCGCCCAGCACGAACGACAGNCCAAAGCTCACCAAAAAAATCCACAGCACGTCAAACACTTTCAGCCCGATCGGCGAATACGAGCGCAACAGCACCACAAAGCAGATAGCNGCCGCCAACGANGCGCCGCCNCGNCCGAAAATAGAAAACAGCGGGAATGTCACGCCGCTGACGCGNGAATGNACNCCCAGACTTTCGCNNCCNTGCCGCCAGTTCACCTGCAAGGCAAGNTTTGCGTCGNCGCTGAAAAACGCCGCAAGCACGGGNCAAATGCTCGCATACAGCACGTGCCACGGGCGGAGATCCTTGCAAATCAGCCGCAACANCACCGGGTACANCACGCCCACAATCAGCACAAAATCGACGAGCAGCATAATCGTAAGCGGCATGAACGTCTTTGCGGCAAACGCCGGTTTCGCGCTCATCATCCAATATGCCGCAATGGCAATCATGCCGACCGAAAGCAACTCGACAAAAAAAGTCATAATCGAATAAAACAGCCGATACGCGCTCTGAATCACCACGATGACCGGGCGGGAAGCCGTTTCGTCGGTGGCACAGCCGCCGCCAATCAGCCCCGCAAACAAAAACACGGGGAGCAGAAACGCGCCGTCCAGCAACGTCTCAAAACTGGAATAGGGAAGCAGCCGCATGACCAACGACTTGATGTCGATAGCCGCGACNTCCGTCACTTTTTCGCCGGTAATGGGAATGCGCGGCAGGGCAACCAGNAGGATAGAAAGNACNCCGACCGCCGTAACGATGAGCGACGACCCGACGATGACCGCCGCCGTCCATGCGCCCGTCCGCGCCATCATCTTGCGGGAACGCAGCTTGTACACCGCATTGCTCACGCCGAACANCAACANCGGCAGCAGCGTGTACCGCCCAAAGCGCACAAAAAATTCCTGTATGGTAACAANAGCCGTNCTCACCGCAGGCACGTCGGTGGGCAACAGCAGCGCGGCGGCAATCCCCAGCACAATGCCAATCACATATTTTATCCAGACTTTCATACCNACAGTATACCAAGAGTGCGCTTTGTTTGCAAATATCCGTCAGTGTGCTATAATAAAAGCATGGACAGAATAATTTTACTCGCGGGAAAGGACGTTCCCGCCGGCACNGAATTCGCCGCAACCGTTTCGCAGAAAGGACGCATCCCGGTCATCACCGCGCCGTCGGACTATGCCGTGCAGCAGCCCAAAACCGAAATTCCATGGAACCGTTCGTCTGCGCTGAGCGCGCGCGCGCTGCTCCTGCACTGCCTGAACATATCGCAGCGTCTGGACGAAGCAGTGCTGATTTTTGACGAGCCGCACGTCGCCGCTGAATACAACCACAGCAACCTGACGGACAATGCCCGCATCATCGACGAACTGATAATCGGCTACCATTATATAACGCAAGAAATTCTGACGCGCTTTGAGCAGAAAAAGACCCGCGACGAAAGCAACGCCGCCGCAAAAATCGTCTTTCTGTACAAGGCGAATTCGTCACAGGCAGACGCGGTGGCAAATCCCGCCGTCCGCGCAGGGACGATTTCTTCCCCGCACGTGTCCGCCGCCGCCGCCGCATTCAAAGCCTTTGCCGAAAACACGGCAGCATTGCACGCGGAGAACCCGAACATCTACCCCGTGCTCATCTCCTGCGACGTGCATACCGAGGTCGCCCACAAAGACACGACGCTCGCAAGCTGGCTGTGCGATTACCTGGACTCCATTGACGAGCTAAAAAAACGCCCCGCGCCCAAACAGCTGGTCAGCTGGATAAAGGCAGGGACAAAAAAAGCCGGCGGCTTCGGGCTGTTCTGAACGCGGATTGGGGCAGCGGGCAAAAAAACCGCCCCGCAGGGAAGCGGGGCGGCATACAACTACGGGTATGTATACGATGAACTTATCGTGCCATCAGTACATGTTACAGACGGCCAATGGCCGTATGAGGGTTTGATGATAAGATTCCATTCTGCTTTCGTCCCGTTGAATGTGAGAGACGAAGCATTGAATGCGGAATAACCGATACGAGTGACGCTCTTTGGAATAGTCACCGAATTAACACTTTGTGAGTAAAATGCCTCTGCTCCGATAGATTCCACGCCTTCCCCTATCGTTATAGTTTTGATGTCATATCCGTTGATTTGTTTAATACCATAGAAAGCATAATCGTTAATAGTCTTTGTTTCCCCAGGTATCGACAATTCGTTACTCGTCACGCCATCAATCTCCAAAACAAACTCCCTATTCCCCCAATCGCTCCATTCATACTCGAACGTTGTGCCACACCAATCAGAAAGAGATCCCGTATACTTTATGTGAGACACCTTAAATGGGTATTTACCAATACGCTTGATGTTCTTGCCCATTATGATGCGACTAAGACCGCTATTCTTATAAAATGCATAGTCCTTAATTTCCGTCACGCTGTCGGGAATTTCTAGCGTATCGATTCCTTCGGCATTATCTTTGCCATTGTGGAATTTTCCGCCAGGATTGCTTGTTTCTTTGTCCACAAACGTAATGCCGCAGTAAGCCGCAATATCAAGTACGTACATATCTTTAACTGAACAATTCCTAAAAACATCCTTTTCGAATTGTGTTACGCCGCTTCCTATGGTCACAGTCGCAAGCGAAGAACAATCGGCGAACGCAGATTCGCCAATTGCGCCTCCCAATATTTCTGCGTCAGCAAGCTTGGTACAGGAAGAAAATGCATCTATGCCAATTTCTGTCACGCTCGCGGGGATCTTAACGCGCTTAAGTCCCGTACATTTAGAAAACGCGTATTTACCAATGCTCGTCACGCTGTCAGGAATCTCAACGTCCTCAAGTCCTGTACAATTAAAGAACGCGTAATCGCCAATGGTTGTTACGTCTTTAGAAATAGCAGCGTTCTTTTAATCACGGCATCCGTAGAACGCGTAGCTTTTGATTTCTGTTGCCGCCTCAAGGAGTTCATCACTGGTCACCGCTTTGCCAGAAATATACAATACGGCACGGCTGTCCGACAACGGATTTGCATATTCTCTTCCCCATGTAATGTGACACCAGTCGGCAGCCGTACCCTTGTATTCCACGCGCGAAATGTTAATCATTGAATTAAGGTAAGAAAATGCATTCGCGCCAACTTTCGTTACGCTCGCAGGAATCTCAATGCTCTCAAGACATAAACACCCATAGAACACGTATTGACCGATTTCCGTCACACCGTCAGGAATCTTCACGCCCGTAAGATCATTGCAATACATGAATGCATCCTCACCGATTTTCGTCACGCCGGATGGGATTGTTACGTCGCCTTTCGCATTCCGCCAACTGACCAGTACCCCGTTCTCTATAACCATATTGTCTTCGTCGTCGTTTTCCGCACACCCCGTGCATACGGCAGCGCACCACACAAGCGATGCGCATACCGCCAACATCCAAACACTGTTTCGTTTCATATCCTTTTTCCTTTTCTCAAAAACGGAAGCAGGGCGCGCGGGAATCTCCCGCGCACACACCGCTCCCGTCATGCTGTATTATCTCTCCGTAAACATGTCACGGAGAACCATCATCATCTGTCAGACTGCCGCCTCGGCAAGTCCGATAATCACGACACGCCCATTCTTGCCCGTATCGGACGGTTCTTCCAACACTTTAAAACGGACGCGCACGTCCTTTTTCAAACTGTCACGGATTTCTTCCGGCGAGTCGTTTCTGTAGTAGAAATACTCCTTGTCATCGCCGTCACGGCGGACAAACCCATAGGTACTAATCCGACGGAAAATAGTTCCGACGCACTCGGCGCCAGACACATCTGCCGGTGTTTCCGTGCCGTCGGTCTTCTTCTTCGTGACAACCCATGTGCAGCCATCCTCATTCCGGGAAATGTCGTAGTCATCGGAAAAGTGCCTGACAAGGGCAATCAGACCCGAAAACCCATACTTCCCGCAGTCGAAGTCGCTCTGCTGCTTCCGAATGGTATCTCCCAACCGCGAAAGCAGGACGGTATCTTCAACCTTCGGCGTCGCCTCAAAGCACTGGGCAATGAATTTGGAAAGCGAAAATTCGATGTCATCTTTTGAGACCCCTTCCGTATCGGGAGAAAGGAGCGCAGTTTCGTCGAATTCCTGCAAGTCCTCAATATATACGAACTCATTGCAGGCTTTTACGTAGCGTGAATTCTCGCCGACATTCCGCTTTTCCCCAATTCCCAAAACGTACTTTCCCATGGAACGCAGTTTCAGAACAAAATCAGAATACCCTTTGTCTGACGATACCAGGCAGAACGTATCGATTTCCGGGTTCTTAATCGCAATTTCGATACCGTCCATGATAATCGCCTTGTCCACCGATTCTTTCTTGTCTTTTTCGTGGAACTGCTGGATAGCCTGAATGGGACTGTTCAGAACAGCATCTTTCCATTTTTTCGTATTGTTCATGCTCCAGTCAGCATAGGCACGCTGAATCAGCACGTCGCCATAGGAACTGATTTTTGCCGTTATTTTGTTCGCATGATCGGCAGAAACGTTCTCCGCATCAATGCATACGGCAATCTTTTTGACCGCAGCATCATACGCCATAGTGTTTGATATATTCATGTCTCCTCCAAAAGCAGGACATATTCACCCCCTGCTTTTCATTTCATTTTAAACTACCCTCCAAAATATAACCCCATATAAGGGATACTTCCCGCACGCGAGAAGCACACGATGTCGGTTGGCAACCGACATAAACACAATTCCCTCGGCTTTTTTTCTGCACCGTTATATGGCACAGAACCGCTGGCGAGCATGAGATTGAGCACTATGTTTTCATACGAATACTCCTTAGCATGGCAACTTCTTTAGCGCAGCTGCTAAACCATGCTTTAGCACACCTGCGCGCCCCTGCACGGGCAGATACGCACGACCCTGCATGAGCAGTCTGCTCGTCCCTGCACGGGCAAAGTGCTCGACCCTGTACGTGCAGACTGCACGGTTATGCCCGAGCACCCACCTCAAGCACCTTGCCGAACCGTCCCGTCTTGAGCGACTTTCCCGCCTGTCTGTTTCCCAAAATCCTCGTGCGCACTTCCACGCTGTACGCCCCTAGCACGATGTCTGCCGGAACCATCACCATGACTCGGGCGGGCTTGTTTTCTGCCACCACCGTGCATTTCACCGCACCGCCACCCAATTCTGGCACAAGGAACACACCCTGCTCCGCGTCCGAAGCATCAAATTTGAGCCGCGAACCTACGAGCCGCAAAATACTGCCCGCCGTAAGCGTACTGTTCACTGCCCCGGAAACCACGTCCGCAACCTCCATAATGAATGGACCAGTAGCCGCTGCCTCGACTTTTTCCGTCCTGACCGATTTCACCGCCTCGCGCAATACTTGTCCGGCATTCACATTCACGCTGACCGTATGCCGTGCCTTGTCAAAGCTATCCGCCATGCCGCTGAACACTCCGCCCACGCTGAACGACGTATTGAACAAGGGCGTATTCACCGCACATCCGTCAGCCGTCACTTCCTTGATGACCTCGGAATAAACCTGCAAGACCGCCGTAACGTCCGCTTTTGTCAAAGTCGTACCCCTCCGCATCATCAAGTCGATGATTTCGTCCTGTGCATACGACCTCACGTCCTGTGCCTGCGCCATACAGTCGTCAGACTCCGGCGTGAGCAGATTCTCACGCAACGCATATTTGAGCATACGCCCCTCCTTGAAAATAAGTGTGATTTAAAAACAAACAGCCCTGCACGAAGCAGAGCATAATCTGAGAGAACAGAAAGAATGAGAGAGAAACGGAAATTACATCAGTGGTAGAATACCCCCCCCCATATAAACTGCAATGGGGAGAAGCCGTTATAGTTCATGGGCATACTATATCACGTTGCCCCGCGCTTTGCAAGACGGGCTAGCGCACCGCAATATACAAATCGTTGTTTTTCTTTGTCGCTTCATAGGCGTAGGTTTTTCCGTTGTGCGCGAGCACGGCAATAAAGCGGTAATTCGCCACGTTGTCCGGCAGGATTGACCACACAAAATCCTCGTCGCCCGCGCTCTTGACAAACGCCGTTCCGGCTTTCTGCCACGCGTCGGCTTCAGTCTTGCGCGCGTACACGTCAAAACCCATGTTGCTGTCCGCGGACATATTCTTGACTTTCACATTGTCCTTGAATTTGCCCGGAACAGAAAGCGTATCGACCACGAACGCCGAATTATCGACGGTTTCTTTTGAGATGACGTAAATATATAAATCATCGTGCGCTTTTGCCACGCCGAATTCGAGCGGCGACGATGACGACGGAATAACCGCAACATGCGAATACCGTTTGAGTTTTCCGCTCAGTTTTGACGAAATCATGTCCGTATCGTCCACGGAAACCAAATCTGCCGTGCCGTAAGGCTCCCTCCGTTGTTTCTTCGCATAATACACCGAAACCGCAACACTTATTGGTGCTTCACGACTCGCATTGATAACGCGGATTTCGTCCTTTGCCTTGCCGGGAACAGCAGAAATATCGATGACGGTNGCGCGCGGATCATCAAAGACCGGCTGTGCGGACAGTGCCGCCGCCAGCGCGAACAANGCGCCAAACACCACATACTTTTTCATAGTCATTTTCTCCGCGCGTATCCTACCACGCCACAAACTGCCCCGTCAAGCACAAAGCAAAACGACCGCCACGCGGGCGGTCGTTTCAAAANTAGTATTCCAGACTGTACTTCCAGTANACCGGGATNGCAAAATCCCAGTATTTGTCAACCTTGTTGACCTCGGCCTTTGCGCCAANCNCATGCCGCTTGTTNATTTCGTAGTCAACCGCAAANGACGCGCCNTAGCCATTGCCCAANCCGTTNTCCGCAAAGTCGAANAGNAGNTTGCCCGTNGCNGTTGCCGAAAGTTTGTCCACCAAGCCGAACGAGAANGCCACCGCAGTGTAGAAATCGTAGTAGTCTTTGTCCTTGTTANNGTCGTCAAAGTCGAANTCCCAAGCAAGCTCCGCNTTCAGCCGGAACNAGCGCGCGTCATANGTCACNTAAGNGNTCAGCAGNTTTGTATANGCCATGCCAGCATCTGCAATAAGATCTTTCAGATAGTTTTGATTCCAGTCATTGCCCCAAGCNTGCGTGAAGCCCGCGCCAATAGAGAGCGCTTTTACCACACCAAAGAAGCCCGGCATATTAACGAACGTACCAAGCTGACGACCGCCACGGCACGGAATGCCCTGCATATTCACGCTNGCCTGAAACATATCCAAGTCAAGAATNGCGCCCGTGCCAAAGTGGAAATCATGGTCATCACTGAGCCAGTTTACCGTANCGTAATCCATGCCNGACGGAACGGTCGCCGCAAGACGGAGCATCTTAATCGGACGAATCACGAACGTAAAGCCGTCACTACCGATATTGCCCGCCGTCGCNTTGTCGTCCCAAATCGGGAAATACGAGCCGTCTGCCCAAATGGTATCGTGCAGACCGAGCGTAATCATGTCAATCGGNCGGAACTCGACCCACCAGTCNTCAATTTCGCCGCTGAAATGAAAATGATCGAAAATCGACTTTTCATCGTCAATACGCACCTGTCCCTGCCCAAAATAGAGCGTCCCTTTTATGCCGGCATCGACCTTGGCAGTCTTGATGTCCGCATACATCCGCTCCTTGATGCCGGGAAAATACGCATCCGTCTTATAATCGCCGTCCCCGTTATCATCATGGTGACGCAAGAANGGATCTTCCGAATACAATTTATTGTAGAAATTCACCTGAACGTCTGCAAAGGCTACCCCCCCCCAGACAGCCGCAACAGCGACCATGCTTACAAGAATCCTTTTCATAAAAACCTCCATAAAATCGCATTCCGCAGAAAACTCCCGCTTCCGGGAATTGCAATTCGTCCGCACAAGCGGACTCGTCGATAGTTAGTTTGCGACGCAAACTGCCGTCAAAAGCACGGAAAAACTAGCATACACCGTTCGCTTTGTCAACACAATTTGCCAAACAATTGAAAAACATTGCAGAATTTACATCTCCCGGCAATCAGCCCGGAGCGCAGATTGGCTCGTCCACCTTTTACCCTCCTTTGCATCTGTCAGTCACGGACGACAAAATTATCTCCGGCAAAACAAGTTGCGTAAATCTAATTAAAGTTATCATATACTAACAAATATATGTTGTCAATCTTTCCCGCTAAAAATAATGCGCGTTTTTGACTATCCGCCGGTTTTCTGCTATGCTTGAGGCGTGAGACCCAACCGTTTTGTCGGCACGATTGCCGCGCTCTGTCTTTTTGCACTCCCGCTTTCCGCACAAGAAGCCGCCGTTCCGCATGACGATACGATGAATGTTGCACTCGTCGTCTCGCGCATCAAAGTCACCGGGCTAAAAAAGACGCGCCAGTCATACATGCAGTCGGTACTCGGCAAATACCGGGGGATTCCCGCGGCGGAACTTGACCTGAACGACGTGGAGATTACGCTACGCGAGCAGGGGCTTTTTTCCGACATAAGCGTGAACTGCGGCTTGGACGAATCGGGTTATTGCACGCTGTTCGTGACGGTGACGGAAAAAATCTCTTTTCTGCCCGTTCCGTTCGCGATGTACGCGTCGGGCACGGGCTTTATGGGCGGGCTGGTCGTCATGGACACCAACGCGTTCGGCGTAAAAGACACGTACCTTGTGGGCGGCGTATTTTCGTCGTCACGGCAAATGGCAATCATGGCGTTCTCCAAGCCGTCGCTCGCCCTCACCAAGCCGGGATTTTCCGTGAGCGGGTCGTTCGCGCACCGGGGGAACAAAGTACACGACGGCAGCGATTCGCTCGCGCTCGCCTACCGCACGATTGGCGGCGGGGCAGAAATCTCCCTGACCGACAAACTGACCGAACACACCAACGCCTCGGTCGGACTGCGCTACGACTACACGAACATTTCGCTTGACGACGATTTTTCCGCCTATCAGGACGACCTCAAAACCTACCACGCATTTTCCGTGAACACGGCATGGGGCGCACGGTTTCCCCAGCTGAACGAATGGTTTTTGTCCACAAAATCCGTGCGCGTCGCCGCCCGCGCGACGTTCTTTGATTCGGGAACATGGGCGCAGTCTGCGGACGTGCAGGTNTCGGTACAGCAGAATCTTCCCGTGCGGCGGCTGCGCATNGTGGCGCAGGGCGCGGGGCATTATTCGCACGGCGCNCCCGTATCGNTGTGGGCNTCGCAGANCNCCGTCGGCACGACNATNATGCCCGACAAATTCGTCAGCCAAAAAATGCTCGGCGCGAANGCCGGACTTGAATTCGCCGTGGCAAAGACNAAATTCGCCACGTTTTCGGTCTATGGANTATACGAACAGTTTTTNGGCGAGGATTTTGACGGCAGCCANATNCTGAACCTCGGCTACTCCGCNGGNGCAAAAATGTATCTGGCAAAAATCTCGCTNCCCGCAGTGGCGGTNGGANTTTCCCANAACGTGAGCCAAAACGACCTAAAATTCTCCGTCGCCGTCGGNATTGGTTTTTANGCGGCGCGCCGTCAGCCGCGCACTTTTTCNGCGGGCANGTGCGCGCGCACCGTTTGTTCGAGCGACGCGCCCGTAACAGGNTTGGCAAGNTAATCGTCAAATCCNGCCGCCAGATACATTTCCCGCGCGCCCGAAATGGCGTTCGCCGTCAGCGCAATGCAGGGCGTTCCGTCGTTCTTGCCGCCGTCTTTTTTCANNGCCGCNAGCATTTCCATGCCGTCCATGTTGGGCATCATGTGATCGATAAAAATAACGTCGTAGTGNTCNGCGCGGGTCTTTTCCAGNCCCTCAACGCCGTCTGCGGCCGTGTCAATCTGCACGAGCGTCTTTTTGAGCANCCCGCGCATGACGGTCAGGTTGACGGGCGTGTCGTCAACGATCAGGATTTTCGCGTCAGGCGCANGGAACGATTCTTTGTACTGCGCGGTNCTTTTCCGCGTCGTCTGCCGCACCGCCNCATAATCGCCGATTTTTTTCTGNCTGACGATTTGCTGCCGCACACGGAACGAAAACNTCGANCCTTTGCCGTACTCGGACTGCACGTCAAGGCGCGTGTCCATGGCGGCGAGCAGATTATGCACGATGTTCAGNCCAAGCCCCGTGCCTTCAATGCCCCGGTTGCGCTCCTCGTCAATCCGCTCGAACGGAGAGAACAGCCGCTCCAAATCGTCGGACTTTATGCCAATTCCCGTGTCGGAGACGATGACAATCAGATAGATATTGTCCACGTCAATGCGGTCGAACGTGACGGTGAGCGTCACGCTGCCGTCGAGCGTGTATTTGACGGCGTTCGTCAGCAGNTTCAGCGCGCACTGCTTTATGCGCACTTCGTCGCCGTACAAGGTTTCNGGCGTGTTNGCGTCCACCTGCACGCGCAGCGCAAGCCGCTTTGAGTCCGCGCGGGGCATAATCATGCTGACCAAATCGGTGACCAGGCCGCTCACGTCATAGGCGGCGGGAATGATNTTCACCTTGCCCGCCTCGATTTTTGAAAAGTCGAGGATGTCACTGATCATTTCGAGGAGCGAATTTCCTGCCGTCNGAATGGCGCGGGCGTAGTTCAAAATCGCCCGNTCGCCGNNCTCNCGCAGNATCAGCTCGTCAAAGCCGAGCATNGCGGTAATCGGCGTGCGGATTTCGTGCGACATGCGCGCAAGGAACGACGACTTGGCGANGTTCGCCGCGTCCGCCAGCTGTTTCTGCGNCTCAAGCTCCTTGATGTACGCAAGCCGTTCCGTCTCGTCCTTGAATACGTATGCCGTNCCCGCCAGTTTTTTNCCGCGGTACAGATTGTTCTTTTCCACCGAAAATATGCTGTCGTTNATNCGCACCGTCTCCGAGCCGTTTGCCGCAAGGCGGATGTCCTCCACCGCCAAATCGGGGTCTTCCCGCAGCCGGGGAAACAGTTCGCCCGCCCGCTCNTTGAAAAAACTNACTTTTTTGTCCACGTTGACGGCNACAATCGCTTCGGAAAGATGATCCACCACAAAATCTTTTGCCAGNTCCTGAAAGTCGAGCAAATCGTAGCGGAACATGGCGATATACATAAAGAAAATGGCGAGCGTGTAGCCGAGCATCGTCAGGTCGTAATCGTCCGCCNCCTTGCANAGTTCCAGCACNAAAAACAGCACCTGCACCANCNCCGCAACAAGCACGAACAGCAGCCGNTTTTTNGTAAAAGGATTCCGNNCGGCAAGCANNCGGCGCANGAGCACCGNCAGAAAATACACGGTNTACACAATCNTNAGNGCCATGAACGCNTTGCGCCANATNCCATAGGTGCAGACAAGGTGCGGATGCNNNCCCGAATACACAAANTCAATNGANGTGTAGTANANNTTNTGGTGCTTTGCCGTCGCCANCATAATATACGTGGCAAAATGNAANANCGCGAGCGCGCCCAGCACNNGCGGGGANACTTTTTTCTCGCACNGTTTCAGCCCGAACAGCAGGAACGAATACGGAATCCACACCCGGCCNAANTACGATATTTGCANGGCAAGCAGCGCGTCCGCGCGCGTCCTTGCAAGCATGACGGCAAGGTAGCCCAAATTGTTGATGAGCGTGGCAAGGCAGTAAAAAAAGAGATAGCCNTGTATCCGCGCCTTCCAGTTTTTNAAGATGTAGCCAATCTCAACCAAAAGCGCGCCGATACTAAGGCACTGAACGATAAGCAGCGTCTGATTCATAGCCTATTCGTTCTTGTTTACNATNCGATCCTCGTATGTTCCCGTGGCGATGTCGATAAAGCGGACGAACAGCGACACTTTGTTGTCCGCGTCGAGCGCGTTCCATATCGTGTCCGTAATCTGGTCAAGACTGCCGTCAATGATGACCGGCTCCGGCTCGCCCTCAAAACTGGGCAGCGGGTTGCCGTCGCCCTGATACGTNTGGATAAACCGCCCGANNCCGGCTTTNGGANNNGAGTACGCNTAGGTAAANCGGTTGCAGCNNGCCGGNTCGCCNNCNTCGCTNTTGAGGATTGACAGCGCAAANTTGTATTCGCCGCCGGAAATGTGCATGATGCCGCTGATACGCGGCGTGTAATTGGGCGCGTCCGGCTCGAATTCGCGGCAGCGCAGGCTGTGCTCGAACGTCTGCTGATTGTCCATGTTCTGNTAAATGGTATCCGTCTGGTCNCCGTTGGTCACGATCGTCTTGTTGCCGAGCACACGGACGGGCGCGTAGATTATCAGGCTCGGATCGGTCAGCTTGGCGGGGTCGAATGCCTGTGTGCGGATGCCGTCGCCGTCNCTGACAAAGACNCGGTTGCGGCTGTTTTCGCTCCGCCCCATGATAAAATAAGCGGCAACGGCTTTTGTGCCGTCAGCACTCCGCCCCATGACGATGCCGCGTCCGGGATACGAGGTGGCGGAAAGCGCGGCGTGCAATGTCTGTAATTTCATACGGATTCTCCAACACGACGATATTATATTCATTATGAACGAAAACGGATTTTATCGCAAGTATGTCCGGGGCGTTGCCGTTTTTTACGTCCTCTGTCCCAAAAAGTTCCTAGGTTTTAGGCGAAAAGTTCCTACCTTTTTGCCTAAAAGCTTATAAGCTTTTGCATGAAAAGTTCCTAGGTTTTTGCCCAAAAGTTCCTACCTTTTTGCCCGCGCAAGCCAAGGCCTTGCGGAAGAAGCGAAAATTCCGTGCATTTTTTCGCAAGGCGTGGTATAATGCAGTTTGAAGAAAAGGAGCACGATTATGGAAGAACAGACTCAAGAACGTGCGGAAGAATTGGCCGACAATACACCGAAAAAGAAACGGCAGCAACTGAAAAACATGGCAAAGAAAATCAAGACTCCGCGTGAGCCGGGCAAAAAACTGACGGAGACGCTCGCATTTAAATTTGAGCGCGCGCTGGCAGTGCTGATGGTCGTCTTTTTTACCGTGCTTATCGTCATTCTGACGCACTCGATCAGCTCGGACGACCTGAAAACGTACCGCAAATTCAATACCATGGTGGTAACGGAAAGTTCGACCGCCATTTCGTACTGGCTGGACAGCTACTACAAGGACTTGCGCGTGTTCACCCGGGCGAACGTGTTTTTGAGCGGCGACATTGACCGTGTGCGCGGTTATATAATGGAAAACACACAGCTGGTCGCGTCCGATTTTGACTACGTGGGCATCTGCGACACGGACGGCAACCTGTACACGTCCCTGGACGAAACGGTGAACGTGCGCAGCGAAGTGTTTTTCAATCAGATTTTGACGCAGGGTGCGGATCAGTACATCAGCGAGCCGACGATTTCCGCCGTGACGGGCGACACGGTTGTGAACGTGGCAGTGTCTGCGGTGAACGCGAACGGCAACGTGTACGGCATTTTCTTGGGCGCGATTCCCCTGTCAATCATCAAAAACGAAATCACCCGCACCAAAGTGTCGGGCAACGGCTATGTGTTCGCGCTCGACGGCAGCGGCACGATTATTGCGCACAGCGGCGATTACGGCGAGACAGGCAAGAATTATTATGAAATGGGCGATGCCGCAAGCGGACTGGAAGGCTACCGCGACATTGCGGACGATATGATTTACGGCAGGGAAGGAAACGGCATCATCAAGAACCACAACGACAAGACGACGAACTATATTTTTTACACGCCGATTGACGGAACCCGGTGGTCGCTGGGCATTTCCGTGCCCGAAGCAGAAATCCGCGAGGGTACGCGGCGGAGCGGATTTACGATTGCGTTCTGTACGATTATTATCGGTGTTCTGGTGCTGCTTTTTACCGCCATGTACCTGCGCATTTTGTTGCGTCCGCTGGCGGGACTGAAAGCCTCAATCAAAGAAATCGCGAGCGGCGATGCGGATCTGACCAAAAAAATCAACGTGACCGCCAAGGACGAAATCGGCGACGTGGTGCAGGGCTTCAACCGATTTACGGAAAACCTGCGCATGATTATCAGCGGCGTAAAGGAATCCAAAGAGAACCTGACGGACATTGACGGCAACATGCAGCACACCGCACTTGAGACGGCGGGGTCAATCAATCAGATTTTGCGGCACATTGACGGCGTTATCGAAAAAGTTGACAGCCAAAGCAAGAGCGTGCAGCAGACGGCGGGCGTGGTGACGCAGATTGCAAAGAACATCGAAAATCTAAATCAGCTGATTGAGGGGCAGACGAGCGGCGTGACCGAAGCAAGCAACGCGGTGGAAGAAATGCTCGCNAACATCGCGACCGTCGCCCGCAANACCGAAACAATGGCGGACTCGTTCACGCAGCTGGAGAACGCGGCGGAAAANGGCGTTGCCAAGCAGGANGTGGTGAACAACCAAATCGTNCTGATCCAAGAGCAGAGCAAAATGCTTTTTGCGGCNAACNNGGCGATTGCAAAAATCGCGTCGCAGACGAACTTGCTTTCCATGAANGCGGCGATTGAGGCGGCGCATGCGGGAGCGGCGGGCGCNGGATTTGGCGTGGTTGCNGACGAAGTGCGCAANCTTGCCGAAACGTCGGCGATAGAATCAAAGTCGATCGGCAATGAACTGAAAAGCATTACCGAACTGGTCGAAGGCATGGTCGTCGCCAGCTCCGACGCAAAAAATGCGTTTGCCGACGTAAAGGAGAATATCCAAAAGACCGACGAACTGGTGCGGCAGATTCGCGCCGCCATGCTTGAAAGCGAAGAAGGCAGCAAGCAGATTACCGACACCTTGCGCATGATGAACGACAGCACGTCGCAAGTCCGCTCGTCGTCCGTAAAAATGAGCGAAGGAAACAAGGCGATTCTGGACGAAGTGAAGCTGCTGCAAAGCGCGACCGATGTCATTAAAGTCAGCGTGACCGAAATGTCGGAAAGCGCGCAGCAGATTAAGGACAACGGCAACACGTTGGGCGACATTTCAGAGTCAATGGGGCAGACAATCGAACAAATCGGCTCGCAAATCGACTTGTTCAAGGTGTGAGCGGCGCGTGGTCACCCAAGTCAGCATTACGATTCGGAGCGAGGACGAGCAAAAACCGGCGTTCATCAAGGACAAGATTTTGCTCGCGCTCGCAGAAAAAGGAATCCCGTTCCACTCCGCAAGCGAAGTAACGCCCGTATTCGTCAAAAAATCAATTGACGCGCGGCACGGCCGCATAAAGCTGGTAATGCGCTATGACGTATACATCGGCGAAACACCCAAAACCGAAGCCGCCGCGCTGCCCGTATGGAAAACGGCAGACAACACGACCTGCGTCGCCATTGTGGGCGCAGGACCGGCAGGCTTGTTCGGCGCGCTCAGGCTGCTTGAGGACGGCATCAAGCCGATTATCATCGAGCGCGGCTCCGTAACGACCGAACGCAAAAAGGACATCGCCGCAATCAGTACGCGCGGCATTGTGGATGCGGACAGCAATTATTGCTTTGGCGAAGGCGGCGCGGGAACGTTCAGCGACGGAAAACTGTACACGCGCAGCAACAAACGCGGCGACATCGGGCGTATCCTGCGCATTTTTGCCGCGTTCGGCGCAAACCCTGCCATTCTTACCGACGCGCACCCGCACATCGGCACGGACAAACTGCCGCATATCATCAACGCAATGCGCCAAAAAATCATCGCGTGTGGCGGCGAATTCCTGTTCGACACCAAATGCGTCGGCTTTGAGACGGACGGCGCGCGCGTGACGGGCGTAAAAGTGCGCGGCACAAAAACCGGCGCGGAACAGACAATCCATGCGGATGCCGTCGTGCTTGCGGCAGGGCATTCCGCAAACGACATCTACGAACTGCTCGCCCGCACCGCGCCGACTGCCCTTGCGGAAAAAACGTTTGCCGTCGGAGTGCGCGTAGAACACCCGCGCGAGCTGATTGATTCCATACAGTTCCACGGAAAAACGACGGCGCAGGCGGCAGAATATCGGCTGACGGCGCAAGTGGACGGGCGCGGCGTGTACAGTTTTTGTATGTGTCCCGGCGGATTCATCGTGCCGAGCAGCACCGCGTCCCACCAGATTGTCATCAACGGCATGTCGAGCGCGGCGCGCAACAGCCGCTGGAGCAACAGTGCCATTGTGGTTGAAGTGCGCCCCGAAGATATTCCTGCCGAATGCAGGACGCGCGCGGCGCAGGACGGCGTTCCCGCCCTTGCGGGCTTGTACTGGCGCACACAATTGGAAGCAGAAACCGCCCGCCACGGAAACGGACAGCAAGCACCCGCGCAACGGCTCACCGATTTTCTGGCGCACAAAGATTCTGCGGATTTGCCGCGCACCAGTTACACGCCGGGGGTCGTTCCCAGCCGCTTGGACAAATGGCTTCCCGCGCATATTGCCGCACGGCTTGCCGANGCATGCACAGAATTCAACAAACGAATGCGCGGCTTTATTTGTGACGACGCGCTGCTCGTCGCCATTGAAACGCGCACGAGTACGCCGGTGCGCATTGTCCGCGACAAAGACACGCTCGAATGCGTCGCGCTCAAAGGACTGTATCCTGCGGGAGAAGGCGGCGGCTATGCCGGCGGTATCGTCAGCAGCGCAATGGACGGGGAAAAAGTCAGCGCGTCAATCGCGCGGAAAATTAGTCGTCCTGCGGAATCGCAAAATCCTCGGACTTGAAAGAACTATAATACCGCCCTTTTTTCGCCGTGAATTTGAGGACGCAGTAATCCTCGTCCGTCACGCCGCCTTTATAATAGAGCGAGTCGCCCATCCGCCACAGACGCTCCTTTGCCTCGGCAGTCTCGACGACCTCAACCGTCCCCGACAGGCAGACCCCGCGAAAAAAGCGCGTGTCCACAAAATACACGCAGCCGTTCGGGTTTTCGCGGAATCGTTTGACCTTGTTCGACGACGTGTTCGTGGAGAACCAAATCTCGCGGATTCCGACACGCTCGCGCGGCTTGAGCATCGCCCGGACTGCGGGAAATCCGTCCGCATCAAGGTAGCCCAAAAAGCAGTTCTTGCACTTGTCAATCATCTTCCCGATCGTCACGCCCGCATCTCTCATACCAAATTCTCCTTGCGCAATGCAAAGCCAGTATATCCGCCCGACAAGGCACACGTCAAGCATAGCGCAGACCCAAGCCTGCAACAAAAAATTTNATGTCATAAAACAAACTCGTGTAGTGCGTATACACAGACTCCTGTAGTGCCTATACACGAAGTCGTGTAGTGNCATAAAACAAACTCCTGTAGTGCGTATAAACGAACTCNTGTAGTGCCTATACAGAAAAAATTTCATANCATGAGACGGCATACCGCACCNNCGNNCNCNGATTANGNAATNTNATTGCNTAAAAAACATCGTTTTCNTCCGNGCAAACGTATTGACAAACAGCGCGNAGGAATAAGATAATNNGTNGATTATATCATGGAGGAAAAAGTATGGCAGTGAATTTTAGTCAGAATTCGGTGTGGACTTTNAAGCCGNCGGACATTGACGCGGCAAAAGACAATGTGGCGGGGCTGCTCATTGACGGCGAAGAAGTGGCNATGGCGTTCCAGACGNCGACCGANCAGATGGTTTTTACCAACAAGCGCATTATCGCCTTTGACGAGCAGGGAATTGCGGCACACCGAAAATCATTTTCCACGTTGCCGTATGCAAGAATCCAGTATTTTTCTATTCAGACACCCGAAGTCAGCGACTCGCTCCCGGACGACGGCGAATTGTTCATCGTCTTTTCCAACATATTCACGGCAAAATTTGAATTCAAAGGAACCGTCGANATTAAAAAAATCGGTNGCATGATTTCCGCCTACGTNCTGGAAAAATAAGCGTTTACCNAAATATTTTGCATTCCAAAAGAAAGACCTTGGTTTTACCCAAGGTCTTTCTTTTTACGCATTCGTTTTCAGCTCTTTGTCGTCNACNGTGACGCGCTTCAAGTGCCAAATGTCCTTCACGTANTCTTCTATCGTGCGGTCGCTGGAGAAGTTGCCGCTGTTGGCAATGTTCAGCAACGCCTTCTTTGCCCACGCCTTTTTNTCGGCATAGGCGGCTGCCACGCGCTCCTGCGCCTCCACGTAAGAAGCAAAGTCCGCAAGGACGTAGTACACATCGGGACGCTGCCCTTCCACGCCGTAGACCAACGAATCGTGCAGTTCCTTGAAAATCTGGTGGCTGGGGTCATACGTGCCGTCCACCAGCTGCTCCACGACTTTGTTCAGCGCGGGATTGCGCTCCAAATACTGCTGCGGATTGTAGCTGTGCTCCGCCTCCATTTTCTGGATTTCTTCCGTGGTCAGACCGAACACGAACGCGTTTTCTTCGCCCGCATCGCGCACAATCTCGATGTTCGCGCCGTCCATCGTGCCCAGCGTGAGCGCGCCGTTCACCATGAATTTCATGTTCGACGTGCCGGACGCTTCCTTGCCTGCCGTAGAAATCTGCTCGGAGACATCTGCCGCCGGGAAGATTTTTTCCGCCACGGAAACGCGGTAGTTTTCGATAAAGACGACGTGCAGCTTGCCCCGGACGCGGCGGTCGTTGTTGATACGCTCCGCGACGGTGTTGATCAGCTTGATGATCGCCTTTGCACGGCGGTAGCCAGAAGCCGCTTTCGCGCCAAAGATGAACGTGCGGCTCGGCGGATCGAAATTCGGATCTTCGATAATGCGGTTGTACAGATACATGATGTGCAGCACGTTCAGCAACTGGCGTTTGTATTCGTGCAGGCGTTTTACCTGTACGTCAAAAATGCTTTCCGAATCAATGAGCGCGTTCTGCTTGTGCTTCAGAAATTCCGCCAACGCCTGCTTGTTGCGCAGCTTGATTTCCATCAGCTCGGTGAGCGAAGCGTCATCGTCCGCGAATTTTTCCAGCTTCTTGAGCTTGGACAGGTCTTTTTCCCATCCGTGCCCAATCCGCTTGGTGATAAAGTCCGAAAGCTCCGGGTTCGCGCACAGCAGCCAGCGGCGCTGCGTAATGCCGTTCGTCTTGTTGTTGAATTTGTTCGGATAGAGTTCCGCCCAGTCTTTGAGTTCCTGCGTCTTGAGCAGTTCGGTGTGCAGTTTNGCCACGCCGTTCACGCTAAAGCCCGCGTGNATTGCCAGCCATGCCATGTAGACTTTGCCGTCATGGATGATTGACATGGCATTGTGCCGCTGATAGTCGTTCGGGAATTTCGCGCGCAGCTCAATCAGGAAGCGGCGGTTGATTTCTTCCACAATCTGATAGATACGCGGCAGAAGCCCCTGGAAAATCGCGATGTCCCATTTCTCCAACGCTTCGGCAAGAATNGTGTGATTNGTATAGGCGAACGTTTTGGTCACGATTGCCCAGGAATCGTTCCAGCCCACGCCGTATTCGTCCATCAGAATGCGCATCAGCTCAGGAATCGCGACGACCGGGTGCGTGTCGTTCAGCTGAATCACGTGCAAGTCGGGGAATTTGCGGAAATCCGTGCCATAGTTCGACACAAAATGATGCACCAAATCCTGCAACGANGCGGACGTAAAGAAATANTGCTGCTTGAGGCGCAAGGCTTTTCCCTGCGGACCGTTGTCGTTCGGATAAAGCACGCGGCTGATATTCTCCGCAGAATTCTGCTTTTCCACCGCGCGGCTGTAATGCATGTCGTTGAAGAGCTGCAAGTCGAATCCGTCGGGGCTTGAAGCCTGCCACATGCGCAGCGTGTTCACCGTATTGGTGTCAAAGCCGACAATCGGCATGTCGTAGGGGGTCGCCGTCACTTCTTCCGCATTCTCCAAGTAGAAGCGATCCTGCCCGTCGGGAGTCTTGCCGTACTTGATTTCCCCGCCNAAACGCACCGTCACCGCCAAGTCCGACCGCTTGATTTCCCACGGNTCGCGGTGTTTGAGCCAGTTGTCGGGATATTCCACCTGATAGCCGTTCTCAATGTGCTGCTCGAACATNCCGTACTGATAGCGGATGCCGTAGCCGTGTCCGGGATAGTCCAGCGTGGCAAGNGAATCCAAGAAACACGCCGCAAGCCGACCAAGACCGCCGTTGCCCAGNCCCGCGTCCGGCTCTTCGTCCTCAATCTGATTGAAATTGATGCCCATACCGTCAAGGACTTTTTTCACTTCGTCCTTAACCTGCATATTGATGAGGTTGTTGCCGAGCGCGCGCCCCATCAAGAATTCCGCAGAAAGATAGTANCACTGCTTGACCGGCTTTTTCTCGTANTCGCGGCGCGTCGCCATCCAAGCGGGCATGATGAATTCAAGCATGGACGCGCTCACGGCATCGAACAAATCGTGCGTGTTCGCCTGAGAAATGTCCTTTCCATACTGCCTGCGAAGACGGGCAGCCAAATTTGCCCGAAATTTTTCTGCATCAAATATCATATAATCCTCCGTATAAAGCGGTCTGTTTTCCGTTCATGTTATTTTGATATTAGCACCAAGACGCTGTTNGCCGGAAGCACGTATTTTTCCTGCAANTCCANGATTTCTTCCGTACCGGCGGCGAGTGCCGCACTTTCCCCGGCGATTGAAGTATCGACCGAACGATACCATTTTCTCCCCGATGACGGCGGCGGAATGACCAGCGTCTTGTCGTGAATATCCGTATTGAATGCNAGGTAAAAATCGTTGTCCGCCTTTTCCTGCCCGACGTTGCCGCCCAAACGCAACGCCAGAAAGCGGTTCATTTTTTCCCAGTCAGGGACTTTGCCGTCGTAATCGTGCCATGAAATATCGGGCTGGCTCGTCGGCGTTGCCGTATGCGCGCCGCCAAANTACGACGTGCGGTGGAACACGGGATGATTTTTGCGCAGAGCAATCAGACGCTGCGCGAACGTGAGCATCTCCGCGTTTTTNTTCACGTCGTCCCAGTCAAACCATGAAATTTCGTTGTCCTGACAATAGGCNTTGTTGTTGCCGCCCTGCGTCCGNTTCACCTCGTCNCCGGCGACCATCATCGGCGTACCCTGCGACAGCATAAGGCAGACAAAAAAATTCTTTATCTGCTGCTGGCGCAGGCGTTCGATTTTGGGATTCGCCGTCGGNCCTTCAAAGCCNTGATTNTAACTCAAATTGTTGTCGTTGCCGTCGCGGTTGTTCTCGCCGTTCTCTTCGTTGTGCTTGCCGTTGTAGGTGACCAAATCGTTGAGCGTAAAGCCGTCGTGNCTGACGATNTAATTGATCGAATGCTGCGGCCCGCGGTGCGAATGCGCGTACAAATCATTCGAGCCGGAAATACGNGTNGCCGCCTCGGCAGACGTAAATTCATCGCCCCGGATAAAGCGGCGGATGCCGTCGCGGTAACGGTCGTTCCATTCTGACCAGCGGCTGCCGGGAAACGAGCCGACAAAATACGCGCCGCCGCAATCCCACGGCTCGGCAATGATTTTTGCGCCGCGCAACAGCGGNTCTTCCGCAATGCGGTCGGTAAGCGGCGGATACTTGATGATTGAGCCGTCCTCGGCGCGGCACAGCACCGACGCCAAATCAAAGCGGAATCCGTCCACGTGCATATCCACCACCCAATAGCGCAGGCAATCCATGATAAATTCCTGATTTATCGGGTGATTGCAGTTAATCGTGTTCCCGCAGCCGGAATAATTGAAGTAATACTGCTTGTTGTCGGGAACGAGCGCGTAAAATATCGCATTGTCAAAGCCNCGGAAATTGAGCGTAACGCCGTGCTCGTTTCCTTCCGCCGTATGATTAAACACGATGTCCAAAATGACTTCGATTCCCGCCTTGTGCAGTGCCTTTACCATGTCCTTGAATTCGTTGACGACTGCGCCGGGCGTTCGGTCAACGGCATAATGCACTTTCGGCGCNAAAAANCCGATCGTGCTGTAGCCCCAGTAATTGACCATGCGCTCGCCCGTGCGCGGATTGACGTTCGCATTTTCGTATTCGTCGAATTCTTGGACGGGAAGCAGTTCCACTGCCGTAATGCCCAGCGANTTAAGATACGGAATCTTNTCTATCANACCGCGGTACGTGCCGCCATACTTGACCTTGGACGACTTTGCCGCCGTAAAGCCTTTGAGGTGCGCCTCGTAAATAATCGAATCCTCAAGCGGAATGCNGAGCGGNCGGTCGCCTTCCCAGTCNTAATCGTCGCTGTCCACAATGACGCATTTGGGCATTTTTTCCAGCGGACACACCTGCCCGAACGCCATATTCTTAAAAACAGAGCCTTCCGTAAACGCCCGCGCGCGCGGATCAAACAGATAGAATTTTTTGTTGAAACGATGCCCTTTCTCCGGGGCAAACGGCCCGTCCACGCGGTACAGATACAAATCGCCCGGCTTCAGCCCCGCCACAAAACAAAACCAGATGTCGCCAATGCGGTTTGTCTCAGGCTCCAACGCCACCGTCATAAAAGGCGCGGCATCGTTTGCGTTATGAAACANCTCCAAAAAAACAGCCGTCGCGTGCCTGCTAAAAATCGAAAAATTCACGCCTTCTTTGGTCACGTGAATGCCCGGTTTCAGCGGTTTTCCGGGCAGAACCTGTATTTTTGCCATATCGTCTATTTTAGCATAAACGTGCGGGAATATGCTATATATTTCGGGCGATTTAGCGTCATTTTTTCCAGTAATCGGGAATAAAGAAAATAATCAGATCGTACAGTTCCAGACGACCCGCAATCATGGCAAAACAATACCACCATTTGAGCGCGACCGGGAGCATGTGGTAGTCGTTCATCGGGCCGAGCCGACCGAATGCCGGGCCGACGTTGGACACCATGGAAAAAGCCGTCGTCATTGCCGTGCCCATGTCCAAGCCCGCAATCGTGCCGAAAAACGTCGTGACGACGACCAAAGAAAGATACACGAACAAGAACGCCGAAACGCTGAACACCAAATCTTTCCTGCCGGGCATACCGTTCAGGCGGACGGTAAAAATGCCGTGCGGATGCAGCATNCGCAAAATTTCGTTGCGCGCCTGCTTTGCNAGNACNAGCCAACGGACGACCTTAAATCCGCCCGCCGTTGATCCCGCCGACCCGCCGACAAAAAACAGCACGAACAGAATAAACTGCGCCGGCTGCGGCCACAACGTNTAATCCGCCGTGGCAAATCCCGTCGTGGTCATAATAGAAGCCACATGGAACGTNGCNAACCGCAANGCCTGCACGACCGAATGNTAATACGGAATGAGAATGAGCGTCACGCCGAACATCGCGACGAACAGAATGCCCGCGTAGGCTTTCAGCTCNCTGTTCTTGCGCACTTCGTTCCATTTNCCCGTAATCGCATAAAAATANAGGCTGAAATTGATGCCGCCCAGTATCATAAAAACCGTGCAGATAATTTCGACCGCCTCGGAATAGCCCTCNAATCCCGCGTTGGTCACGGAATAGCCGCCCGTTCCCANNGTGGAGAACGAATACGAAAGCGCGGACACAAAATCCATGCCGGCAATGCACAGCAGAACCGTCTGCGCCGCCGTCAGGCTNACGTACAAAATCCACAGCGTTTTTGCCGTGGTCGTGATTTTCGGCGTGATTTTGCCCTTGTCCACGCCCGTCGTCTCCGCCTTGATNAGCCGGAANCCGCCCACGCCGAGCAGCGGCAGCAGCGCGACCGTCAGCGCAATCACGCCCATGCCGCCGAGCCAGTGCATTTCGCACCGCCACAAATTCAGGCTGCGGGGAAGCACGTCCAAATCAACGATGACGGACGCGCCCGTCGTGGAAAATCCGCTGACGCTCTCAAAAAACGCGTTGGTAAANTTGGGAATAAANCCGCTCGCCGCCAGCGGAATCGTGCCGAAAAAACTGATGGCAATCCANGCGCACGACACGATGACGAACACGCCGCGCGTAGAAATCGTGAATTTCCGCTTTTCGTTCCTGACAAAAATCGCCGCCGCGCCAAGCACGAACGAAATCAGCATGGGAATGACAAACGACGGCAGCACGGCAAATTCGCCGCACGCNACCGCCGTGCCAATCGGAAAGACGAACGAAACGCCGATTATCGAAAGAATAATGAAGATAATCCTCAGAAACGTCACCACGCTCATCCGCTTATCCTTCCGCCCCNAATTTCTCAAGGATNCGCTGGCTTTCGTCGCTCATGGCAATCAGCACCAAATTGTCGCCCGTGGAAAACGTCGTGTTTCCCGTGGGAATCGTGTACGCCGTGCTCGCGCCGCGCTGCACCATCAGCATGATGAATTTGCCGTTTTCCGCAATGTCCTTGAGCATTTTTCCGTTCACCTGCGATTTTTCGGTGACCGTGATTTCCAGGATTTCCAGCGTGCCGTCGCTCACCGTGTGAATGCCCGTAACGCTTGANCCGCGCAGATGGCTCATAATGCTGTCAACCACCGTGTCGCGCAACGGCACGGCAACGCCGATGTCCAGCTTGTACGCAATGTCCGCAAACGCCGACGACGAAACAAGGCAAATCCCGTTCTTCACGCCCAACGACTTGATGAACG
The DNA here is from genome assembly GCA_014804085.1 of Treponema sp. Taxonomy (GTDB): domain Bacteria; phylum Spirochaetota; class Spirochaetia; order Treponematales; family Treponemataceae; genus Treponema_D. Next base: position 131,867 of record JAAVAM010000006.1, on the reverse strand, counting down.
CCGCCATGACGATATTCATTTCGTAATTCGGAGTCACGCAAATGGACANNTCGAACGAATCGATGCCTTCTTCCTGCAAAAACGCCTCGTCGGTCGCGTCCGCCCGGAACACCTTGACATCGGGAAATCGCTCCGCCGTCTGCTTTGCCAACGNCTCGTCGCTGTCAATAATGACAAAATCCTGCGTCATTTTTTTCTGCAAGCCGAACAGCCGGGCAAACAGACTTTTTTTGCGCTGAATCAGCCGCTCCGCCACAATCGTGCCGATTCTGTTTGCCCCGATGAGCGCGATTTTGTTCAGNTTCTGCATTTTTGAGCCGCACAGCCGCAAGAATTCGGGCACGTCGGATTTTTTTGCCAGAATGCCCAAATAATCGTCCGCCTTGATGACCGTCGAGCCGCTCGGAAGCGACGTTCCGTCCGCGCTTTCAATGTAGGCGACCAAAATGGGCTTCTGCGTGAGCGTGCGGAGATTCTGCAAGACCTGCCCGTCCACGGGACTTCCCGCCTCCACCGGAATGCGCACCAGCTCGTAATCGTCCCCGAACGGAATAACGTCCGTGAGCGCGCCGTGCTCCACCGCATTGACGATTGCGTCCGCCGCCTCAACGTCGGGGTGAATCATAACGTCAATGCCGTACAGCGGGCGATGATTNTCGCCGAACGCGCCCGCATGTTTGCGCGTGGCNTCNGCCGTGTTCACATAATACGCNTAATTCCGCACGCGCGCGATTTTGAGCANCTTCGGATAGACCGAATCCACGAGCGANCANGTNATCATGTTCACTTCGTCGCTGCTCGTCACGCAGACCAATGCGTCCGCCTTTGCAAGCCCGGCTTCTTCAAGCGTGGTCAGATTGTTGCCGTCCGCCTGAATAACGTCGCAGTCAAGCCGGTTGGACGTATGCCGCACGACTTCTTCGTCGTTATCGATAAGCACCACGTCGTTTTTTCCGTCAATCAGCCGTTTTGCCAGCTGAACGCCCGTAAATCCCGCGCCAATGANAACGATTTTCACGTGTTATTCCCCGTCAGTTTCTGCGTTCAGCTTTGCCTTTCCGTGNTTTGCCGCGCCGAGNGCCGTCAGCACCAGCCCCGTAATGACCCCGCTGATACCGCCCTCNACCAACGCCGCCGGCGCGAACNTCAGCAGAATGGCAATGTACGCCACNNNCGCGAGCGANGGGAANTGCGCGACGGCATTCTCCACAATCGGCGCAATCTCGCCAAAATAAACCAGACAGAGCGACGCGAACACGCAAATCGTGTTGGTCAGCGAGCCNANNACCGCCGCAAGNANGCCCGCCACAATCTGCGGAACGTGCGGAATCTTTTTCANCCCCGTAAAGACAAGCCACGTGACGACNGGAATTATCANGCGCGGAACGATTGAACACANCGGATTCANAAAATACGGGTCGAGCAACGAAAGCGGCATGACCGCAGANTTTATCAGNCTCGACAGCCCGAACACAAANCCCGTCANCAGCCCCGGAANAAGCCCGCCCAAAATCGTCGCCANAATGACCGGCACTTGCANAATCGTNTANGCAACNTGCGGNTTNATNCGGATATAGCCCAAGCCCGTCAGCATCATAACGATAATCAGCGCGCTGAACGCCCCCGTAATCGCAATATTCCTGTTTTTGTTNGACATCATCTTNTGCCTCCGCGCNNAGTATAGCAAATCNCGCTAAATTATGCCACCGTTCACGCCGATGACTTGCCGCGTAATATAGCCCGCCGCTTCGCTGAGCAGAAAGACCGCGAGCGCGGCGACCTCTTCGGGCTTTCCCGCACGACCCATGGGAATGGTCGGCAGGATATGCTCCGTGGGCGCGTCCTTGATCATNTCGGTTTCGATAATTCCGGGCGCAATNCAGTTCACCGTGATTTTCCGGCTNGCAAGCTCCACGGCGAGTGCCTTTGTCGCGCCGATGATTCCCGCCTTGCTCGCGCTGTAATTGACCTGCCCCCGGTTGCCCATCACGCCNCTCACGCTNGAAATNGTGATAATCCGCCCGCGTTTTTTGCGGCACAGCGGCATGACAAGCGGCTTGAGTACNTTNTANAATCCGTCCAAATTCGTGTGAATGACGCGATCCCAGTTGTCGTCGGTGAGCGCGGGAAACGCGTTGTCGGCGCAGATGCCCGCGTTGCAGACAATGCCCCAGAATGCGCCGTTCGCTTCGCTCCATGCCTCAAGTTTTGCGGCGCAGTCGGCACGGTCGCCNACATCAAACTGTATTGCCGTNGCNNNGCCGCCCGCNGCCGTAATCTCCGCGACCAATGCGTCAACNCTTGCTTTGCCACGGTTATAATGCGCCACCACNTCGTAGCCCGCCTGCGCCGCCGCAAGCGCAATCGCCCGCCCGATTCCGCCCGAAGCACCCGTGACCAGCACNTTCTTTCCGTTCTGNCCGCCGTTTTCCATANCGATTATTGCTCCTCTCTTACTTCAAGCACCGTGAGCTTTCCGCTGCCGATTGCCGCNCCGTCCACGCTGACATCNGCCACAAAAGTATACACGTTGCCCGCTTCGCCCGTCCGCTCCGCGCGNATGCTGACNGTCTGCCCCGCCCTAACAATCGGCACGGAAAACGTNAGCGAGGACACGCTCAGAATGAATCCCATGCGCACNGGCAGATTATGCTCGCGCACCACAATGCCCGTCAGCGCNGAAATNGTCTGCGCNATAAACTCGAACAGCACATAATTCGGNATNCCGGAAGCNGCCTTGTCGTAGAACAGGCAGGATTCGCGCACGACCGTCTCAGAAGCNATGTTCCANGCCGNCGAATCNTAATCGGTAATGCNGTCGATCAAAAACATCTTGCCTTTGTGCGGCACGAGCGTNATCAGCTCGTCTTTTTCAATCANTCTGCCCATTATTCNTTTCCNTCTGCCGTGNNGTTTGATAATCAAGCTCACGTTGCANCCGCCGAANGCAAAACTGTTGCTCATGCAGCAGGCGATATGCCGCTGCGGCCGCGNGTCGGCAACAAAATTGAGGCGCGGNANATCGTCGGCAAACACGCCGTCCCACACNTGCACGGGCANCCGCTGCCGCTCAATCGCCAAAAAACACGCCGCAAGCTCCAACGCGCCCGCCGCGCCGAGCGTNTGNCCCGTTATCGCCTTGGTGGAACTGACCGGGACGGCNNGGGACGCGAACACGGNATCCACNGCCTTTGCTTCCATGCTGTCGTTCAGTTTTGTNCCCGTGCCGTGCAGGTTCACATAATCAATGTCGTCCGCCGCAATGCCCGCGTCGTCCAAAGCCGCCCGCATTGCCTGCGCCGCGCCGCTGCCGTCCGCAAGGGGCGCGGTCATGTGACTGGCATCGGAACTTTCGCCCGCTCCGGCAAGCACGATGTCCGTGCCGTCCAAATCNTCCNTGNTCACCACAAAAAACGCCGCGCCTTCGCCCAACGTAATGCCCGCACGGTTCGCGCTGAACGGATTNGTTTTTTCCGGGCTGATTGCCTCAAGGCTGTCAAAGCCGAGCAANGTNGTGGGAGANGCGATGTCAACGCCNCCGGCAATCACNGCGTCGCACACNCCNGCACGNATCANCTGCCGCGCCGTAACNAGTGCCGTCGCNCTTGAAGAACACGCCGTNGCAAAACTGAGCGNAACGCCCGTCACGCCGAATNTTCGCGCCGNGAATGNCGCCGGATAATCCGCGCCCTGCACGGCAAGNNCGTAGCCNGCNGGAAACGCGCCGTCNGTCCACAACGCNCGGTGTCCNTCAAACGAACGCGCCGANCCGTTGTCGCACTGNCCCANGCACACGCCNATCCTGTCCGCGCCGTACCGCGCCATGGCAGCCGACACGACCGGGGCAAGCTGCGCGAGCGCGCCGTCCAAAATCTGCAAGACGCGCATATCGTACTTGTCGCCGGTCGGACGCAACACGCCTTGGGCAATCTGCCCTGCCCAAAAGGAACGTTCGTTTCCGTCGCCGTCCGTACCGCACGAAACGCGCACCAAGCCGGAGCGGTCGCCCGCCACAAGCGCGTCAAAAAATGCCGCCGCATCACTGCCCGCGCTGCACAGCACCGCCGGACACGAAAGATAGGCTTGCATCAGAATGCGCCCTGCAATAGATAGGAATACCCGCGCAAAGCATTCGTATACGCAATCGTGTCCGCAGACTTTTCTATATGAATAATCTCTCGCTCGCCGTCAAAAATGCCGCGCGTCTCGCCGTCGTTCGCAACAGAAACTTCAAGGCGCAGACCAATCGCTTCGAGTGCCGCTTGCAATGCGTCCGCGCGGTACAGGCAGAACTGTACGTCCGCCACAATGTATTCCGCCTTGACTGCCGACGGAAACAACGCCGTATTGAACACGACCAAATCATTGTTATAATTCAGCTCGCCCACCGTCGTGCCGAATTCGTTGAGCATCGTCAGCGAAAGCACGTCGCCGTCGGCAATCAGCAGGCAGTCCGACTCAAACGCCCGTGTGCCGAACGTTGCCGTAATGTGCTGCACGGCATCAATGTCTTTTTCGCGCAGTGCCGTGGGCAACAGCTGAAACGTCGCCTTGTCCGTCACGTACACGGGATTAAGTTTTGCCCCCGCCGCGCCTTTTGCCGAGCCGCAGGAAAGCACCACACTGCACGCCGCCACAAGCAGCAGCACGATAGTCTGTCTCCGCATCATCCACCGCCCGAATCAATAGCCGTCGCTCATCGCACGGTTCAAGTCGCGCTGATACAATTCCGCGTAGACCATGCTGCGTTTTTTCAGGTCGTCTTTCTTTTCCTGCGCAAACGGCACAAACCGCCAGAAAATCGCGCGCAGTTTTTTGTCCATGACCTGCGTACCGTTCGCCTCTTTGGTCATCCACAGCACGTAATCGGCAATAAAGAACGATTTGAGGTCGCCCTTGAGCTTCTGCTCTTCTATCCACTGATAGTATTGCCCCGTCAGCCCCTCTTCCATCCAGTAGAACGACGCTTTTTCCTTGGCGACCTGCCAGCGCAAGTCGGCAACCGCCATGAGCAGCGACACTTTCAAATCGCGCGGATACATCGGCACGACGATTCTGCCGCGGCTCGTAACCCGGTTGTAGCGGTCGAACGGTTCCCAGCAGAAACCAAAATCGCCGTAGGTGGGCAACAGCAGCACATACGGAACAATGCGGTTCGGCGTATTCTTGTGGATACGGTGGAACGCGGTCGGGTCAATCGACTCAATCCAATGGAGCGTGTTGATGACGTTCTCGCGGAATCCGGTCAGCTGGGGAATACAATGGTAGAATTCGCGCGTGAACACGGGGAACTGATTTCCCTTGCGCCCGATAGTCATCTTTGCCATTTGGCGCACCGTGTTGTACTCCACTTCCAAGTCGGCATTGCTCACTTCCATCGTCACCGACTGCTCGTTCATTTTTGCGTTCAGCGAATTTGCCGTCGTCTTTGCCTCTTCCAATTCCCGCAGATACGTGACGATTTCTTTGTTGTTCCGTTGCAGCGCGCGCAGCCGTTCCTGAATGTCGCCGAACAGCTTTAACTGCGCTTCCGTGTACGCGGACGTATGCGGATCAAGATTGGGCAGCGGAAAATGATTGCACAGCGCGTCAATCCGGCCGCGCAGCTCAGACTCAAGCGCGTGACGCTCGCTTTCCTTGCCGGTCAGCATATTTTCCGCTGTCTGCAACTTGCCGTCGTTCTTGCCTTTGAGCGAAAGCAACTGCTGCTGATTCGCGCCGCCCGCCGCTTTTTTGGGACGCGCCTCATCAGTGGCAGAGAGCGTCAGCCGCCCTGAGCCGATGTCGCGGAACCATTCGTCCATATAATACACCGGCTCGCCCGTGTTGTTTTCCAAAATGACCGTAGAAAAGAGCTGTTTCTGCTCCGGCGTAAAAAGCGACGGCAACACCACGCCAAAACGCAGCAGCATCCGCTTTGGATTGGGAATCGACTTGCTGACCGCCTTGGGCGCGATGTTCTTTACCAGCTCCCAAAATGCCGTCACAATCTGCTGCCGGTACACCGTGCGGTCCTTGGGATCTTGGCAGACCAGATATTTTGAGAGGATTTTATGCACGCGCTGTGCCGCCTCGCCCTCGCCCATGAGCGCAGTCTTATAATACGTCTTGTCGTCAAAAATATGGTTTGACTCGTCCTCGTAGCATTTTTCTATCGGCGTAAAACTCGTAACGCGGAAATCAACCTTGGCAAGCGGATTATCCTCTTCCTTGCCCATTTCCGACGGCAACTTTGCGTTCGGCATTCTGACCGAAGCGTTGCGCGAATCCGACAAGCCGGGAACGCCGAACGTATTCGTAACATCTTCCACCGCGTTCTCGTCAAAAGCAACCTGCGGCATTTCCGGCTGATTTGCCGCCGCCTCGGCAAGCAGTTCCGCAATAGTCGGGTCTAAATCCATATCGTCGGTCATTTCTTTCTCCACATAACAAAGCGTCATTTTATTGTATCACAGGTTGGGATTTTTTAGAAGAACATAAAAAAGAAATTATAACGCGCGAACATCGCACTTGACCATGCCATAGTTCCAAATTACAATAGAAGAGAAACAACATACCACGAGGAAATGCCATGGCAGACAAAGATTTTGATTTAATCACGTTCGGAGAAATCATGCTCCGCCTTTCGCCGCCCACCAACCAACGCATTGGCCGCTGCGACTCGTTTGAAAAACACGCGGGCGGCGCGGAACTCAACGTGGCTTCGGGTGTCTCGCTGCTCGGTCTGCGCACGGGTGTCATCACGCAGCTGCCGCACAACGACATCGGCTTTTTCGTCAAGAACCGTATCCGCTTTAGCGGCGTGAGCGACGATTTTATCATCTTTGACGACAACCCCGACGCACGGCTCGGCATTTATTTTTATGAGAACGGCGCGTATCCGCGCAAGCCCAAAGTCGTGTACGACCGCCGCCACTCCTCAATCTGGAAGATGAAGCTGGAAGACGTGCCCGAAAGCGTGTACGCGTCCACCAAAATGTTCTATACGTCGGGCATTACGCTCGCCGTCTCAGAAAACCTGCGCACCATTGCCATTGAAATGATAAAAAAATTCAAGCAGAACGGCGCGCAGATCGCGTTTGACGTAAACTACCGCGCCACGCTCTGGGACGAAGCGACCGCACGGGAGACGATTAAAAAAGTCCTGCCGTTCGTGGACATTCTTTTTATTTCAGAAGAAAGCTGCCGCCGCATGTTCCAAAAAACCGGCACGTTGCAAGACATGCACCGCGAATTCTGCAAGGACTTTCCCAATATCCAATACATCGCCTCGTCGGAGCGCGAAGTCATCTCGCCCAAAAACCATTCGTTCACGTCAACGGTCTACAGCCACGCCAACAACACGTTCTACACCGAAGAGCCGTACCGCAACATCGACGTTGTTGACCGAATCGGCAGCGGCGACGCGTTCTGCGCGGGCGTGCTGTTCGGCCTGCTCAAATACGGCGACCCAAAAATGGCCATGGAATTCGGCAACGCCACCTGCGCCACCAAGAACACCGTTTTTGGCGACCTGCTCATCTCCGACTTCAACGAAATCAGCGCGATGATTGCCTCACACAAAGACAAAGGCCACCAAAGCGAAATGAACCGCTAGCCGCCCGGCAACGCGCTCCCGTGCGGACGGTTTTGCCGTGCGCGCGGGAGCGTCTGCCCTGCTTTCGTTGTTTTTCCGCTTTTCCCTTTACTTTCTGCTTAATTCGTTATATATTACTAGTGTACTAGGAAATCAACATACCTCGACGCAAGCATCGAGGTATGTTGTTCTCATAAGGTATCGCAGTCGGGTTTCATCCCCCTTATTACGACGCAAGCGTCGGGGTATGAAACCCTCCGCACGAATAAAGGGATTATGAAGATTTCAACGCGGGGTCGCTACGCCCTCAGGTTTATGATAGATTTGGCACAGCACGACAACGGCACGTATATCGCACTCAAAGACGTGTCCGCACGGCAGAATATTTCCATTAAATACCTTGAACAAATCACGTCGCTTCTGAGCAAGTTCGGGCTGCTGCTCAGTGTGCGCGGCCCGCAAGGCGGCTACAAACTGGCAAAACGTCCCGAAGCATACAGCGTGGGCGAAATCCTGCGCATTACCGAAGGCTCGCTCGCGTCCGTCTCGTGCCTGGAGACACCCGTCAACACCTGCCCGCGCAAGGATTCCTGCCCGACGCTCAAACTGTGGCAAGGGCTGAACAAAGTAATTACCGACTACCTCGCGGGCATTACGCTTGACGACCTTATCCACAGCGACACGGAAAGCGAATATTTTAACTACATGATTTAGCACGATTTTTCGGCAAAGCAGTTGACTTTTATCGCAACATAACCTATCATTCCTATAGGTAATTAAGAGGAGGCTATATGGCACACATAGCGACAAGCATTACGGATTTAATCGGGCGCACGCCGCTGCTCGAGCTGAAAAATCTGCAAGAGAAACAAGGATTAAAGGCACGGATTATCGCCAAGCTGGAGTATTTCAACCCGGCGGGAAGCGTAAAGGATCGCATTGCCAAGGCAATGATTGACGATGCGTTTGCGTCGGGCGCGCTGACCAACGAGTCGGTCATCATTGAGCCGACTTCCGGCAATACGGGCATTGGCTTGGCTTCGGTGGCGGCAAGTTACGGACTGCGGATCATCCTCACCATGCCCGAAACCATGTCAATCGAACGCCGCAACCTGCTCAAGGCATACGGCGCGGAGCTTGTGCTGACCGACGGCACCAAAGGCATGAAAGGCGCGATTGAAAAGGCGGAAGAGCTTGCGCGCACCACGCCGCACAGTTTTATTCCCGGGCAGTTCACCAACCAAGTGAACCCCAAAACCCACGAAAAGACGACCGGCCCGGAAATTTGGGAAGACACCGACGGCAACATTGACGCATTCGTCGCGGGAGTCGGCACGGGCGGCACAATCAGCGGCGCGGGTAAATTCCTCAAATCAAAAAAGCCCGGCATCAAGCTGATTGCCGTTGAGCCGACGGCTTCTCCCGTGCTCTCAAAAGGCATTGCCGGTCCGCACAAAATCCAAGGCATTGGCGCAGGCTTTGTCCCCGAAACGATGAACACCAAGATTATTGACGAAATCATCACGGTAGAAAACGAAGCTGCGTTCGCGACGGGCAAAGAACTCGCCCGAACCGAAGGCTTCTTGGCGGGCATTTCTTCCGGCGCGGCACTGTGGGCTGCCATTCAGCTGGCAAAACGCCCCGAATACGAAGGCAAGACAATCGTCGTGCTCCTGCCCGATACCGGCGACCGCTACCTGTCTACGCCGCTGTTCTCATAAACCGCACCCGCAGGCAACGGTCCGACAAAAAAGGCAACCTCCCATAAAGCGGTTGCCTTTTTTATGTTACGAACGGCTGCATTCGTACAGAATAATCGCCGACGCTTGCGCCACGTTCAGGCTTTCCAGCTGCCGCTCGCCCGCGCCATGGGGAATTGTCACCATATAATCGCAGTGCTGGCGCACGTCCTTGGCAATGCCGTTTTCCTCGTTGCCCAGCACGACAAGCACGGGCTTGCCCCCGCGCAGCGAGCCAATCGCGCTGATTGGCTTATCCGCCGCAACGTCCGTGCCAATGCGTACCATTTTGCCTTTCATTGCCTGCAACAGCCGCACCATAGAATGCACGCAATAGATATGCACGTATTCCATGCCGCCTTGCGCCACCCGGTACGAGCTGGTCGTAATGCTGCTCTGCGCCTCGTCAAGCGGAATGATGATATGCTTAAAGCCGAAAAAAGCCGCGCTGCGCACAATCGCACCCAAATTGTTCGCGTTTCCCACGCGGTCAAGCAGAATCGCGCTTTCCTTGCGGTGTAGCCATTCGTCGGTAATATCGCTGTTGAGCGTAACGATACGCGGCTCTTCCATCATCGCCACCACGCCCTGATGATGTACGCTGCCGCATAGTTTTTCCAAGTCCTCGGATTCCACCATATTGTACGGTGCTTTCCGCGCCGCCATCTGCTTGCAGATTTCGCCAAAGTCAAACTTGCGATCCTGGGTAAAATACAGCCGCCGGATTTTGTCGCCATGCACGGCTGCCAGTGCCTTTACCGCATTCAAACCGCATACGGCAAGTTCTTTTTTTTGAGTGTTCTTCATACGATGTACTATAGCGCGGATAGCGCGTATTGTCCATTGCGGCAAATCGTGTCATGCCAGTCAGGCTGACGCATCATTCTAGTTAGTATGACGCGTCATTCTAACTAATATGATGCGTCATTCTAGTTAATATGATGCGTGATTCTAACTAATATGATGCATCATTCTAGTTAGACTGATACGTCATGCCAGTTGCATATATGTGCCGCAGTACAAACAAAAACGGCACTTGCAGAAACAAGTGCCGTTCAAGAGTGACGGTTAGGTCAGACTATTTCAGAAGATTTGCTTCGCGAGCAATCTTGAGACACGCATCTTCCCAAGCCTTGCCGCCGTTCTTGTCGAACTCTGCAAGCCAAGCATTCCAGTTTTCTTTGGTCAGCTGACGTTTGCCCGTCATGAACTCTGAAATACCCTGGTTGTAGAAACGCTCAACGTCAGCGGTCGGCTGGTCAAGCTTTGAAACGCCGTTGCAAGCCGTCCACGGCTTTGACTGCATGACGCGCAACGTCTTCAACGGAGACAGCACTTTCTTTGACTTTGCCGTCGTGTATGAGCCGTAGCGAGTCTCCAGCTCCGCGTCGCCGTTGTAGTAGACCATGTTGCGCAACTGCGTCAGCGGCTGCATAGCAGATTTGCCCCAGCCTTTCTTCGGGTCGGGCAGACCAACTTCAGTCGGCGCACCGTTCGGGCCTTTGACGTAGTTCACGCCCTCAACACCGTAGCCAAGCAGGTAGTAGCCTTCGTCAGAAGACATCCATTCAAGCAGCTGTGCAATCTTCTCTTTCTTGCTCACCATCTTACCGTTTATCTTCAGCTTGTCGTTCGCAGTCTGCGCGGCAAGGCAGAACGTGCGGTATGACTGCTCATACGCACCGGCAGAAGAAAGCCCTTTCGGACCGACCGGCGGATCGATAACGACCAAGTCGCCGTTCGGGAAGTTGTTGTCGAACGGCGTGTAGTTTGACTCGCCGTGCAGAGCCATGTTCTGCTCGCGGAAAATACCAAAGCGGCCCTGTTTCCATGCGGCACGGAAGTCGTCCTTCTTGTATGCCAGCCAGTTCGGGTCGATAATCTTTGCGTCCACGATTCCCTTGACATAGGTCATCGCGTCAAAGTATTCCGGCTTCTTGATGTTCAGACCGGCAGCACGTTTGGTCAAGTTCCACGTACCGGCCACGCCATACGCGCCGAACAACGGGTCAAAGCGAACGCCCAAGCCCAAGCTGATCGGTTTTGTCTCCAAGAACGCGCCAAAGCCGTAGGTGTCAGCCTTGCCGTTTCCGTCCGGGTCACGCGTGGTGAACGCTTTCATCACTTCCACGTACTCATCGGTCGTCTTCGGCACTTTCAGACCCAAATGCTTGAGCCAGTCTTCGCGGATGATAACGCCTTCGTTGCGGACAATCGTTCCCGGCTGTGCCAGGCCATACGAATGAACCTTGCCGTCCGGACCGGTCGCTGATGACTTGTCGCGGGAATCCTTGTCGTACAGCAGCTTGGTGCGGTTGGGCATCATAGCATACATATCGTCCACTTCTGCGACGAGCCGCTGCTTGACCAAGTTCTGGAACGCCTGATCGCCGCACATAAAAATATCCGGCAATGAGCGAGCCGCGCCAGCCGCATTGATTTTCTGCAACTGGTCATTTTCTGATGACGGGAGCATCGTTGCAATCAAGTTAATGCCCAGCTTGTCGCGGATAATCTTGTATGCAATCCAGTCAGCCGGCGGCGGCCCTGCTTCGGTAACAGCCGCGCCATACCACAGTTCAATGTCAACTGTGCCGTCCTTGTTTACCTTCCACTTTTTTGCCGCAAAAGCGGGGGTAGCAATCGCAAGAATAAGGGCAGCAAGTGCCAAATTCTTCAGCAAGTTTTTCATGTTTTCCTCCTCACGTTATGAAAACAAATGAAATTCGATTCTAAAGCGCATCTTGCGACACGCTTACACAACTAAATCGGACAATACTTAAACGTACTGTCCGACCAAATCGTTACACAATAAAAGGCATTAACCCTTAACCGCACCCAACATCGTACCTTTGGTAAAGTATTTCTGAATGAACGGGTACGCAATGATCATCGGAATGGCAGAAAGGAATACCGATGCCGCTTTGATTGCCTCAACCGGCGCGTCGCCAAACGCCGTCGCCTCAACGACTTCGCTCATTGAAGCACCCAACAGAATGTTGCGCAACAGGATAGGCAGGGGCTGCAAGTATGAGTTCTGAATGTACAGCAACGGGTGCATAAAGTCATTCCAGAAGTTCACGCCGTAGAACAGGCCGATAGACATCAAAATCGGCTTTGACAGCGGCAGGATGATAGAAATCAACACGTACCATTCTGCGGCACCGTCAATGCGCGCCGACTCTTTCAATGATTCGGGAATGCCCTCAAAGAAGCCGCGCATAATCAGACAGTTGTACGTGCCGACCGCGCCCGGAATAAAGACCGACGCCAAGTGATCGGTAAAGCCCAGGCCCGTAACGACCAAGTACGTCGGGATCAGACCGATGTTGAACAAGTACGGAATAAGCACGTACCAGTTCAGCAGCTTGCGTCCCGGCAAGTCCTGCACGGACATACAATATGAGAGCGGAACGGTCAGGAACAACGCCGTCACCACGCCGAAGACCAAAATCTTCAGAGAGTTCCAAAACGCCGTCAGAAAGCCCGCGTTGCCAAGCAATGCCTTGTACGCATCGATTTTCCAATCCCACGGACGGAACATTGCTTCCAAATATGAGTACAAGTACCCGTTCGGACGGAACGACTGCGCAACCGTACTCCACATAGGAACAAGGATGATGACGAAAATGAAAATCAGGAATACATCGACCAGCACGTAAAAGGTCCGGTCACCTGCTGTCAATTTAACTGTCTTTGGTTTTTCCATTGTTTTACTCCACCTTAGATAAGTGCCGAATCGGTCAGTTTCTTAACGACCGTGTTAGAAATACGAACCAACAAGAAACCGATAACGCCCTTGAAAATACCGACCGCCGTCGCAAGCGCAAACTGGAACTGCAACAAACCTTGCCGGTACACCCAAGTATCGATAATATCCGCGACCGAATACACCGGGATTGAATACAGCATGAACATTTGGTTGAAGCCCGCGTCCAAAATCGTGCCCAGCTTAAGCAGAACGACCGTAACGATAACCGGCTTAATTGAAGGAATGGTGATGTACCACACGCGCTGAACCGCCGTCGCGCCTTCGACCATGGCGGCCTCAAACAACGTGCCGTCAATGCCCATCAACGCCGCAATAAAGACAATGGCAGCCCAACCCATCTCTTTCCACGCGTCCGAAAGAACGACGATAACGGGGAATGAATTGGTCTGCGTCAAGAAGTCATAGCGCGCCTCTTTGCCCGCAATAAACTCGATGATGTCGTTCACGATACCGTCGCCCGGTGCGAGCAGGGCAAGCAGAATACCGTACATGATAACCCAAGAAAGGAAGTGCGGCAGATACACCATAGTCTGCACGACGCGGCGCAACGTGTTGCGCGTACATTCGTACAAGGCGACCGCCAGAATAACGGACAGCGGCACGGAGATGATCAGCTTTGCCAGACTGTACAAAATGGTGTTGCGCAGCAGCTCACCAAAATAGAATGACTTGAAGAAGGCCATGAAATTGCCGAAGCCGATCCACTTACTTCCCCACACACCATCAAGCGGCGAGAAGTCCTTAAACGCAATCTGACCGTTGACGATCGGACCGTATTTAAGGACGGTGTAATACACTAACGGAATAATGAGCAACACATAAACCGAAAAGTGCCGTTTGATGTCTTTCCAAAGGTCCTTTTTAGGGGCCTTGAGAACCGTTGTTTGTGTTTCGTTCATATCTAACCTCATTCTCTATAGTATAACGAAATGGTTGTAAACTGCTTACATCTTATTGGACAAAACCGACTTTAAACGCTCTGTTTTGCACGTATTTTGCCCGGCGATATGCCGTATATCTTTTTGAATACACGGCAAAAATACGCCTTGTCCTGAAAACCGATACGCTCGGCTATCTCATAGACCGTATCGTTCGTCTCCAGCAACAGTCTCTCCGCTAGGTATATTCTATACCGATTTAGATATTCCCACAAGGACAAACCGAGCTCTTTATGAAAAATTCTTGTCAAATAATCCTCGGAAACGTGCACGGTGTCCGCCAATTTCCAGCGGACGATCTGCTGCGAGAAGTTTTTGTTCAGATAAAGGATTGCTTTTTTGATGAGCGCGCCCGTATGTGACGGCAACGGCTCGTCGCCGCCCAAGATTTCGAGCATACGCGCGCCGAACAGTTCGGATTCCACCGCGCCGCGGTTGCACAGAATGACCCGCGGAAGGTCGCACAGAAAGTCAACCTCGGCTTCGGAGACGGTGTTATACGGAATGACCAGAATAGGAACGAGCACGGTGCGCGGATTAGAACGGACGCGCTTGATTCCCGCCACGTCCACGCTTTCAAACACGATNAGCGCGGGCATNACCTCTTCAAGCACGGCCTCAAAGTCTGCAAGGGACAGNACGGACAGCGCGTTTTCGTCNGTCGCCCAAGAACCGTAGCGGGTGCGCCGCGCGTCGATAAACAGAACCGTTCCCTTTTTTTGCATNCTGACTTTCTGCCGCAACGCCGTTATGAACGTCTGNCCCGCAAGCGATTCGTCGTAGCANAGCANNGGCACNCGCGAAAGCCGCTCGTCATGGCGGAACGCGTACAGTTTTACCCCCATATCGACGGACATGCCGTCCGAGTCCCAATAGAGCATGACCGCCTCATCGTCCTGCATTGCTTGCACGACCGCCGTGGGAAACGGCTCTATGGGCAGCGACAGCAACGACTGTTTTTCCGTCGGCGCAAGCGCGTATATCTTTTTTGCCGCCATGCCGGGCGCAAGCGGCGGCAAGCCCGCAAGGTTNGGATACGGCAGCACGATTTGTGCCGAAAAGTTCGATTTCTGCACAAAGCCGTATTGTAAAAGGATATTTTTTTCCGCAAGCAACAGCAACGGNTGCTGCCAGTCAAANTNCGCNGANTCAAACGAAAGGTGTATGCCGTCCGCTTCCGCGCTGACNGAAACGGCATTGCCGCTNTTCTCCCAAAAAATGCGCACGGCTTTCTCAATCCGNTTGGTGTCGCCGAACAGGAGCGGCAGTCCGGCGGCGGACGGCGCGANTTCGGGCGGCAGGACGGACGCNACGGAAAACAAATTCTTGTCCATNGGCACATCTTCCGCCTGCGCNCGCAACAGCTCGATCACCGTCTCCGTCTTTTCCAANTGCGCCACGACCTGCGACTTGAGGAACAGCANCTGCTCNTCCAAAATATCCGCGTCCAGAATGCCTNNCGCAACGTTCGCTTCCATTTGCGTGATTTTTACGGACAAATCCGTCAGCAGGTCGCAGAAATCANCTCCCCTGTTGGCAAAGAATTCGGTTTTTTCNCGCACGGCACGTTCCGCGGCATTTTTNGCNNCCGTCAGCGTGTCAAAAAGGCGGACATTCTGCAACACGTCGCCAATCGCCTTTGCCACATCGCGGTACACCGCAAAGTCAATGTCGGCACTGCCAAAAATCACGTAGCCGAATCCGTCGTCNCCCAAGGCAAACGGGCAGACAAAATAGACACCTTTCCTAAAATANGCGCCCAACTGTTCGGGAAACAGGCGATGACCAAACAGCGGCAACGGACGTNAGGTCGATGTTCCGACTGCCGAAAAACCCGCCGACAAACGCGGACTGCGCTTTTTCCCGCACNAAAACCGCCGCCGACTTTATGCCGACCTGCGGCAAAAACTGCGCCAAAGCCCGCAGCATTTTTTCCCGGTCGTTCGNGNGGAGCAGCTCGCCTTTNAGCGTNCTGATGACAAGCAGCTGCCCGGCATGTACGGAAAACGACGACACGGCGGGCAANGCGTCCTTTTTTGCCAAAACGGCGCNAAACCATTCGTCCGCCTGNTCATTCACCTTGGAAAACGACAGCATTTTTGCCGCNCCGTCNCGGTCTGAGAACAATACGAATCCGTTTTTTTTTGCGGGACGAACTGCCATACCACACTCTTTATTGAATATTTTATACCGATGTCGGAATTTTTACAAGTCGGTCTGTTTTGTCCAAACGGTTTTTTTATCTTTTTCTACGGAATNGCACCGATTTCCGCCGGCACGCNGATAGTTTTTGACTTTTTGCGCAAGATACNGTANAATAATCGCTCAGATATATCTCGCAAAAATGAACTTCCGGAGGTTCAGCAATGGCTTTAAAGTCGATTAAAGACGTGGTAAAAACCGTAAAACGTCCCGAAAAAGTGCTTCAGTTTGGTGAAGGCGGATTCCTGCGCGCNTTNGTGGACTGGCAGATTGATATTGCCAACGAAAAGGCAGGATTCAACGGCAACATCGTCATCGTGCANCCGCTCGCAAAGGGCATGATTGACGCAATGAACGAGCAGAACAANCTGTACACCACCGTNCTGCGCGGNATGCGCGACGGCAAACCNACCGTTGAGACGCGCACGATCAATTCGGTCAGCCGCTCAATCAACCCGTACACGCATTTTGACGACTACATCGCCTGTGCGGAAAANCCCGACCTGCGCTTTGTCGTCTCCAACACGACCGAAGCGGGCATCGTATACGACCCGTCCGTNAANCTGNACGACAAGCCGCAGGCNTCATATCCCGGCAAGCTCACCGCGTTNCTGTACCGCCGCTTTCAGGCATTCAACGGNGCGCANGACAAAGGNCTGATTATCATTCCGTGCGAGCTGAGCGACGACGCGGGCTTGAATCTGCGTATCTGCATCTTGCAGCATGCGCGCGACTGGCATTTGGGNCCGGACTTCATCAACTGGTTCAACAACGACTGCGATGTCTGNTCCTGCNTGGTTGACCGTATCGTTCCGGGCTATTTCCCGCTCCTTGCAAAAGAAGAGAACGGCAAGACGCANGCGGAATGCCTGTGCGAAAAGCTNGGCTATGAGGACAAACTGCTCGATTCTGCCGAACTGTTCCATTTTTGGGTCATNGAATCCGCAAANCCGCATGANGACGAACTGCCGCTCNTCAAGGCGGGGCTTTCGGTCAAGTGGGTGCAGAANATGGACTACTACCACACGCGCAAAGTCCGCATTCTGAACGGNGCGCACACNTCTTCCGTCCTTGCGGCGTTCCTTGCCGGGTGCGATTACGTGCAGGACATCGTTTGNGCGGAAAAAGTGGGCAGCGGCTTCAACACGCCCAACGCGGACGCGCACAAATTCATGCACGACATCATCTTCAACGAAATCATNCCGTCNATCGACGGNGANCAGGAAGANCTNAAAGGCTACGCGAACGACGTATGGGCGCGCTTCCANAATCCGTTCAANCCGCACCGCCTGATCGAAATCTCGCTGAACTCCGTGGCAAAATACTGGACGCGCTGTCTGCCGAGCATCACGCAGACAATCGAAAAGACCGGCCGCGTACCCAAACTGCTTTCGTTCTCGCTCGCCGCGCTCATCGCCTTTTACAACGGCACGGAAATCAAGACCGACGAAAAAGGCAAGCAGTACCTTGAGTCAAAACGCGACGAAGGCACTTATGCCAACCATGACGTGCCGCCGGTACTGGAATTCTTTGCGAACCTCAACAAAGAGACCAAAGACGCGGCGACAATCGCGCACAAAGTGCTTGCCAACACGGATTTCTGGCATGAGGATCTGACCAAGTACGCCGAACTTGAATCAAGCGTGGCGGCACATTTGGCGGACATTCAGAAAAACGGCATGAAAAAGGCACTCGCGGACATCGTGAAGTAAAGCCGCACAGCATGCGTTACAGGCGGGGATTTGCCCCGCCTTTTTGTTTGCCCGCATTATTCCGGGGTTGCTCTGCCGCAACATTTGCGGTAGACTGTGCGCATGGCACGTTTTTCTTTGCACAAACCGGGTGTTTTTTCAAAATTGTGGCGTTCGGTGAAGCCTGCGGCGACGCGGTTTCCCGCGCTGTTCGTTCTGGGGATTGTGGCGGCGGTGGCACTCTCGCTCATTTTTTCCTTCAATTTTTTCTATGGATCGGACGAACTCACGGAACGGATTGCCTGGGCGGGCGTTTGGGGAATGTTGCTTTCGGTGCTGGCGCAGCTGATTTTGGAAAGGCAGCACGGGCGGCGCGTTCAGCTTGTGGCGCAGGCGGTCGTTTTTGCGGTGTCGCTGTTTGCGCTGCCGCCGCTTTTTTCGCTTATCAATAAAGCGTATTGCTTTACGTTCCTGCTTTTGCCCGGCGTGCCGTTCGCACTGGCGGCGGGAATCGTGTTCCTTTTGGCGCGGGCGCAGGGAATCGAGCTGACCATTCCAAACTGCGTGATTTCGGCACTGATTGCGGGCATTGCAAGCCTCTGCGCGATGGCGGGACTTTTGGTAGTCTTCTTTGCGTTCACGGAACTGATTGTCGAACTCCCCGATGCGGGAAGAGAAGTCGTATTATATCTGCTCGTGTTCCTGCCGCTCATAGCCGTGCAAGCGGGAATTTTCATCGCGTTTGCGGCGCGCGAGCGCGAGCAGATTTCCCTGCCTGCCGCCTACAAAGTCATCATACTGCGCATTCTGCTGCCGATCGGAATCGCGCTGCTCGCCGTGCTGTACGCGTACCTGCTCAAATGCCTGTTCACGCTCACCATGCCGGTGGGAAAAATCAATCCGTTCGTCTCGCTCGCGACGGGCTTCTTCCTGTTCTTCTATTTTGCCGCGCTGCCCTATGAAAGCCCGTTCCTCGCGTTTTTCCGAAAGTACGGCGCGATTTTCCTGCTGCCGTTGGCGGCGGCGCAAATCGCGGCGTTCGCCATTCGGATTGACGCTTACGGCTACACGCCCGCGCGTGTGGCAAGCCTGATGTATATTATTTTCAGCGTCGCATCGTACGCGCTGACGCTCGTGCGGGGCGGAAAGTACGTGCGCGGCTCGTTCCTCATTTTTGCCGCGCTGTGCATTTTGGGAAGCGCGACGCCGCTCAACGTCATAGACGTGGCAATGCGCAGCCAAGTCGCCCGCATCGTGCGCGTTTACCGTGCGCACGACCTGCTCGCAAACGGCGTTCCCGTGGCAAAAGGCGCGGCAGAGGCATTGTCGGCGGAAGAAAAACGCACCGTGTATGAATCATGGCACGCGCTCTGGCTCAAGTACGACTCTCCCTCAATGCCAAAATGGGCGCAGGTTTATGATGTAGAAGATTTTGAGACAACGTTCGGCTTTACCACCGAGGAGGCGAAGTATGGCGAAAAAACGAAGGTGCAATTCTCTCTAAATGTCCCTGATGCAATAACGATCGACGTGTCTGCGTTCTCATATATGAAACGAATTGACCCCTATGAATGCGACACAAGCGAAAAAGGCATATTCGCAACGATACATGGACAGGACATAGACCTCACCGACGCGCTGACTCCTTTCATCCCGCAAGAAGAAGACACAGTACGTTACGACCCGCTCGTCATACCCATCAGCGGCGGCTGGACGCTCATACTGACCAATGTTGACATCACTTCGACAATCAAGCCGACAAGCGACGACGACAAGCTGGTGTGCTGGATTGAGGGCTATCTGTGCTGGTGACGGGGGGGGTCCTGTCTTGTACTCAGGACGGGCAGCTTGGCGTTACTGCCTTGACAATTTTCTTTAAGATGACATATAATATTTTTCAAGTTACCGAATGTTCGGAAACCGATTTTTCTTGAAACGAACTGTTTTCTCATGGAATTGCACAAAAAGTACCGAAATGAACACAAGTATGTTTCTCCCGGCTGTCTGCTCGCCGTTCAGCAAGCCCGCGTCGCTTCCGTGATGCGGCTTGACCGCTTCGCTAATGGGGGGGGGTATTCTATCAGGAGCGTTTATTTTGACGACCTGTACGACACCTGCTATTTTGAAAACGAAGACGGCACCGACCCCCGCGAGAAATTCCGCATACGCATTTACAACTGCTCGGACAAGCGCATTTCCCTTGAGCTGAAACAAAAGGAACGGGGAATGTGCCGGAAAATTTCCTGCCCAATCCCGCGTACCGTCTGCGAGCAGATATTGGGCGGTATCATTCCCGCGTTCAACGGCGACACTCCGTATCTCCTGAAAAAACTGATCATGCAGATGCACATGCGCGCGCTCAAGCCGGTGGTGATTGTCGCCTACGAGCGCGTGCCGTTCGTCTATGAGCAAGGAAACGTGCGCGTCACGTTCGACCGCAATCTCAGAAGCTCGGACAAAATAGAACGCTTCTTTGACGGGAACGCGCCGTTCCGCCCCGTGCTTCCCGTTGGAACGGACATGATGGAAGTGAAATTCGACGGATTCCTGCCGGACTTCATAAACGAGGCGTTGCAGACAAGCGCACTGCAATGGACTTCGTTCTCAAAATATTATCTTTGCAGAAAATACCGTATGAGAGGTGGCTATGACTTTTAAAGACATTTTCAAGAAATCCTTTATCCAAGGATTCACCCGCTATGACGCGACTCCTGAGAACATCATCGTCGTGTTCCTGATTTCGGCGTTCTTCGCGCTGTACATTTTCTTTGCGTACCGGCTGCTCACGCGCAAGACGTTCTACCAGAAGTCGTTCAACATCGCGCTCCCCGCGCTCGTGCTGATTACGGCAGCGGTAATCCTGACGATTCAGTCGAGCGTCGTCATTTCGCTCGGTATGGTCGGCGCGCTTTCTATCGTCCGTTTCCGCACGGCGGTCAAAGATCCGATGGACTTAGTGTTCCTGTTTTGGGCGATTTCGACCGGGATTATCTGCGGCGCAGGTCTCGCGCAGATTTCGTGCGTCCTCGCGTTCGTGCTGACGATCGCGCTGTTCGTGTTTGACCGAATCCCGGTTGCCCGCGCGCCGAAAATCCTCATGGTGAGCGGGGAAGGATACGCGCTTGAGGAAGAAATCATGGCGGCGGTGCGCAGGCACTGCAAGGTGTTCGCCGTAAAAAGCCGCACCCTTGCGGACAACAAAATCAACCTCGTCATTGAAGTGCGTGCGAAGGAAGACGCTCCGCTCGTGCAGGAAATCGCCGCGCTGAGCGCGGTCACTTCTTCGTCACTGCTTGCCCACGACGGGGAAGTCACCTACTAGAATGTTCATACGACGATATTCCGTCTTTTTCAGCCTGTTCCTGCTGCTGCTTTCGCTTGGCGCGGTATTCGCATTCCTGACATCGGCAAAACGGAGCGTTACGGTGGAACAGTGCGAAAAGCTTGGCTTTCCCGTCCTCCTGATTGAGACCGACAATAACAGCCCGATAAAGCGGAAAGACAAATACGTGAAAGCCTCGTATAGTTTCGGCGAATTTTCGGGACGGTGCAAAATCCGCGGGCACGGGAATTCCACCTGGAAAACGCCGCTCACGCAGAAAAAGCCGTACCTCCTGAAGCTGGACGAGCCGCGCCCCCTTGCCGGCTTTCCGTCCTCGCAGAAATGGATTCTCATGGCGAACGCCCTCGACCGTTCCATGCTCCGCAACTATTATGCAGAGCATCTCGCGCACACGGTGTGGGACAGGATGCCGTGGACGCCTTCCTCGGAATTCATCACGCTTTTCGTGAACGGAAAATATCTTGGCCTGTACGGGCTGACGGAAAAAATCGACATCACGGAAAACCGCATTTCGTTTGCGGGCGAAGGCTTCCTCGCGGAAATCGACAGCCACGACGGGCGGCCGCACAGTTTCCGGGGAATTGACGGGCTTGATTTTCATATCCGCCAGCCGGAATCTTCCGAGGAGAACTACGTCCGCTGGGCGGAAAAAATCCTTGAACTTGAGCACATCCTGTATTCGGATGACAGTATCGGCCACAGGCGGCATTTCGACGAGGCATCTTTCGTGGACTGGTACCTGCTGGCAGAATTCTCCAAGAATTACGACGCGAAATTTTACAACTCGGTGTTCATGACGTATGACTACGGCAGAGAGAAACTTTTTATGGGGCCGGCGTGGGATCATGACATCGCATTCGGGAACACGGCAAAAGGCAGCACCGGCTGTGCCGGCGGCTACACTTCCCTGCTCAGCGACAGCGTGTGGATTTCGCACTTCCATTCTTTTGACCCCGAGGAGAATTCGACCGCCGCAAAAGACGCGGAGGGATTTCTCATCAATCAGGATTATTGGTACAACAAACTGTTCGGCGACGATCAGTTCGTGCGCGCCGTAAAGGAGCGGTACTGGGAAACGCGCCCCGCCCTAGAAGAGTCGCTCGTCTGGCTAAAAGCGCAGGCAGATCGCCTGACCGAAGCCGCCGAGCTGAACGATTCCGTCTGGCACATCATCGGAAGTTCCGTGTGGCCGCGCGCCCCCGGCTACCGCACCCGAAAAACATACCAAAGCGAAACCGACTACCTGATACAGTGGTGCGAAAACCGTATGCACTGGCTTGACACCGTGTTTTTGGAGTAAAGTTGGATGGCGGGCGAAAAAGTTTCAGCCCGCATTTTTGCTGCCGCCTAAAATATCTCTCATTGCCACAAGCAGCCTGTCATCTTCTTCTGGGCTTCTTACGGCAAGGCGAATGAAATTACCGTTTTCAAAGCCCTTTTTTCCGCTCAAGTCCTTTATGAAGATATTTGCTTTTTCAAGTATTTGGAGCGTCAGTTCCGTGCCGGACACACTTCCCTCAATCTTGCACAGCACAAAATTTGCATGGCTCGGATACACTTTCACGACGTTGATTTTTGAGAGTTCCGCAGAAAACCTTTTTCGCTCGTCCGCAATCTTATCGCAAGAGGCAGAATAGCTCTTTGAATACTTTTCGTAGATTTGAAGGAAATATTCTCCGAATGAATTTATATTCCAAATGGAATTCAGTTTTTTGATTTTATGAATCAATTCGCCGTCAGAAGATGCAATTACGCCAAGCCTAAATCCCGGAACGCCATAACTTTTGCTGATTGACTTTATCACGATTAAATTTTGATTATCTTCCAGAACGCTTTCGTTCAAAAGCGAATAGCGAATTTCTTTTTCCGCAAAATCAATAAAGCTCTCGTCAAAAATCAGCTTGCAGTTCAAGAAACGCAATTCTTTTGCGAGCGTCAAAATCTCATCTTTCCCGATAAAATTTCCGCTCGGATTGTCAGGATTTATCAAGAGCACAAAGTCGCATTTTTCTTTTTCCACCGTTCGCAAAATGTCGCTTTCGCTGTAGGAAAAATTCTCGTCCACTTTTACCGCGACGGTTTCCATATTTGCAAATCTTTCGGGATATTCGTTGAATGTGGGATATGGAATGGCAATTTTCTTGCCGTCGAATTTTTCCAAAGTTCTTGCCAGCGATGAAATCAACTCGGCGGCACCGTTTCCGACTGCGATTTGCGAGGGAAGCACATTGAAAATTTTTGCCGCCAAAAGGCTTTCTTGTTCCGCGCCGCTCGGATACTGTGAAAGCAAGGTGGAGAAACTCGCCGTCATTTCATCTATCATTTTCTGTGGCGGAAAATAAGGATTTACCAAATAGCAAAAATCCAGCATGTCCGGGAAACGCCAGTAGCCGCCGTATCGCGCTTTAAACCGTTCGATTTTTTTCGCGCCGCTTGAAAATCTGTCCGTCGCGATTGAAAGGTCGGCGGCATCGTCAATTTCGTACCAGTCGTTACCGGGAACAACAAATCCCTTAAGAGAGGACGCAGAACTCAAGAACGAAAGCACTTTCAGCACTTGCTCATAGTATTCGTTTTTGCCAAACGCCTTTTGATACGCCTCAAGAAAAGGAATGTAGTATTGCTCGGAAAATTCAGACGAGAATTTGTAAATGTTTACCGTCTTGTAGTAATCCTTGGTGTCGAACCAATTGAAATGGTTTTTGTCAACTATGCCCACGATGTTTTTCGATTCGTCAAGGAGCGTGCATGTACCATCCATCCAACTTTCAAACGGAGAAATGACGGCCATATTTTTTTCATCGGACGCGACAAGTTCGGAAATCACGCTTGGCTTGAAAATCACATCGCTTTCAAGGAGTATCGTGTCATCGCGCAAAAGCTCGTTTCTTGCAAGGTAGAGGGAGTATATGTTGTTTGTCTTGTCATAAATCGGATTTTCAATGTAGTCAATTTTCATTCCGCGCAAATTTTCTTCGTTAAATTTAGCGGCGATAAAATTTTTAAGCGTGTCAGCCCTGTACCCGACCACAAGAACGAGCCGTGAGATTTTCGCCAGCACGAGCGATTCAATGGCATATTCTATCAGAGCCTTGCCGTTCACTTGCACCATACATTTTGTGCCATTTTTCGTATAACGGCCAAGGCGTTTTCCCATGCCCGCCGCGAGCATTATAGCCTGCATTATCTGCCTCCTTTTGCGGCGGTCTTATATGACCATGCCTTTGAAAAAGGAGACAGAACGGCGCGGATGCAGAATGCTGCATTTCTTTGTTTTTGCCGAAAGAATCCCGCCGTGCGGAATTTCAGTCTGCTAAATACCCCCCCCCCCGTTATCGCAGAACGCGGCAATCAGCTTGAGCGTCTTGTCCATTTCTTCTTTCGGGGCGACGGTGATTCTCATGGAAAGCTGTCCGCCTTCGGTCCACAGGCGCACGAGGATTCCGTTTTCCGCAAGGTAATCCTTGAGCTTCTGCACGTCAATTCCGTCAAAATGGATGAAGATGAAATTTGCCGCCGACTTGAATGCCTTGATTCCTTTCATCTTGTTGATTTCATCGATGAAATTCTGGCGGACGGTGCTGATTGTCTTTGAAAGCTTTGCATAGTACGGCTTGTCTTTGAGCGCAGCAATAGCAGCTTTTCTGCCGAGGTTGCTCACACGGAATGGATTTAGGTCAAGCTTGAACACCTGCTTTGCCATAGGCGTGCAAAGTCCATAGCCAATCCGAACTCCGGCAAGCCCGTACAGTTTTGAGAACGTGCGGGCAAAGACAACGTTCGTGTATGCGTTTAAAAGGAATTTCGCGTCATAAGTGACATCCGACATTCCGAAATACGCCTCGTCAACGATGACAAGCGAAGCAGGATTTTCCTTGATGACGCGCTCGAGGTCGCCGCGCGAAATGACTGCGCCGGTCGGATTGTGCGGCGTGGTGATTATGATGATGCGAGCCTTCGTTTCCTTCGCCTTTTTCAGAAGTCCTTCCGTGTCGAATTCGTAGGAATCCGCGCCCGGCTTTACGTCGTAATATTCGGCTTTTGCGTGGCGAAGTTCCACGACTGACTTGTAATAGTTCCACGCTGGAGCCGAAATCAGCACCGTGTCGTCGGCATTCAATACGATTGTCATAATCGTCTTGATGACATCGGAAGAGCCGGAATGAATGAAAATCGAGTCCGTCGAAATTTCCGTCATTTTGGAAATTTCAGCCGCAAGCTCGTCTTCCCGCGTAAGGTCGTACAGGCTCAAATCCTGCATCGTCGCCGCATGGAAAACGTCAAGGCATTTTTGGCTCGGTCCAAAAAGATTCTCGTTCACATGAAGCCGCCCTGAAAGCTGCTCCGTCGAAACAACGGAATACTGCTTGGTGTCCGCGTAGTTTGAAAGATAGTTGAGGCGCGTCGTCGAGTTGAGCAGCTCCTCTTCCTGAAAAAACTGGTCGATGAAATCCTTGAAATTCGGATAGAATTGGAGAATGTCTTCGGTCGTGTCGAATTCCTTGCATTCGTCGTCGCTGTAGCCTTTTACCTTGAGCTTCAAGTCATCGATGTGGCGAATCTGGAAATCGTCCCAAAGCATATACTTGACTTCCGGGTCGTAGTATTCCTTCACCATGTGATCGACGAATTTCTTGGAAAAATCCCTGCTGAAAAACGCCTCGCCGATGGTGTACCAGCATTTTTCGCCGCCTTTTTTCACCTGCGTCATGTAGCCGTCGTTGTCGGTCGCCTTCACGCAGTATTCGTCAAGGAATTCATCCGTGTATTTGCAGGCGTAATATGAATCGTACACGTATTCCCGGTACACATTATGGGCGAACCAGTTGTCCGAACAGCAGATATACGAATTCTTGAGATAGTCTTTTGCGGCGTACAGTGACGAAATGTTGTTCTTTTCCTGCCATTCCGTGTTGTCTATGACGATGAGATCCTTATATTTTTTCGCCATCTCGTAGTATTTTTCCCTGAGGTAGCCGACAACAAGGATAATCTGCGTGATGCCTGCGTCGTGGAGCTGCTTTATCTGCCGCTCGACCATGGTGTCGCCTTTGATTTCAAAAAGCCCTTTCGGAAGATAGTTCGAAAGCGGCATGCACCGGCGGCTTCTGCCCGCCGCCATGATAATAGCGTTGTCAACTTTATATGGGGCGAGCGCTTCAAATCCCTGTTCCGTCACGCGGCCGGATTTGAGCCAACCGTTTTTTTCACACATGAAAACCGTTTCCGCGCTGAACGGGGCCAAGTCGTTTCCCTTGTATGCCGCATACAGCAAATCAAATTCTTTTTCTGTCATTTTTTCACCTCGCTATCAAACAAAAATTATATCATTGTTCGCTTGAACCTGTAAAGTTCAGCTGCCGTTCTTTTTCCGTCATAAATTCGTACACTTTTTCGCCGGACTGTCCTTCAAACTGCCACGCCGTCTGCTTTGCCTTGGCGCGTCGGCGGGCGAGTTCCTCGGAATCGCTCGCGTTTTGAATCACTTCTTTAATCGTCGGGAACTGCTCTTCTTTCAACTCGATTCCGAAATCNTTGACGGCGTTCACCTGCCACGGCTTCTGTCCGGGAACGTCATAAGCGTCGTACAAGGCAAGCTCGATGTCGGCGTTCACGTACATCACGGGCTTGTCACACAAGAATGTGTAGTCGTAGATGATGCCCGAAAAGTCCGAAATCATAATGTCCGCCTTTTTCATCGAATAGATGTTGTCGGTCTCGTAGTCCCAAATCAAATTCCCGTTGCCNTCGTATTTTTTNGANAGCCNNNCGAGCATTTCCGCCTCNGATATTTTCGACTGCGGNTGNGGGCGCACGATGANGTTCCAGCCGGTCGCCAAAAGCGGGTCGAGCAAGCGTTCGCCGTANTTCGCAAGAATTCCGCTCGGTCCCCACGANGGNGAAAGCAGCACGGTGAATTCGTGTTTNTCNTCGGCGGGAATTTTTTCNATNCGCTCCTTNTANAAGTCGAGGTATGTGCANCCNACGACAGGCAAATCTTTTTCCTTNATGCCNCGCNNCTTTTCCAAATAGCGCACGTCNTCTTTCTGATATTCGCCGNTCAGCAAAACCGAATCNAAATAGTCGATGCCGAAAAGCCGGTACATCGTCGCNTCNCCCGGACTGTGNAGAATGTGCGCGTAGTGCTTCACNTTCTTGCTGCGCTTCCACTGNTACACGCCNANCCCCGGAGTGGTCGCAAGCACGATGTCCGCCGAAAGCANATTCANCCGCGCGAACGCCGCGTTTCCTTCGCCNATNTACTCGCTCTTCACNAACTTNTAGCCCGCNNTNAACGCNTCGTCGTCCTTGAACGANGTGAAGTACGAGACTTCCGTGCCGTGNCGCTCGAACGCNTCNAGNANCGGGCGGAAAACGTTCTGATANCGCTTGTCCTCNTTATAAATGACATANGTNTGCGCCGACTTATCCGCCGCGCCTTTCTTTCCGCCCAAAATGAATTTCAGCTTCAATATAACTGCCCGCGCAAGAAAGTACAGCGTNGCNGTCGCCCCAATCAAGACAGAAAAAAGCATGCTTCCCGTGCCCGGGTCGATGTACAAAAGTTCCATTTTAATCTCCTATTTGATGTCAGTATAAGGCTTCCAGTTTTCATTCACGTAAATATCATCCTTTACGGTGAACCATTCGTCTTTCGCAATGTCAAAGCGCGCCTGCTTGCGTATGCGCGTACTCTGNGCCTGCGATGTCATGATTTTCACATATTCTGATTTATCGGCAGGCGCGAGCGGAACGCCCGTAAAAGGATTTTTCGCATTTGGAACAATACCTTCAAGCGCAATTGCAGGGGTATCGGCATTCGTCATAAATTCCAAACCTGTCTTTACCCCCCCCCCATTCACCAAAATCCTTTACCAAAAGCGACGCGACTACGGACTGCTTTCCGAGACCCGGAATGTCGTTCTCCAGTTCCGGCACTNTNATTCCCGTGCCGTGNTCGCTCACGATGACAATCCGCGTGTTGCCGTAAACNNCNANTTCCTTGAGNCGGTCAAAAAAACGCGCGAGCATTNTGGATGCCGCCATCATCGTAATGAAATGCGCATCCCGCGCGAATTCGCCCTTGCCGAAAACCGTNACNGGCTTGTCGGACGGAACGTAATCCGGCGCGTCCATCAGATATGGCTCATGGACAAGCTCGTTGTCAATCATAATGAANCTGTCGCGCCGCGCGTCCGCGTCAGTCANAGCCGGAAGATAATCCANNTCGGAATAATTNTCGAGNAATCGGGGCATTCCGTCGTCATACGAAAAAAANGANGTCCAATATCCGTCATGGTAGACTNCGCGCCTGAAAATAGGCGAAACCATTTTGAACAGGCTGAACCAAATGAAATTCCGCTTGATGTTTTGCGCAAGGTACANCGGCTTTTCCATATNNTGCTCGCGATACCAAAGGTCNGAATANGCNCCGCGCGTTTCNGCACGATTCACGTACTCATAGCCGTCGTACATCTGTTCGATAGGATATTCAAGATANTTCTCATACGGAAGTCCNGAAACCGTCACNTCGAACCCCGCCTCATGGAAAAGCACGGGCATCGTNAGCAACGCCTGATTGTGNTTTTCTTGAAGCGTCTGGTCTGTCCGCGCATTGATTTCCCACGGCGTAAAACTGTAGCCGCCGAAAATTCCAACGCTTCCCGTCATCGTCCGGGGCGCNAGCGAAACCGTATTCTTGTAAAAAACNAAGCCGTCGAATTTTTCTTTCANNCTCGGATCTTCCTCAAANCACCGCTCCACGAACGGCATGAAAAANCGNTCCATCATAAGNACGATGACATTNCTNCCGTCCTTTGAAAGATGATACGCNGGAACAATTTCAGTCTGAATCTGCGGCGGCGTCATNTTTGCGAACGCGCCNGCNATGCTCGCCGAATTGCGCACGCCAACCGTNAGNANNGCGAATGACGCAATGGCGCACACCGAAGCGACCGCCGANGGCCGCCATTTCAGCAGAAGCAGCACCGCCGCAAAAAGCACCGCGAGCAAGACGACGTTAAGCACGAACGAAANCGGAGTCGGCATGAAAAACTGCGGCTCCATGAAAATGCATTCCGGCAGAATCGGCCCGTAGTTTCCCGAAAATGCGAACGTGTTCAACAATGCGCACATCGCCACAATTGGAAAGCCCACCGCAAACGCNTTCTTTATTTTTGCGGAAAAAAGCGCGTAAAAGCACAGCGGCCATAGAACAAAGCAGCCAATCGCCTGATAGAACGTGTAGCGCAAAAACACNAACGGCGACGCATAATTTTCNACATANCANTANTTTTCCGGCTCGCTTTCCATCAGCATNGANGGAATCACCAAGCCNGCAAGNAGCGCGAGCGTCACNGCGGAAAGCATGAACGCCGCAAATCGCAGCCGCTTGTTTTNNTCGAGGCCGACAAAACTTTTTTCAAGNAACGNCGAAATTTTCCGCGCGNAAAACGGCANCGNNGGCAGGACGATTGCGATTGCCACGACGAGCGCACGGAACGCCGTCTTTCGTCCCGAAAGCACCGTGAACGCNGCAATCAANCNNANCGCANNNANCNCACACAACAGCGCAAAAATCACCCGCTTCGGATTTTTCAGNTTGTANAAAANATTCTTNACGAGCGAAAGGACATTGTTCATCGTCCAGTACACGACAAGTCCNGCCGGAGAATTNTACAGGAGAACGAGGAATANCGCCGCGCAACCGAAAATCTGGACTTTTTCGCCCGCGCCGTGCCCTTTCGAATAAATCGCGCCCGAAACGCAGTTGATGACCGTCATCAAAATCGGAAGCACGTTCACCGCGAGCGAGCCGATTTTCAGCGCGCCGTCCGNGCTTCCNAANTCGTTGATNAAAANAAAGCGATANCCGCGNANCGGCTCAAGGTGCGAAAGGAACGTGTACGCCGCNATGAAAAACGGAATCTGAATCANNANNCTNAACGACGAGCGCAANGCCATNAGCGGATGGTAATGNTTCTGCCGATAGAACGTCGTCAAAATCATATACTGCTCGTCGCCCNTGAACGCCGCCTTNATGCGCTTCACGCCGGGNCGGAGCAAGTCCTGTTTTCGCCGTTCTTCTTCCTGCCACTTTTCAGCAACCATATACAGCGGGAGCGTACAGATTGTTACGACAAAACTCAATCCTACGACCGCAATACCCCTGCTACCCGTGATTTTTTCAAACAGGACATAGAAAAATTCCAAAATGTTGACAAGCGGTGCAATTATCACCGCAAAGAGGGCAGTTCCCATTTTATTCCTCGTTTTATCAAAACTTTATATTTTATATCAATTCTGCTGACGGCATTCGCGCGCCGCCATATCTTTTCATACTATCATATTTTTGAAAAAAGAAACATTCCCATCGTGCCGATACGCAGAAAATGCCGCGTCATTCCGCTTCCTCCACGATTTCCTGCTTCCAGTTTTCCGATTTGAAAATATTTTTGTTCACACGATACCAGTCCGTTGAAGGAGACGTGAACACATACTTGCTTTTCGTGTGGTGCGGCATGAAAAGGTTCGACGTGTTGATAAGCGCGCCGTCCGATTTTGAGGCGTTTGTCACTGCATCTCCCGTGAACGGATTTTCCGGGTTTTCGACAAATCCTTTCAAAAGCATCGCAGGACCGTCCGCGTTCGTCATGAATTCGTCGCTTGTCGCAAAATCGCCCACGTCACCGAAATCTTTGAACATGAAAAGCGGATGGTATCTTCCCGGTCTGAGCATTTCAAATTTTTCGTCCCACTGAAAATCTTTTTCACGCCCAGAACTGCCGTGGTCGGAAACGACGAGGATTCGGGTGTTGTCATACGCGCCGTTTTCTTTCAGATAGTCAAAGAATTCTGCAAGGCGGTGCATGACTCCCGCCATGGACGAGTACGCCTCATCGCCCGCGTATTCGGAATTGCCGTAATTGGTCACTTCTGCTGCAGGAACGTAATCCGGGGCTTGCAGCATGAAACTTGTGTGCGTCGCGTTGTTCGTGAAGCTCAAAAAATAGTTTTCTGTTGTGCAGTCAAAGTCGGTGAGCCGGGGAAGATATTCCATCACGGAATAGCATGAAAGATATTTGTTCACGTCCTCGACTCCCGTATCCGCAGACCAGTACAATCCCCGCTTGTAGATGACTGGGCGCAAAACCACGGGCACGGCGCGGAACATTGCATACCAAAGGACATTCCGTTTGAGCACCGCGCTTGCCACCGTGAACGCCGCACCGTCGTCCTGGTGCTCGTCATACCACAACGAAAGATACGCATTCTCCGTGACGTGCGCGCTAATCTTCGGGTACGGTTTGAAAATCGAAATGTCGGGAATCCAGCTGTAGTTTGCCCAAGACGCATCGCTTGACTCGGCGGAAAATCCTTCCGCCTGCTCCGTAAAAATCCGCGGCAAAAGCAAAATCGCCTCGTTGTGCTTTTCCACGAGCGGAATGTCACTTCGCCTGTTCATCTCAAGTGGCGTGTATCCGTAGCCGCCGTGGACGGGCGGCGCGCCGATGAGCGTGTGCGAATTGTAAGAAACCGTGTTCTTGTAAAGCGTGAAGCCCGAAAACGAATCTTTCAGGCGCGGCGTTTCCGCAAGAATCGGCTCGACAAAACGGTTCTGGGCGCGGTCAAGGAAAATCAGCACCACGTTCTTTCCCGTCCGCGTAAAATGGAAAATCGGTTCGATCGAATCCGCCTTCGTTCCCGCCGAAACGCGCAGATATTCGCGATAGCCTTCCGAAATCTTGCGCCCCTGCACGAACGAAAGCATGACGAGCGCGGCACATGCGATTCCCATCACTGCGCAAGCCCCGCGCGCAAGTCCGAGTCGTATGACGGCAAGCACGGCAATCAAAATCGCCGCAATCACTGCAAGGTTTGCGACGACGTATGTCGCAGGAGACACTACGTCAGACCGCTCCGTAAAAACCAAAAGCGTCGAAAGATAGCCGTAGTCGCCCTGAAAAAGAAACGCGTTCGCAAACGCAGTCAATGAAAGGAACAAAAACAGCGCGGAAAGAATCGTCTGCACGCGCTCCTTGAAAAGGAAGAACACGAGCGACGGCCAAAGAAAGCACAGCCCGAACGCCTGAACGAACGTGTTCCGCACGAAAAATCGCGGGTCGGGATAATTGTCAATCCCCGAAAATTCGACCGGCGACGACGCGATGAGCAGCGACGGAATGACAAGACCGATGAGTAACGTGAATGCACCCGCTCCCGCAAAGAAAAGTTCCGTCCGAAGCCGCCTGTTGTCACGCAAGGGAAAAAGCAATTTGTCCACCGCAGCATTCATCGCCCGCACAATCAGCGGAGATGCAATGATGACGAGGAATGCGACAATCATAAGAGCCTTTGTCATAAAATTAAACTGTCGCGTAAAAATTAGCCACACGATGGCGGCGGCAGAGGCGAGCGCGCAGATGCCATAAAAGACTTTGAGCGGATTCTTGAATTTATAGAAAATATTCTTTATGAGCGAAAAGACGTTGTTCATCGTCCAGTAGACGACAAGCCCTGCCGGAGAATTGTAGAGCAACACCACGAAAAGAAGCGCGAGCAGATACACCTGTAGTTTTTCTCGGAGTGGAAGCCCCTTCGTGTAAATCGCGCCGGAAACGCAGTTTATTGCCGTCATCAAAAGCGGTAGCACGTTTACCGTAAATCCGCCGATTTTAAACAGCGCGTCAGGTTTTCCCAAGTCCGCTATAAACAGAAAACTCTGTCCATGCAAAGCCGCCATGTGCGAAAGACACGCATACGCCGCCGTAAAAAACGGAATTTGAATAAGAATTCCGAAAGCGGATCGCAACTGCATGATCGGGTGGTAATGATTCTGGCGATAGTACGTGGAAAGAATCATGTACTGCTCGTCGCCCTTGAAGCATTTTTTTATCCTGTCCGTCTGCGCCTTCATCTTGAGCTGGAGATCTCTCTCCTCGTCCTCGAACTGCTTCGCCACTGCATACAGCGGAAGCGTGAGCAAACTCACTGCAAGGCTCACACCCACAAGCGCAAGCCCCGTGTTGTCCATAATCTTGTCGCTCAAAACGAACGCAAACTCAATCACCTGCGTAAGCGGATAAATGACCGCCGTAAAGAAAAGGTTACCCATGATCAATATTATAGGAATATTCAGCGGCTTTGTCATCACATCGTCTCTCACGGTAACCTTTCGCCCAAAGCGTTTCTTTATCAGTATAATTGAACATTCCCACTGCATACAGGAGATTTTTATGGAACGATGTACGATACGTGCCGCCCGCGTGGCGCGGTTTGTTTTGGCGGGCGTGTGCCTGCTCGCGCTGGCTGCTTGCACAAAGAACAGCGTCGGCGGTATGACAAAAGCAACGGTGATGCAGAACGCGTCGGCAAAGTTACGGGCAAGCCGGGCACCAATGGCAGAAGCCGTCATGGACGACATGGACATGGCGGTAGAAATGGAAGTCCCAGCCCCGGCAGCGGCGGCGGGCAGCGAATCCGGCGCAAAAGCGGGGCAGGAGCGCAAAATCATTTATAGCGGCAACCTCCGGCTGGAAGTGCGGAATCTTGGCGAAGCAAAAGAAATGGTCGAAAACTGGGTCAAGCGGTACGGCGGCTACATTTCCAACTCGTCCGAAAGCGAAACCTCGGCAACCATCACAGCCAACATTCCGAGCGAGTCATTCGCCCCGGCAATGGAAGAATGCGGAACGTTCGGTCGCCTCAAATCAAAGAACATCTACACCGACGACGTGACCGAACGGTTTTACGACCTCAGCACGCGCCTTTCCACGCGCAAAGTGCTGCTCGAACGGCTCAAGGCTTACCTTACCACCGCAAAAACGATGCAGGAACTGCTCCAAATCGAAACAAAAATCAACGACGTGACGGCGGAACTGGAGCGAATGCAAGGGCAGATGAACCGCCTTTCCACGCAAATCGACTTCTCGCAGATTTCCGTCTACCTTGAGCTGCCCGTAAACCAAAACAGCAGCGGCGGATTCGTCCTGCCGAGCATACGGACGGCGGCGCGGGAATTCGTCGGCGACGTGGCGCGGTTCTTCGTGGCGTTCGGTTTTGTCGCGCTTAAAGTCGTGGTGTTCGGCGTACCCTGCGTGCTGTTCCTCATGCTGCTGTTCTGGCTTTCGCTGGGCAAAGTGGGACTGCTTCGTCGGCTGTTCGCGCGGATACGGGCGGAAAAGTAGCGGCGGCACTTGCAAAAACCGCTTCTTTTCTATATGATTGCGAAAATTCCTACGATAAAAACAGGAGATTTCTATGAAACGATTTGCGACGACGCTTGCCCTTGTGGCGGCATCATGCGGATTCTTGGTCTCATGCGCTTCCAAAACGGCAAAGGTCGATGCGCGCGGCGACTGGGAACTGGTCTCTTTTGAAAAAGACGGAACGGAAGTTGCCATTGTCACGGCGACGCTTTCCGTCACGGACAATGGCGAGGGCGAATACGGCATTGCGGGATTTTCCGGCGTGAACAATTACAGGGGAGGTCTGAACGCAAACGGAAACAAAATCACGTTTGCGCCCAACCTTGCTGTCACGCGCATGGCAGGACCGCAGGACGCAATGGAATTTGAGACGCTGTACCTTGACTTGCTCGGCAATGCGGACACCTGGAGCGTAACGGATTCCGAACTCGTGCTTTCCGGCGGAACGACAACGGCACGTTTCGTGAAGAAAACTCTGGACGGCACGTCATGGCAGCTTTCTGCGGCAAACACCGGCGATGCGCTTGTTTCGCAGCCGAACACGATTACGCTGGCATTTGCGGACGGCACCGCGGCAGGATTTACGGGCATCAATATCTTGAACCTCGGCTACACGGCGGACGAAAAGACACACGCGCTTTCATTTGCCGACGGACCGCTCACACGCCGCGCGGGGTCGGAAGAAGAAATGGCGGCAGAACAATTGTTCATCGACAATCTTTTCAAGACGGCTTCGTACTCGCTCAACGGCAACGGGCTGACGCTGTATGACGCGGACGGCATGACGCTGCTGCAATTCGTACAAGCGCAATAACACGCGCGCACTGCAAGCAAAAGCCGACGCAGGAATGTGCGTCGGCTTTTTTGTCAGCATGATTTAAAATTCACCAATGGCAAAGCGTTTCCAGTCGTCGCCCGCGTCGCATTCGTGTATGCCATTCTGTATCGGTATACTGGCTTCCTGCACACTTTCCGCTCGCCCCGAAACGAGCGGATGCCAGTCCAGCAACGGGCGTTTGTAATAGCGCAGACGGTAGGCGCATGTTTGGGGAAGCCAGTCGCATTTGCCCACGTTGTTTTTCGTCAGACGAATGCAGTCTTTGTTCATTTTAAAGCGGTCGGCATACGCAGTACACTTTCCCGTCCGTATGTCAAGCAAATCGCATGCAATGCGCGTCGCGACGGTTTTTTCGCGCTTTCCGCGTCCTACAACGAACGTTCGGTAGCAACATCTTCCGCACCCGTCGCACAGCCGTTCCCATTCTTCTGCGGACAATGCCGCGAGCGGCTTTTTTTCGTAAAAATCGGAGGAATCCATGACAACATAACGAACGATCGATCGTCATAAAACTATCGTTCGTTATCTATCTTCCTCGTATTTNGCCTCAAATTCCTCGCGCTTGGNGACAAAAAAATCGCCTTTTTTGCCGCGCACCACGTAATCGCCGATTTCCGCAGGAACGATATGATGCATCGTCTTTATTTTGAGNACGGCATCGAACGTTTTGCCGTCATGGTTGGTGTCCGCATAGTCGAACAGCGCNAACTGCCGCGCAAACGCCTTTACGTCCTCCTGATTCGTGCCGTCCCACTGCACNGCCTCAACGGTTTCTTTCCGACGATATTTCACTGCTTTGTCTCCATTAACTTGTCTGCCAACGCTTCCAANTGCNGCACNGTCTCGTCGGTCATNGNAATNTTGACGGTCACGCACGTGTCCACAATCGTGATGTCCTTGCANNTGGCGAACATTGCCGTCATACATTTTGCCGCNGTCGGTGCCCAGCTGCCGTTTTCGATGANCGCGACCGTGCGNTTCTGATAATTCCGCGCCGTCAGATGCTCNATNAATTCGCGCATCGTNGGGAACACGTCGCCNTTGTACGTCGTGGTGGCAAGCACGAGCGTTCCGTAGCGGAACGCGTCTTCCACGCATTCGTAGGTGTCCGCACGGGCAAGGTCAGAAATCGCCACTTTGGGGCAGCCTTTCGCCTTCAGAATCTCCGCCANCNTTTCCGCGACCTGCTTGGTGTTNCCGTACACCGACGTGTAGGCAATCGTCACGCCCTCGCTTTCCACGCCGTAGCTCGACCACGTGTCGTAAGNCTTNAGATAATACGCNAGNTTGTCGCGCAGNACCGGCCCNTGGAGCGGCGCAATCACGCTGATGTCAAGCTTTGCCGCCTTTTTGAGCACCGACTGCACGTCCGCGCCGAATTTGCCGACAATGCCAAAATAATACCGCCGNGCCTCACACGCCCAGCCTTCGGGGNCGTCGTAATCGTTCGCGCCGAATTTGCCGAATCCGTCCGCGCTGAACAGCACTTTGTCTTTNGTGTCATANGTGAACAGCACTTCGGGCCAATGCACGCACGGCGCNCCCACAAACTGCAACGTGCGCGTACCCAGCTCCAGCGTTGAGCCTTCGGCAACGACTATCTGCCGNTCCGCAAAATCCGTGCCGAAATAATGCTTCATCATCATAAACGCCATTTTTGAGGAGACGATTTTTGCNTCCGGGTACGTNTCGGCAAACCGCTTGATGTTCGCGCTGTGATCCATTTCCATGTGCTGCACGACCAGATANTCCGGCGACGCTCCGCGCAACACCGNCGCAACGTTCGCAAGCCACTCNTCGCCAAACCGCGCGTCCACCGAATCCATGACGGCCGTCTTTTCGTCAAGGACGACATACGAATTGTACGCCATGCCGTGCGGAACGGCAAACTGCCCCTCAAAAAGGTCGATTTCGTGGTCGTCAACGCCGACATATTTGATTGAATCGCTTATCTGCATGATGTTCTCCATATACATTTTCTGATTTTCATAGTATACTAAACGCATAGTTTTTTCAATCAGAGGTATCCCATGAGCAAAATTGCCATCAGAATCAACGCGGCGGATGTGGTCGCGGTCGCGCTCCAGCCGCTTTCCAAGGGAACGCAGGTCACGCTTGAGGCAATGGACGACGTGCCGGAAGTCGTCGTGACGTTGCAGGAAGATATTACGGCGGGACACAAATTCGCAATCAAAGAGATAAAAAAAGGNGAGCCGATTATCAAATACGGCTACCCGATNGGCGAGGCGACGGAAGACATCGCNACGGGCAAGCACGTGCACACGCACAATATCCACACGCTGCTTTCGGGCGAGCTTGCCTACACCTACGACGGNGNAAAAGCAAANGCCGCCTATGACGCNTGGTACAAAGATACCGAAAAACTCCGCGCCAACGTGCCGACCGTCAACGTGTACAAGCGGAAAGACGGCCGCGTGGGCAGCCGCAACGAAGTGTGGGTCGTGCCGCTCGTGGGCTGCGTGAACAAAATCGCGGAGACGCTCGCCCAGTGGGCAAACGCGCAGTTCTGCGGCGGCGAGCCAAAGCCGAGCGAACAGGGCGGACTGGAAGGATTCTTCACNTGGACGCACCCCTACGGCTGNTCGCAGATGGGCGGCGACAAAGAGACCACGGCGACTATCCTTGCCGATTTGGTNCATCACCCGAACGCGGGCGGCGTGCTTGTTGTCTCGCTCGGCTGTGAGGAAAACAATATCCCGTATTTCAAAGAATTCTTGGGCGCATACGATGAAAACCGCGTCAAATTCATGGTCGCGCAGAATTTTGAGGACGAACTNGCNGAAGGCAAAAAANTGCTGACCGANCTNGCCGAATACGCNGGCGCATTNAANCGCGAACCNGCTCCGCTCACCGACA
Organism: Treponema sp.; assembly: GCA_014804085.1. Classification (GTDB taxonomy): domain Bacteria; phylum Spirochaetota; class Spirochaetia; order Treponematales; family Treponemataceae; genus Treponema_D. Next base: position 93,683 of record JAAVAM010000006.1, on the reverse strand, counting down.
TCGTGCTCGGCATGAAGTGCGGCGGCTCGGACGGCATGAGCGGCATTACCGCNAACGCNCTNATCGGACGTATCTGCGACGCAATGACCGGCATGGGCGGGCGCGTCATGCTCACCGAAGTCCCCGAAATGTTCGGCGCNGAGCANATGCTGATGAACCGCTGCGTGGACGAATCCCGCTTTGACAAGACCGTAANCCTCATCAACGGATTCAAAGGCTACTANGCGCGNCACAACCAAGTCTGCTACGAAAANCCCTCACCGGGNAACAAGGCNGGCGGCATCACCACNNTGGAAGACAANTCGCTCGGCTGNGTACAGAAAGGCGGCAAAGCACCCGTCACCGGCGTACTGAAATACGGCGAACGNCTCACCGAAAAAGGNCTGACGCTCCTTGAAGGNCCGGGCAACGACATCGTATCGACCACGGGCATGACCGCCGCCGGCGCGAACATCATNCTGTTCTCAACCGGGCGCGGCACNCCGCTCGGCGCNCCCGTTCCCACCGTCNANANTGCGNCCANCCNCCCGCTTGCCCAAAACAAGCACGGCTGGATNGACTTTGACGCCGCCGATGTCCTTGACGAACCGAGCGACACCGTGCGCGACCGCCTGCTGCAACTGATNATNGACATCGTTTCCGGCAGGAAAGTCACCAAAAACGAAAAGAACGGCTACCGCGAAATCGCCATTTTCAAAGACGGCGTGACGCTGTAAAAGCAAGAACGCGCTCCGTGCATGGGGCGCGTTCTTGTTGCTTTCGTCATCTTAACGAGCGTTATTGATTATAATATACTTTTTCGTTTGTACCCCAAAACGCGGCAAACTTATAGACGTTGTTCCAGTCACTTTCTGAACCTTTATAATACACTGTTTTAAGTCCACTGTTATAAAAAGCATATTGCTCAATATCTGTCACGCTTTTTGGAATTGTAATGGTTTTAAGATTTGTACAGTCATAAAACGCAAACAACCCTATTTTTTCTACTCCATCTTTTATTGTTACCTCTTCTATATTTTGATTATTCTCAAACGCCCTGTCAGCGATAATATCAATACGAGATGGAACGGTTACATGGGTGTCAGTACCGTTGTACTTTACGAGCGTGTATACCCCATCGTCTCCTCTTTTAACCTCCATGTCATCTCCCCACTCATTGTCGCATCCCACGAACCCGACAATCAATGCAAAGACCACAAAGAGCGCAACCAAAGGCTTCTTTTTCATACTGTTACTCCCTCAATGAAAAAAAGATAGTTTTATCCGCTAATAGCGGAGTTTATATCAACTCTATTAGAGTTTTGTGCAAAAGTCAAGCCAATAGTATAATTTGTACCTCTCTATTAGCGGGTCAAACTATATGACAGAAATGGAAGTGCGAAAAATTCTTGCACAGAATTTAAAAAACTTGAGAAAGCAACTCGGATTATCACAACAAAAACTTGCGAATGAGCTTCAAATGGCAATGACGTTTATCAACGACATTGAAAATTGCAAAAAATGGGTTTCGCCTGAGACGCTTGCAAAGTTTTCAATGTTTTTTAATGTGCCAGTCGGAGCGTTGTTTGCCGGGGAATCTTTTTCAGAAGACCCCCAATGTAACCCGCAAAAAGAAAACTTCATAAAAATCATAACGGAAGAACTGCATCGCACAATCGACAAAACTGCGGAAAAATTTTTAGCATAAAGACACGGAGAATAGGAACATAAACGAACCGATTGCTGACATTCGATTAAATCGGTATCGGCACTGCAAGAGTTTGTTTTATGGCACTACACGAAGTCCTGTCTACGCACTACAGGACTTCGTGTATAGGCACTACAGGTGTTTGTTTTATAGCATGAAACGAACTCGTGTAGTGCCTATACACAAAAAATTTCAGCGCATACCACAAAACAATATGATTTAAGGAAGAACAACCCGCTTACCGGTGATATAATCCCCGCGATTTCTGCCAATCAGATTAAAAAAACACGCCGTATTTTAAAAATTTTACGGCGTATTTTTAAAAAAGTACGGCGTATATTTTTTAAAACACGCCGTACTTTTCCTTGACATTTTCCAAAAATCGGCTTATACTGTCCAAACATTACGACGCTGGGTAGAGCAGTTGGCAGCTCGTCGGGCTCATAACCCGGAGGCCGTTGGTTCAAGTCCAACCCCAGCTAACACAAAGGACAACCCGCTTTGGCGGGTTGTCCTNTTTTTCTGNCCATTCGGTCGCTGTTTCCGCCGCACCCCCATTTTCNNCNCGTTNCTTNCCAAAAGAAAACACAAGACAAACCGCGCGAATTGTGCTATAATACTANGANACTANGGCGGCTTGTGCAGGGGGCCGTTCCTAAGGGAGTAAGACATGAAGTTTACCTTTGACCGCGACGCGATGATCAGCGAGATTTCCATTGCGCAGGAGATTATTTCCACAAAAAGCGCGATTTCCATTCTTTCAAACGTGCTGCTCACGGCGCAGAANAACGCGCTTGTCATCAAGGCGACCGACATAAAAGTGAATTTNGAGACGAAAATTCCCGTTGACGTTCAGGAAGAAGGCTCNACGACGATTTTCTGCGACAAATTCATGGGAATCCTTGCGTCGCTCCCNGCNGGNGAGATTGAGTGCAACCTTGAGCAGAAAGACAACCAGACCGTCGCNATTATCCGCCACACGACGAAAAAAATCAAATTCCAGCTCAAATGTATGTCGCAGGACAAATTCCCNGAATTNCCCGAAGTGCAGGAAGTGCCGTTCTTTGAAGTNCCCGGCAAAGAGCTGAANGCGATGATCGCGCAGACATCGTTNGCGGTGAGCGAGGACGAGACGCGCTACTTTATGAACGGCGTTTANTTTGAGAAAAAAGANGACAANCTCGTGCTTGTCGCGACCGACGGCCGCCGCCTTGCGTATGCGTCAAAGACGGTGCTGGGCGGCGTGATGGATTTTCCGTCCGCAATCGTGCANCCAAAAGTGCTGAACATCGTGGCAAANCACGCNTCCGACGAAGGCAATATTTCCGTCGCGATCGTGGACAAGATGATTTTCTTCCGCTTTGCNAACTANGAGCTTTCNTCNACCNTGCTTGACGGNCAGTTNCCCAATTATCAGCGCGTCATTCCCGAACATCAGCCGAACAGNTTNCAGGTGCAGAAAAGCGATTTGGTGGACGCNCTCAANCGCACGTCGCTCATGGTGGACAAAAAGGCGGGGCGCATTTTCCTGACGGCAAGCCCCGGACTGCTCACCGTCACGTCGCAGGAATCGGACTTGGGCGACGCAAAGGAAGAATTCCCGTGCCAGTACGACGGGCAGGAAATCACGATCGCAATGAACTACCATTATGTGGAAGAGCCGCTCAAAGTGATTGGCGGNGACCGCATTACNTTTGCGTTCTCCGAGGCGATGAAAGCGGTGACGCTCCGCCCGGAACCGGCGGAAGATTATTTCCACATCATCATGCCCATGCAGATGGCGTAAATGCCCGTCCTTTCCGTCTCGTATTGCAATTACCGCAACCTCGCCGACGAAACAATCAGCCTTGTCTCCAAAGAGATTTTTTTTGTGGGCGAAAACGGGCAGGGCAAAAGCAACCTGCTCGAATCGATATATTGCTCCGCCTANGGCGCGTCGTTCAGNACGCATACGGACGCGGAAATCGTCAGAAAAGGTGAGGCGGCGTTCAGCGTNCGCACGATGTACCGGGACGAAACCGGCAACACGAGCAGCATTCTGGTCGCCCTNGAAAACGGAAANAAACGAATCGAAAAAAACGGCAAGCGCGTNCANGACCGCAAGGAACTGATAAACACCATGCCGTGCGTCCTGTTCTGCCANGANGACCTGGATTTTGTGGTNGGCGAGCCGGANCGNCGCCGNTTTTTCATCGACCAGTCGCTTTCAATGTACGACGTNATGTATATCGACGTAATGCGCCGCTACAAGCGCGTNCTCAAAAGNCGCAATTTGTCGCTCAAAGAACACCGNTACGATATGCTNGANGCGTATGACNTACAGCTCGCGCAGAACGGCGTGGAAATCGAGCGCAAACGGCGCGANGCAATCTTTCAGTTCAANCAGATTTTTGGCAGACGCTACGAAGAAATCACGGGCATTGACGGGCTTGCNATCAAGTACGAACCGTCCTGGAGCATGAAAGACAATATCATTCCCCGGCAGGACGACGTGCTTGCCGTNCTGCACGAAAAACGCGAGACGGACAAACTGCTCGGCACGACGATGAGCGGCCCGCACCGCGACCGNATCCGCTTTGTCCGCAACGGCACGAATTTTATTCCCGAAGCNTCNACCGGGCANCGGCGGCTNATNGCGATTTTGCTGCGCGTGGCGCANGCNCTGTTCTACACGCAGGCCGTCGGCAAAAANCCTATCCTGCTCATGGACGACGTACTCCTCGAACTTGACCCCGACAAGCGGCAGAGCGTCACGCAGCACCTGCCCGCCTACGACCAGCTGTTCTGCACGTTCCTGCCGGGCGAGCCTTACGAACGCTACCGCCACAGCANGACCAAAGTNTTCACCGTCGCANNCGGCAGCTGGCACGAGGCNTAACGCGNCGGGCNGGNCAGCCCCCTCATTCTTTCCGCACANCCACGCGTCCTNNCCNCATGTATCNCACCGNNANACGCAAAANCTCGNCGCAAAAGGTCGTTAAAGTATAAAAAAAAACAGTATTTTCAAAACAGTGTATAGTACAATAGGAGTATCACCACAATGCTTCAGGAGGAAAATATGCTGAAGAAAAAACTGTCGAAAATCGCGCTGCTTGCGGCGGCGGCTTTCATGCTTGCAGGGCTTCCCGCGTGCTCGGGGGATGATGACGGAGACGGAAACGAAGGGGAATATTCACCAACCGTCGAAAGAAAGATCACGCTGTACAAAAACGGCGACTCACAAGGGGAAAAAGACAGCGTAGCCGCCGCGCTCGCGGCNATTCCCGCGANCGGGNCTGACGTATGGGAAATCAAACTTACGAAGGGAACGTACACCGAATCCGAGCAGCTCACCTACAATGGGTCGGCAACTGTCAGGATCACGGGGGAGACGGACGCCGCTTACGGAAGCGACGTCATCATCAAGGGCGTAGGGTCGGACTATACCACNGAAAGCGGGCGCTCCATGTTTGAAATCCGCGGAAGCGGCAACACGATTCTGAAGAACATCAGAATGGAGCATATTGACATGATGACGGAANATACGTACACCGGCAGCGACGGCAAAGAACACAAGTCCACGCAGCGCGAGGTCATCGGNCATCANTCAAAGGGGACGCTTGCGGCATACAACTGCTCGTTCATCAGNCGGCAGGACACCATCCGCACGGAAAGCAAGGCATGGTTCTACAAGTGCTATATCGAGGGCGACGTGGACTTCCTGTGGATCGAGCAGTCAACTAAGGCAAGCAAGGCCGCGCTGTACGAGGACTGCGAGCTGTATGCAATCGGCGACCGAACGAAAAAAGCCTATTTTACTGCACCACGTCTCCCGGTCACCAACGAAGTGGGGAAAGGACTCGTTATCTGGAAGTCAAAACTCAAGGCAGACGGGCAACTGAAAGAAGTCTACCTTGGGCGCAACCCATGGGACGAAGCTACCGACAACGAAAAAGGCACGAATTATTTCAAGGACTACTACGAGAACGTGGCGGTCGTCGATTCCGAGTGGAGCGGAAAAGCACTCGACAGCAAAGTATGGAGCGGGAGCGGCGCGCACGGCACGGAAAACCAGCAGTTCGTGGGCTTCAAGACGTGCCAAAAGTTCCCCGCGCCGTCAAATAACTGCGGGGCGGCAGTGCTCACGCCGGAGCAGGTCGCGGCAGAATATTCAAACCGCAACTACATTCTGAACCGCGTCTACAACGTTGCGGAAGAGACGTTCGAGAACGACTCCGCATCGAGCATTTGGAATCTCTCCGCGCTTGAGGAAGAGTTCGGGGCGAATGCGTCACAGTCGTTGCCGACGAAAGCGTTTGACCCAACATCGGCAAAAGTAGTGTGGGATTTGGCTTCTGATTGGAAAGATGACAACGATAAGACGAGCATTCAAAGTTCAACCAAAAATGGCATTCTGAAGGGCGCAGTGGACGGAAGCGACGACTACACGGTGAAAATGTACATCGATGCCAACGTTAATAGTCAGGGCGGAAAATTCGAGGCTCAACCGACGAGTAGCAGAACGCAGATAAACGCAGGGACTATCCTCACCGTACCCGTCACGAACGGAGCGATTGTCTCCGTCACGAAGAACAGCGGAACGTTCGGCATTGAAGGCACGGAAACCACTACTTACACCCACTCCGGCGCAACAACGGGCATCGTCATCTACTGCACTGCCGACGGCTACCTTACGGAAGTGGCAGTGAGCAAACTGAACTTGGATGCGCTTTCAGACGAGCTGAAGAACGCCACCAAGACGGGCGAAGTGCGGGCGATTGGGTTGGACATAAAAGAAGCAACCGTTATGAACGGGAAAACAACCACTATAAAAGCAATTCCGTATGCAAGTTATGGCGCGTCCGCAGGGACGACCACTTGGGTATCTAGCAACACATCTGTCGCAACTGTAGCCACAGGAGTTGTAACCGTAAAAGCAGGTACGGGAACGGCAGTAATTACCGCAACCAACAACGGACATTCTGCATCATGTACGATTACCGCAAAAGCTGCGGCATCATGGGCAGTCCAAGCCGCCGAAGACGCAACTTGGACACCGAGCGCAACAACGCCAGAAGTTACAGGTGCAACTGCGGTATGGGAAAACATGGTCATCGTGGCTGCCACAGGAAATACATTCAAATGCCATGAAGCGGGAAAGTATTTCAAAGTAAATGCCTCTAGCTCAATTGTTCTTTACATTCCAATGACGAAAGACGGAACAATAACCATAAACGGCGACGGTAACTGTACTCCTACTGTGAAAGTTGGAACAAGCGGAACGGGACTTACAAAAAGCAACAATGTTTGGACATATGAGTACAAGACATCCGAAGGTGTTATGGGAAGTGCAATAGGCAGTATGGACGGCATTGAACCTACTGGTACTTACGCAAAAATTGAATTCAGCGGTGATGGCAACCCATATTGTCAAACCATTACACGAACATACTAATGCTGATACCGTCAATTTAATCGCACACGGGGCTGCCGTCCATTCGGGGGCAGCCCTTTTTTGCCGCCGCGCCGAATTCGCTGAATTTTTCGGTTTTCTCTTATCATATCCTTAAAAATGATATACAATCATTCAAGGCGGACGGCAAAAACACCGACTATTTAAAAGACTTGTTACTCATAGGGGGAAATATGAAAAAAACAGCGTTGCTTTTCTTTTGCGCCGTGCTGGCGGGTCATCTGTACGCATTCGATACCGANCCGTCGCTCGCGGTAAAAAACNGTACGCGCGAATACACCAAAACGACGTATACTATCAGCGAAAAATTCGGCGACTACTACCGCTCTCCGGCGGCAAAGTTCGTCCATGTGTTTGACGCAAACGGACGCGANATCGAATCCACCGAGCTGACNAACAAAGATGCCGTGGTNGACAAGGTAATCTACGAATACGACGCGAACGGNCGGCTGACNTCGACCACCTGCGTGAATGCCGACGGAAAAATCAACTGGAAAGTCGTGGCGGTTTACGACGCAAGCGGAAACAAAACGGAAGAGTCGCAGCTCACNGCGGACGACGTGCTGACGAGCAAATCAATCTGGAAATACACGGGAAAACAGGCGGAAGAAGCATACTACGACGCGGACGGCGCGCTGCTCAATAAGACGATCACAAAATACGACGACAAAAACCGCGAAATCGAAGTGGCNGTGTACGGCGCGAACGGAAATCTGGAAGAAAAACGNGTGCTCGCATACAACGACGCGGACAAACTTGCCGAANTAACGTTCTTCAACGCGGCGGACGTNCCGTTCAAAAAAATCATCTANCGCTTTGACGCAAAATATGCAGTCACCGAAGAGCAGACGTACAATGCCGCNAACAAGCTGGCAGTCCGCATGATTTACAAATATGACGACAACGGCAACCTGTTCCGCACGACAACGTACAACATTGCGGACAAATTCGGCACGACCGTAAACGAACTGGTTGACATCAAAGAATATGCCTACAGCAACACGGCAAGCGCGGCTTCATCGCCACGGTCACCGGCGCACAACGCATATTCGATTGACGCAAAATAAGCCGGAAAATCGTTGTCGGTAAGTGGGGGAAAGGCATGAAAACAATCGGAATTAAACTTGCAGACGGTACGTTCTATCCTATTCTCAAAGAAGGCGAGGCGCAGAACCATACCCTGGACGTGACGACCGTAAAAGACAATCAGACAAAAGTCCAAATCGACTTGTACCGTTCCGAGACGGCTTCCATGGATGACGCTGAATATGTGGACACTTTGGAAGTGACAAAGCTCAATCCCCACCCCAACGGCGAGCCGACCCTGCACCTTTCCCTTGACCTTGACGAAAACAACGGGCTGACGGCAAAAGTGCTTGACGACGAAACGGGTGAGAAAAGCGAAACGCAGGTAAGCCTCGTGAACCGGACGCTTGCCGAACGCGAGAACACCGAGCCGGATTTTACCCTTGCCGAAACCGCAATCGGCGCGAACGAACTTTCCGCGCTTGAAGCGCAGGAAGCAAAACCCGAGCCGGATCCGTTTACCACGGAAGATTTCTCATTCGATACGTTTTCAGACGAACCGCTCACGGAAGACGCGGACAAACCGGCGGCAGAAGCCGACGACTTCAATCTTGACGACATCACGCTGGACTTGCCGCCGCTTGACATGGACGACGCTGCGGACGAAACCGAAGACGCGGCGGCGCAAACGGCGGACGAGCCGGCAACCGACTCCGTTCCGGCAGAACCGAACGGCGACGACGACTTTTCCTTGGACGATATTCCGCTCGACCTGCCCGACTTTGACGAGCCGGAAGCGGCGGCGCAAGAAACCGTCGCCGAACCGGCCGACGACGGTACGGCGGAACTGGCAGAGCTGCCTGATTTTGACGACGAATCATTTGCCCCNGCCGAAACAACGGAGACAGAACCGGCGGACGGCGACGCAGATGTGCCGGATTTTTCGTATCTTTCTGACGACGGCGCAGAAACAGAATCCGCAGACGAAGTTGCGGCGGGCGAACCGCCTGTGGATTCATTCGATTTGCCCGACTTTGCCAACTTGGACGACGGTGATTCGGCGGCAGACGACATTATTATAGAAGAAACCGCAACTGACGACGGCGCGAACGAAACAGAGCCGGAAAGCGCAGACACCGTAACAACGGACGATATGTTTGCCGAACCCGACGAAAGCGACGCGGAAGACGACCTTGCGGCAGTCGCGCTGCCCGACTTTGACGAGCCGTCCGACACCGATTCCACCGCGTTTGCCGACAACGACTTTGGCACGGCATCAGACATTACCGCCGCTTCATCGGCAATGGACTTTTCCGACCTGTACGACAAAGAGACCATGGCGGGAAAACACTCTACCATGTACGACGACGAAGAGACGGACGAAACCGTAAAAAAGACGCGCGTCCCCGTTACTATCTGCGTTATCTGCGCAATCATCTGCATTATCGCCACCTTGCTCGTGCTGTTCGTCATTCCGTCAAAGTATAACTGGAAGAACTGGAGCAAGCACAACCGCAATGCCGACGGCGAATGGGTCATGCCCGTAAAGGAAATCCCGCTGGACATAACGCCCGTCCCGCAAGACCCGGTGGATGATTCCGACTGGGCAGTGCCTTCTCCAATCGTCCCCGAAGCAGAAGAGGACAAAATCGTGGTTGCGCCGCAGCCGGAACTGGTCGTGCCCGCGCCCAAGCCTGCGGAAAAGCCAAAAACGACGGGCGACATCCGCTACCGCATTAAATGGGGCGACACCTTGTGGGACATTTCGGAAGCATACTACAAGAATCCGTGGCGGTATCCACGCATTGCGCGCTACAACAACATCAAGAATCCTGACCTTATTATTTCGGGAACAGACATTCTCATACCCGAAGAATAAGGAGCGCAGTTGAAACAGTTTTATCGCAACGGACATCGGCTCGCGCTGACCGTCGTTTTTGCCGCACAACTCTTGCTCTCTTGCAACGGNACGTCGTCGCAACGGCAATTTAAGAACCAGTCNGCCTACTACATGGCACTGCATGCCGCCGACCAGAACGATGAGAAAAACGCCGTCCGCCTGTTCAATGAAGGACTAAAGAAAGGCACAGANCTGACAAAACGACGGTGCGCCGAAGCACTNACACAGTTCGGCAACGTGCGCGAGCGTGTGGAATCCTGCAAATACTTGGTCGCCAACTGGAANGACGATACCGCCCTGCTCGTTGCCTGTGCCGAGCTGGANCGCGACAATGAATTTTCGCTCATCAACCTGTACACCGAGCANATNGACCTTCTGACCGCCCCGAACGAGCTGGTGCGTTTGCGCCTGAACGCCATGCTGCAAAAGAACGACAGTCGTTTTGAGGACGATTTCCGCACCTGGATGCTGTACCGTCCGCTGTCAAACGCGCATCTGGAATTATACGAAAAATACAGCAACGCAGTTGCGGAGACGGGCGGCGAAAAGACATCCGCCGATTCCGCACCAAGCAGCATCGGCTTTGTGGCAGAAAGCCCGGTAAAACCCATTCGCCTTGATGACGGCGACCAGTCAGAACCCGAACGTACTATTTGGCAACTGCTCATGGATTACCGCACTTCCGTGTACCGCCGCCGGTATTACGGCGCATACGGTAAGGTCGGGGAGATTTTTGCGGCGTGCAAGGACGCCGGAATCACCGTGCCGCCGCTCGTCGTCTCTGACATGGGCAAGGCAGGGCTGTACGGAACGACCGATTACTACGCCGCCGCCGTCATGTTTGACCGCTTTGCGCGCCAGTTGCACGGCGAACCGGGATTTTACGCCCACTTTTACGCCGGTCGCCTGTACGACAAGGCAGGACGGTACGCCGGACAGGCAGTGAGCCACTTCAAAAGTGCCATGGACGCGGCGGCAACCGGCGAGCAGTACGACAATGCGCTGTGGTACTTGCTGAACGTGCAGCTGCGCACCTCTGCGGCAGACACGATTGCCTCGCTCAAACGCTACTGCGACACCTGGCACGACAGCGCATACTTTGACGATTTCTTTGAATCGCTTTCGGTACTGCTGCTTTCCCACCAGCAATGGCAGGATTTTTACGACATCTGGCACGTCATCGAACACAAAGCGTCCGAAGAGACATTCGGCAGGTACGCATACATCGCAGGGCGGCTGCTGGAAGACGGTCTGGTAAACAACACCGGCGGTGTGCAGACCCGCGAAGCCATGGCAGCTTTTACGCGTGTGCTGAGCGGCGGCGCGGATTTGTACTATAAAGTGCTCGCACTCGAACGCCTGAACGTAAGCGACGACGAATTTATTGAAAATACGTTCTGCGCGCCCGTCACAAACACGCCGCCAGTCATCGACCCCGACGCTGAACAGTTGCTCGCCGGATATGCGGCGTTCGGCTTTCCGCAGAAAATCTACGGCGAATGGCAGGCGCACCGCACTCGAGTCGGCATGGAAAGCGCGATACAGGCAAGCCAGTTCCTGAACGGCTGCGGTATGTACAACAAGAATTTCAGCGTGCAGAGCCTGCGCATCGCGAGCCGCACCCGGTACAGCGCGGCGGAAAAAATCCCCTATCATCTGCTTGAGCTGATGTTCCCCCGTTTCTACGACAAGGAAATCTCCGCCGCCTGCGCCGAAAACGACTTGGACGAATGGCTTTTGTACGCGCTCGTGCGCAGCGAAAGTTTCTTTGACGCAAAAATCGCAAGCAACGCGGGCGCAAAAGGCCTTACGCAGCTCATGGACAGCACTGCCGCCGACATTGCCCGCAAACTCAAAGTGACGGACTACGACATACTTTCGCCCGCAACCAACACCCGTTTTGGCGCGTATTATTTGAAAGAGCTGATCGGACGCACTGACGACGCGCCGCTGCTCGCCGTGTTTGCCTACAACGCCGGTCTTTCCAACGTGCGCGAATGGGTGCGCATTGCGCGGCGCGACTGGTATACCACGGGCAAGTCAGCGCACCGATCCACGGGAATCAGTATGGATCTGTTCCTGGAGACGCTCCCTTACGCAGAAACCCGTGAGTACGGGCGTAAGGTTATTGCCGCCGCCGCCCTGTACGGCTGGCTTTACTACAAGACAAACCCCGCCGACATCGTGCGCGCCCTGCTGGAATAGAAAACCGCACGGCAATAAAAAATCCCCAATGTAAGCACGCATGCTTACGCTGGGGATTTTTCGTTTATATGGCCTCTCTTTGGCAGAACTTGTGCTGCCTTTGCCGTAAATTAATGTCGTTAATTTGTTTTCGGAAGTTATTGTCATTCCGCGGACAATAATATGAATGTCTCAACGTGCTGCACTCGCAGCATACCATCCTTTGGTAAGGATAAAAACAGCGTTACTTTTTCGTATATGTTATGTCGGACAGCTCCCGTTTGAGCTGTGCGCTCGGCGTAAAGAGTACGCGCGCCGACTTAATGTCTGCCGAAGTCACGTCCTCCTCATTTTCCCGCCCCTGAGAACTGAACGAAAGCTTGAAAATGCCAAACTTGTCCAGCCGGATGCGGTTTGAGTTTTTCAGGTACTGCGGCATCTTGTCAAGAAAACTCTTCCGGGGATATATACATTGTCTTTGGGCAGGGGCGCGCTATTCAGACTCGCTGAACGCGTCCGCAAAGCCTTTTGCCGCTTCTTTTAGACGGCCAGCCATGTCGGCAGTGGCTTCCTTGACTTCGCCAGCAGCCTTTCCGCTTTCTTCGCCGAGTTTCTGAAAGTCGTCCTTGAGGACTGCGCCCACCGCCGCTGCGGCTTCCTTTGCCGCGCGGGCAAGATCTTCGGCAGACTCACGCACGGACATATCGTTTTCTTTGGCAATCTCCTTTGCGGTGAGTGCGGAATTCTCAATCCACCCGATCACCTTGCCGATCTGCACCTGCGTCTGCTTTGCACCGCTCTCAATGATGGTGGCAACGTCACCATACGTTACGGTCGCCACCGTCTTGGCGAACAGACCCGCAGAGGATTTGAGCTTTGCCGTCTTTTCCGCCACGTAGGCTTTCGTATCTTTCTCAAATTCTGCCGCAGACAATGCCGCGCAGCACACTGCCGCCATGACAATCATCATCAGTTTTTTCATATTTATCACCTCGTTTGTTCGGATACTACACCGGCAGTATAGCACACGCGCCGTCTTTTCTCAAATGGAAAAAGTCAGTATACTGGAAAAAATCAGGAATTCGGGGACATCATGGAAAATCCTTTTGCGCACCTGCTGCCGTCTGCCATGCAGATTCTTACGCTTTCAGGCGCACGGTTCGTGCTTCTTTTGGGCATCATGCTTTTTTTCGGCTCGGTTGGCGGTCGGATTTTTCAGAAACTGAAGATTCCGCAGGTGGTCGGCTACATCGTCGTGGGCATTCTGCTCGGCGTTTCGGGTACGTGGGTACTCGGTCCTGAGACGGTTGCGGCGTTGAATCCCGTCAGCACGATTGCGCTTTCGCTCATCGGCTTTTTAGTGGGCGCGGAACTGAAAATCGATGTCATCAAAAAATACGGCAAACAGTTCGTGGGCATTCTGCTTGGCGAATCAATCACGCCGTTCTTTGTGGTCGGCGTACTGACGGGCGGCGCGGCGTTTGTGGCAACGCGGAACATACCTTATTCTGTTGCGCTCGGCTTACTGCTCGGCGCGATTTGCGCAGCGACCGCGCCCGCCGCAACCACTGACGTGCTGCGCGAATACCGTACCAAAGGCCCGCTTACCACTACGATTCTGGGCATTGTCGCTATGGACGACGCGGTTGCACTCATGCTGTACGCCGTTGCCGCAACGATTTCCGCGCCGCTGCTCGGTGGGAACGGCATTTCGCTCACGGCGCAGCTGGGCGCAATTGCCTATGATATTCTGGGTTCGGTCATCATCGGGCTGGGATTCGGCTTTGTTCTCAGCCTGATCTTACGGCATACGATGGACGACGACGGGCGGGTGCTGGGCTTTTCACTGGGTATTCTGTTCTTAAGCACGGGAATCTGCGATTTGCTCGGCTTGGATCACATGCTTTCCGCTATGTTCATCGGCTTTTTTATGACGAATTTTGCGCAGAAAAAGACGCGTCCGCTGTTCAAGCTAGTGGAACGCTTTACGCCGCCGGTGTATGTGCTGTTCTTTGTCACCGTGGGCGCAAAGCTGAACGTGTGGATTCTGACGCCGTTCTTTGCGCTTATCGTGCTTTTGTATGTGGGCGGGCGTACGCTCGGAAAGACAATCGGCGCGCGGCTAGGGGCGCGGCTGACGAACGCACCGAAAACCGTGCACAAATGGTTGCCGTTCTGTCTGCTCAGTCAGGCGGGAGTAGCAATCGGGCTGAGCATTGCGGCAGGAAACGACTTTCCCGATTCANTCGGNCCACAGATTATGCTGATAATTACGGCGACAACGTTCATCGTGCAAATACTCGGTCCGATCTGCGTCAAGTANGGCGTGAGCAAAGCCGGTGAGGTCGGGCTGAATGTGACTGAGGAAGACATCATCAGAAAGTCGCTTGTCCGCGACATTACGGCGGGAANCGTGCCGGTCTGTCAGGCTACGAGCTACACGATAGTGAATGAGANCGAACAAATCGGNANNCTTATCCGCAGTTTTACTGAGCATGAGAACATGAATTACGAGGTGCGCGGAAAGGACGGACTGCTGACCGGGCAGATTTCGCTCGCGCGCATAAAAGATGCCATGCATATCGGCGCGTTTGCAGAGATGATGCCGGCGTTTGAACTGATGGAAAAGCCGTNCGCAGTCTGTACGCCGCAGACTCCGCTGCCCGAAGCCTACCAGCTCTTTGCCGANCACGACACGGAAGCAATCTGTATNGTNGACGCACAGCGCAAACCGCTCGGTATCCTAGAGAAATACACGGTTGACCACTACATCCACACCAAAATCGTNGANCTTGAGCATCGGTTGGAACAGATAGAATAGGAGCGGNCAGTGCGCGGCGGCTACANNAGCTTTGCGATTTCNGCGTGCTGCACGTCGAANTGTTCCATTACNTGGTCGATCATCGCCTGTTTGGGGTCGGGATGGTCGGCNGGCAACGACGCAAGGTAATCTTTGCGGTACTGTTTGCAGGCAAGGACAGGGCTTGCTGCAAAAATCTGTACGGCGCGNTCCAGTTTGTCAGCGAGCATGTCGTCGGGATTGTCCGGGTCTATNGACAAAATCTGTCCGTTTATCGTGACCAAAACCATTACGTCGAACATGCGCAAGTAACTGTCTATCTCGCGCAGACCNCGTTTTGTCTCAGGGTGACCGGGGCGNTAGCGCGTTCCACTNGGAAATACCAAAATGACTTCGCCGTCGCGCTTGCATTTGTCCATGGCGCGCATTGCCGCCAAGTTAATCGTGCGNGCTTTCTTTTCTTCGTTCAGTTTTTCTTCTTCGGTCTGCGCTTTTTCTTCTGTCTNTATGAGCGAGCGCGTAGGATAAATGACGACCCGGCTAAAACTTTCCGCAAANGCCTTTACGCCGGGATCTGCTTCGTTCAGTTTCATGCCCGCAATCGCNACGATTNTGCNTGAAAGTTCTTTGCCTTCTTCGCCCAAATCGTGTTCCAAAAGCCAGCAGAGCGCGGGCAAATCGGCATTGCTGTAATGCTCCATGAGAATCAGCCCTGACTTTCCTGCCTTTACCGCGTCAAAAAATGCGNGCCAGTTCTCTTTNTTTTCAAGNCGGCTGCCTTCTGCCAGATGATCGCCTACGAGCACGTCGATGAATTTGCGTGTCTGCGGATTCGCTTTNTGGTAGACATTNGTCTCATTNATNTTGTCCGCCGCCACAGAAACCTGTGCAAGTTGTGTCAGAATGTCGCCGTATTTTTCGCGGATTGAAATGCCAGCCATGTGATGCTCCTATTTTTCTTTGTGACGACGGTCGAGTTCGTCGTACACGTCTTTCCATGTTACGTTTTCTTTATACAGCAAAACGCTCACAAAGTACAGCAAATCTGCCGCTTCCCAGATGACATCGGCTTTGTTCTCTGCCTCGTCGCACAGTTCTTCGGCTTCTTCCATGATTTTTTCGCGCACGCGCGTCGCATCCAACGTGGCGGTGTAGCTGCCGGGGCGTGGATTGGCAAAGCGTTCGCAAATCGTCGTGTACAACCGCTCCAAGGATGATTTTTCGTCGGGAGCAGANCCGAAGCAGGTAAAACTGCCCGTGTGGCAGACTCCGCCGTGCGGAATGACCGTGGCAAGTACGCTGTCGCGGTCGCAGTCAGCGCGCATTTTGACCAGCTCCAAGAAATGTCCGCTCGTCTCGCCTTTTGTCCACAGCGCGTTGCGTGTGCGGCTGTAAAATGTCAGCCTTCCCGTCTCAAACGACCGTGCGAACGCCGCACGGTTTGCGTAGCCGGTCATCAGCACCTCGCCGGAAATGCTCTGCGCAATCACGGGAAGCAGGTCGCCCGTCTTTTCCCAGTTCAGGCAGGAAACGAACGCATCCGCCAAACGCACTGCGCCCGTGTACAATGCCATGCCCAGCTGCACGTCGCAGCCTAGTTTTTCCAGCTCGGTCACCTGCTCAAGCGAATGAACGCCGCCCGCCGCGACCACACGGCATTTGACGGCGGCGCGCAAAGCCCGCACGGCTTCCATGTCTGTTCCCTGCATACAGCCTTCTTTTTCTACGCAGGTGAACAGCAATTCAGAACAGTATTTCTCGGCTTCCTTTGCGCCGTCAATCAGCGGAATGTCCACGGTTTCTGTCCAGCCTTTGACGGCAATCTTGCCGTTGATTGCGTCTACGCTGACAATCACGCGCTGCTTGCCGATTGCCTTGTTGAGCGCGTCCAAAAACGCCGTGTTCAAGATTGATTCGCCGGGCTTTGGCGCGGGATTCCATGCGGCACTCCCCACAATAACCTTTTCCGCGCCGAGCGAAATGAGTTCCCGCGCTTTCTTTACGTCGCGGATTCCGCCGCCCACGCGCACGTTTCCGCGCCGCAGCAGACGCTTGAGCAGGTCCGTGTTCTTTGTATTTCCTTTTTCGTCCGTGTTGCGCAATGCCTGATCAAGGTCGATGATCGCGACTTCGCCGTACCGATCAAAATCTGCGATCAGCGCGTCCGCGTCGTCGCGCTGCAAAACCAAGTCCTTGCCGTTTTTCAGCTGGACGATATGACCGTCTTTCAAATCGATTGAAGCAATTACCATAAGTCAATTATAGCAGAATAAGCGGAAAAGAAAAAGACACGGCGCAAAAATCTACGGCGCGGGCGCGATTTGCCGCGACGAATCCTGCCGATCCGCGATTTTTTCCTCAAACTGCTCGATGTTCTCGCATTTGAGCGCACGGGCTTTTTCCAATGCCGCGTCGCTTTTTTCGCGCTCGCCCGCAAAGGCGTAGGCGACGGCAAGGTTCGCCTGAATCACGGCAATGTTCGGTTCGAGCGCGGCGGCTTTTTCCAGCAGCGGAATTGCCTGTGCCGTATCGTCCTGCCCCAGGTAAAGCGCGCCAAGACTTGCATACGCTTCGGCCTTTTTGCCGTCCAAAGCGATTGCGTTGCGATAGGCGGCGGCGGCTTTTTCGTCGTCCTTTACCAAATGATACAGCATACCGAGCGAAACAAAGCCGCGGTATTCCGCACGAAGGGCAAGGGACGATTCCTGCGCGGCAATCGCCTTTTGGTATTCGCCTTGGTTCACGTACACGTTTGCGATGAATGTGTACAAAAGTTCCGGCGAATAATTGGTGTCTTCTTCCAATGCCTGCGTAAAAAACTGGAGCGCCGTGTCGTATTCGCCCGTTCCCAACGCCTGCATTGCCTGCCGGACGGTGTTGTCGCCCGGTTTTGCGCAGGAAATCATGCCCGCCGCCACAAAAAAAGCGCAAAAAAAGCAAAAAATCGTCTGTTTTCTCATAATCTCTATCATTGCATTTTTTTCGTTTTTTTGTCAAATTTAAACGAAGAGGTAACAGAAAATGCCAAGAAATCAATTTCAGCGGATGGTGTTCGCGCTCATTACGGTGGTAGTGACCGTGCACGCCTTTGTTTTTTTCAGCCTGTACGTGGTGAACGGAAACGCGCTCATGCAGGCAAACCAGACGGCGAGCGTCCTTGACGCGCTGCACAAACAGGGCGGCGTGTATATGTTCGGGAACATGGTGCCGATTTGGGCGGTCGTGCTCATTGAGTTCGTGCTCGCCTATACACTGGAAGTGTGCATGGGAAGCCCCGTGTCGTTCCGGCTTGCCTGCCGGAAATTTGACCCGCGCAAGGACAACCCGGTCATTTTTGAGTCCGCAGTCATCACGGCGACCGTCTGCCTGATGTGTCCCGCCATGAGTCTGCTCGCCGCGTTCTTGTACTATCCGTATTACGCAGGATTCAACGGGCTGACGCTGCTGGCAAACTGGCTCAAACTGATGTGCTTTAACGTGCCGTTCGCGTTCTTTACGCAGATGTTCTTTATTCAGCCGTTCGTGCGCAAAGTGTTCCGCACCGTGTTCGCCAAAGACATCGCCGCGCGCCAGCAGAACGCTGTGTGAAAAAAATGATTCGTGGCTGATTTGCGCGGAGGGTTTCATACCTCGACGCTTGCGTCGAGGTATGTTGACTGCCACGAAACGTAAATTTGATTTTTACTGCATTTGATGTTCAAGGAAATGAATATGGACTTTTTCTATAAAATATTGGATTATATTATTCCTATTATTACTGGACTGTTAATTATTGTTTTTGCAATCAGAGGTTATAAAAATGCAAAGCGTGTTGGAACTGAAAGAAAAAATATAAGATATATGATAATGGGTGGCATTATGATACTTGCATCACTTCTCCTTGCCTTTCTTTGGTAAAAGCATTAGGCATAAATTTATTGAGTAATCAAAATTGGCAAGGCGCATCCGTCGTCAATTTTGGCAATCCTGTCGCAGATGAATATTATGATTTATAATGCAAAAAATATAAACGACTTAAATGCACTATATCTGCATGACTATGCGTTAAAAGACATTATTGTAGATTATAACAACAAAACAGTAAGCATACATTTATCAAGTCCAGACAATAAAAAATGTATATTCAATATAAAGTTTTATTCTTTTCATATTGAATGTTTTGAACCATGGGGGCAAGGCATATATATAGATTCATTTACAACTTCCTTGCATTGCAATACATCAGGTATAGAATGTATAAAAATGGATGTATTGTTAAATTCAGGAGACGCATTAAACATTTTAGCAAAAGAGATTGTTTTTTGAAGATTTTAAAGAATTATTGTTTGGCGAGNGGAAAGGCTGATGAAGCAATAAAATGAAGTGAATGAGATGNATAAACTTTTTCCATGAAATATATTTGAAAGCCAACAAGCAAAATGTAAAACTATAGAACTTCTATAAAAGCCTCTTGACAAAATTAATCAGATTCAGTATTTTCATGCTAAAGCATCGCCCTACTTTCTTGTAGGGTTACAAGCCGCTCCTGTAGCGGCTTTTTTTATACGCGGAGATTTGTATGTCAGAAACACAGAAAAAGAGAGCCATAGNTTATATNGACGGATTTAATTTTTATTATGGCTTGAAGCGTTCATTGAAAGCGGAGCCAAAATGGGGGCAATGCTTATTGGATAGACATAGTAAAACTTTGTGAAGGTTTTTTGGCACAGGACGAAAAANTTGAAAAAGTTATATATTTCACGGCTTCACCCCTCAACTCGGGAAAGCAAAACAGGCAGGGAGCGTTTCTGAACGCCAACAAAATAATAAACGGCAACAGGTTTGAAGTCGTGCGGGGCAAGTATCTTGAAAAACATCTTGTATGCCCTTACTGCAAAGGNGACATCTCCCGCCCTGAAGAAAAGAAAACCGACGTCAACATTTCCGTAAGAATGATAAACGACTGCATCCACGGCTTGACAGACACAATCGTGCTTGTAAGCGCGGACAGTGATTTGATTCCGCCGCTGGATTTGATTAGAAAAGAATTTTCAGNCGCAAGGTTAAGNGTNTGGTTTCCGCCCTCAAACTACAGNAATGACATAGCNGACACTNTGCTTGCATGGAAATTNCGACCCACGCTGATGAAGAAAAGCTACAAACGTTTTGAGAACGCCATTATGGCCGATACTGTGGGAACGGGAGAAAGTATTTGCACAATACCGTCGGAATGGAAAGCAAAACAAGTATTGCNAAAAATGGAAGAGAAGAAAGATTCCTAATCAATAAGATGAATAAACTTTTTCTAATTACCGTTTTAATACTAATTTCAACGGTGGTTTGCATGGCTTGTGCAAACAATAACAATAATAATTGNNTAATNTTTTGGGATTACAACCCCGAATTNTCGATAGCATATTTGGACAANGNTTCNTTNGNCGANTGCTCGGAAAAATACAAAGATTATATCAAAATCGATTTTTCTGAGTTTAGCCATTTCAATGCAGAGTCAAAGACTTTTGTTTTTGCGTCTGAAATGGACGCTGATTTGCAGTGCAAATTTGAAAAGCAATTCGACCGTGAAAAAGACGGGGCATTGTTCTTTTCGATCGTAATCGACAACAAAATAATCTTGAATGGTTTGAACAGAGTTTCCTTGCAATTTTTATTGCCATCAAATTATTTTGCCATTGATGAAAGCGATTATCCTATTATGTAT
>JAAVAM010000006.1:0-72930 GCA_014804085.1 Treponema sp. | reverse complement strand
AANAAAAAATATACCTGCGACTATCAAATGTATTTAACTTTGACGAAGATTATGACAACGCCTGCATAGCTTCAATGACGGCAAAAGCAATTCAAACTGTTTTTGACTGACACCCCGCCCGGCAGTGGTTTTCCAAGCGGTGCTGAAAGAATTCTGACTTCGTGCTATACTTATATAATGACGACCCCGCACATATTTCCGCAAAAACGAAAACGTATTTCCGTAAATACGTATGCCGATTTCCCGAAATATGCGCACGTATTTGCGGAAATATATTTACGTATTTCCGCAAATAAATTCTGACCGGGGCTTTGGAGCACAGGAGAATAAAACCTATGAAAAAAACATTGCAATTGGCAGACTTCAATCAAGACCAAATGCATGACGAAATCATTCATGAGATAAGCGTCGAAAATGGCTGCCTTGTGTTACGTTTCAATGAGTTGCATTTTCCCCACGGCGGGACGTTTTCTAAGGCAAAAATCGTTTTTTCGGGATTTGAAGACATTTTGTACGACGTTCGCTTCAATTTTTTCGCATGGAACAAGCGGTTGCGCATAAAGCACGGAACGAAGCGGTATCTTTATGAGATGCTGGAAGAATTGGGCAAGAAAAAGAAGACATTTGAGGTAATTAACACCTACTTTGCGTACAAGACGGTTCTTATATTCGGTGAATGCAAGGACAACTCCACCAGCAAAACCGAAGAATTTGTTCTGGAAATCGATGCGGACGAGGTTTCATATATGTTTTTTGAATAAGGTATTTGGGCTTATGGACAGGTATTATGAGCATCACTAAAGAGAGTTATGTAAAAGGAGCGAAAATATGAAAATCCTTCTTAATACTGTGATAATTTTTCTTATTTTTTGTTCGATATTGGGAACGTTGAAGAATTATTTTAGAAATAAAAGTTGGTATCGTAAGTTCAGAATGCTAGAACACATAGTTACAATAATTACAGTTTTGTTGCTATGGGTTTACTTTATATCTTATTGTTCTTATAAAAAACGGTTAGGATTGTAGTGGCTCGCCGTTGGGCAAGTTCCGAAGTGACAGCGAAAGAATGGAGCGCAAAGGAACGCTTTTTAAACTTTGCATTTTCCCGCGCACGGGCATTGACGATTGCGGGTTTGTGATTTATTATAGAAAAAAGTATCTCCGCCGGGCATTTTTGGTGCACGGGCGGACGACAGATTTGGAGGAATCAGAGCATGGCAGAATTCAAAATGAAGGATTTTGACCTTACGGGAAAAGTCGCTTGGGTGACGGGTGCTTCTTACGGAATCGGTTTTGCGATTGCAAAGGCATTTGCCGCGGCAGGCGCAAAAATCGTGTTCAACGACCGCGGGCAGGAGCAGCTGGAAAAAGGTCTTGCAAACTATAAAAATGCGGGCATAGACGCGCACGGCTATATCTGCGACGTTACCGACGAAGCGGTCGTACAGGAAACGGTCAAGAAAATCGAAAAAGATGTTGGCGTGGTGGACATCCTCGTGAACAATGCGGGTATCATCAAGCGCATTCCCATGCTGGAGATGAAGGCAGAAGAATTCCGGCAGGTCATCGACGTGGATTTGAACGCTCCGTTCATCGTGTCAAAGGCGGTTCTGCCGGGCATGATCAAAAAAGGCCACGGAAAAATCATCAATATCTGTTCTATGATGTCTGAGCTTGGACGCGAAACGGTCTCCGCTTATGCGGCGGCAAAAGGCGGCCTCAAAATGCTGACGCGCAATATCTGTTCGGAATACGGCGGGGACAACATTCAGTGCAATGGCATTGGACCGGGATACATCGCCACGCCGCAGACCGCTCCGTTGCGCGAAAAGCAGCCCGACGGCTCACGGCATCCGTTCGACCAGTTCATCTGCGCAAAGACACCGGCAGGACGCTGGCTCGATCCCGAAGAACTGGCAGGACCGGCCGTGTTCCTTGCTTCCGACGCATCAAACGCGGTGAACGGACATATCCTGTATGTTGACGGCGGCATTTTGGCTTACATCGGAAAACAGCCGTCGTAAGCATAACCCATACCGAAAGCCCACTCAAAATCGGGTGGGCTTTTTTATTCGTATTGAGGACAAACCATGAAGAAAATCATTGTTGCGCTTGCGGTGCTTTGCGCAATGGCGGCGGGGTCGTGCCGGAAAAACAGCGCAACCGCAAAAATGCCGGCCGTGCCGAACATGACGGCGGCGCGACTTGCTGTTCCCGCGTTTACGACGCAGGATTTGGACGGAAACACGGTGACCAACGCTCTTTTCAGCCGGACGGACGTAACGGTGCTGAACGTGTGGGGAACATTTTGCCCGCCGTGCATTGCCGAAATGCCTGAGCTGGGCGCATGGGCGGACGCAATGCCGGAGAACGTGCAAATCGTCGGGCTTATCAGCGACGTGCGGGCAAAAACCGACAAGGACGGCATTGCCGACGCAAAGAAAATCCTTTCCGCCGCGCACGCCAATTTTGTCAACCTGATTGCGAACGCAGATTTTTCGTCGTTCTTGCAGGGCGTGCAGTTCGTGCCGACCACGTTTTTGGTTGACCGCGACGGCATGGTAATCGGCGAGCCGATTGTAGGCGCACAAGTGCCGCGCTACAAGCAGGCGGTGGAAAACTACCTTGGAACATGACGCGTTGCACGGCAGGACGATGTTCCGGGCGATACGTGCGCTTGTGCCGTTCGTGCTGCTCGCGCTTGCCGCCGTATTCGTATGGGCGGGCATACAGCGCGGCGAGCTGCGGCTCGTGCTGAACAAGGCAATCCGTATCTGCCTGGAATGCGTGGGGCTTGGCTGATGCGCACGATTACAAATCCTGTCCGCCGGAAAATAATTCAGATTGTCGCATTCGGGTTCTGCAATCCGCACGTGCGCAACTTTGCGGGCGGCAAACTGTACTCCGGCTCGTGGAAAAATTTTTGCGCACCCGGACTGAACTGCTATTCCTGCCCGGCGGCGACCCTTTCCTGTCCTATCGGCGCGCTTCAGGCGGTTTCCGGATCGATTAAATTCGATTTCAGTTTTTACGTGGTCGGCATACTGCTTGCGTTCGGCGTGGTGCTCGGTCGGGTCGTCTGCGGATTNTTGTGTCCGTTNGGGCTTGTGCAGGAACTGCTGCACAAAATCCCCTNGCCAAAAGTGCGCTTGCCCANNCCGNTGCGGTTCGTCAAATANGCGGTACTCGCGGTGTTCGTGCTGATTCTGCCCGTGGCTTCGGCAAANGGCACGGGAATCGGCGACCCGGCGTTCTGCGAGTACGTCTGCCCCGCAGGAACGCTTGAGGGCGGCATTCCGATACTGCTGACACACGCGGAACTGCGCCCGNTCATCGGCGGGCTGTTCGCGCTCAAATGCTCAATTTTAGTCCTGACGATCGCCGGGTGCGTGTTCATCAGCCGNTTTTTCTGCAAGCTCCTGTGNCCGCTCGGCGCAATCTACGGNCTGTGCAACAAAATCTCGCTGTANCGNCTGCGCGTGGACGGCGAATCNTGCGTACACTGCGGCNNATGCCANGCGCACTGCCCCATGGACGTTGACCCCGTGCTNCACCCGCANTCNGCCGAATGCATCCGCTGCGGNAAATGCGCCCACATCTGCCCCCAAAACGCCATCAAACTCGGCTTTTCGCTCCGTTAAAANNGCNCGCCTGNTNCCCCGCTGACTGAANTTTGGCAAACGGNCAGTTAAAAAATCGCACTGTTTGTGCGACTTTTTAAACTACTTGAGCGGCANGNTNCCTTTTGCCTCAAAGTCGCCCGCAAGCACGGCAAACATCGCCTGGAACGAATANGGNGANTAACTGTAGCCNAAAATCACGCTGTCNGCCCANGTCAAGTCCATTGCCGGGACAGGCGACTGAATGGAAAGGATAATGACGCGCTTTCCGAGCCGCTGCAACGGCTGCAAGTTGCGGATTGCCGCGGCGTTGTTCTCGCTGTCCACGCAGATNATAATCGTGTCGTANTTTTGCGCNAGCGGAANAAGGTTGTCGTTNACCCACTGCGCGTGGTACGGNCCCATGTCCGCCTTGTACGGAAAGCGCGCGCACTTGCCNAAGCGTTTTTCCGCCTCNGCAAANAATTCGGNATGCTCCTGATGCCCCGCAAGCAGNATGCGCTCGTCCGGCTGCGGNCGGTACGGAATCGTGCCTTTTTTGTACACCGTCACGGAACGGCATGCCTGCGCCAGAAAAAACCGCTGCCCCTCGCGGTCGGGAATGTACTGGCNGANNGTCGCCGGGTCGGGGAACAGGGGCGCGGCATTGCCNCCTTTGAAATACGCGAGCTTGTGCAGAATGACGCGGCGGGCGGCGTTCCGCACGGTCTGCCGGAANGNCGTGTCCGACCTGACGAGCGCNAGGTTNTTNTCCCACAGCNNCTCGTTCCANGCCGCCGTGTCCGACGACAGGATAATGTCGTTCCCCGCCTCTATGGCAAGCGTACACGCGTCGGAAATCTTCGCGTAACTCGTCGCNCCGTTCATCTGCATGTCGTCGGTAATAATCAGCCCCTCATAGTGCANCTGGTTGCGCAANATGTCCGTCANAAATTTCTTGGAGAGCGAAACCGGCGGGCCGTTCGGCTCAATGCGGGGAAATTTGAGGTGCGCGCTCATAATCGCGGGAATNTTTTCGGAAATAAGATANTTGAACGGCAGCANCTCGCGGTCGTTGAGCGTCTTTGCGTCAAGGTTGATTTCTATCGACCTGCCGTGGGAATCCGCGTCGGTGTCGCCATGACCGGGAAAATGCTTTGCCGTCGGAATNACCCCCGCCGCAANCGACCCCGCCACGAACGCCACGCCCAGCGCGCCCACATATTCGGCCTGCTCNCCNAANGAGCGCGGNCCGATGACCGTNGANCGGTGGTTCGTGTAGATGTCCACCGTGGGCGCAAAATTCATGTTGATGCCGAGTGCCTTTATCTCNCGGTTGATGTAATAGCCGCTGTAGTACGCGTCAATCGGNTAGCCGCCCGCGCCGATTGCCAAGTTNCCCGGCGTGACNGCCGTGTCGCCTTTTACGTGCCGAATCCAGCCNCCCTCCTGGTCGGTGGCGACGAACAGCGGNATTTTNTAGCGGCGGTTCTGCGACAGCCGCTGCATGCCGGCAATGCCCTGCGCCACGTATGCCAGATTGTCCGTGTTCCAGCCGAACACTTTGACGTTGCCCAACCCGCGCTCGCTGATCCAGCGGTTCAGCAGCGATGCNGAATCGTCNTTCCAGCCGAACATGAATATCTGGCTCAGAAGCTCCTCGTCNCTCATCCGGCTGACCANAAAATCCGCCANCTGCTCGTTNGGATAGTCGCTCCAAAAATCNGCGTCTTCGGGAATCGCTTTCTGCGCGCCNGCCGCNCCCCCGATNAGCGCGANCANAACGCNCACGGCGGCGCACCGCCAAANCCATTTNCGNGTCATGATGCCGCCCCCGCCGCAAGGGAAGCCTTGAGCGTNTGCACGTACTCATGCGCCTGATGCGCCGCAATCGCCCCGTCNCCCGCCGCCGTAATAATCTGCCGGAACGGCTTTGCNCGCACGTCGCCCGCCGCGAACAGCCCCGGCACAATCGTNTCCATTTTATAGTTCGTAATCAGGTAGCCCGAATCGTCCGCCGGAAGCGTCGCCACCAAATCCGTNNGCGGATGCATNCCGACAAACACGAACACCGCGTCCGCCGGNAGNTCCGTNNGCNCNNGCGTCTCCACGTCCTCCAGCACGACGGATTCCACCCGGTCCTTGCCCGCGATTTTTTTGACCACGGAATTGTAGCGCACCGTCACGCCCGGATGNNGCAGGATTTTGTCCGCCACCGCTTTCTGCGCCCGCAGGTGGGCGCGCCGATGCACGAGCAGGACNGACGGCGANAGCGTGGCAAGATAGAACGCCTCCTCGCACGCGCTNTCNCCGCCNCCCACCACCACAATCCGCTTGCCCTTAAAAAACGGNCCGTCGCACGTGGCGCAGTACGAAACGCCCTTCCCCTGCAACCGCTTCTCTCCGTCCACGCCGAGCNNCCGGTGCTGNGCGCCCGTCGCAATCAGCAGGGCATANGCTTTGAGCGCNCCGCCNTCCGTCTGTATGACGAACTGCCGCCCGATTTTGTCGATAGAACTGACCTTTGCCCGGACAATCTTTGCGCCGAATCCCTTTGCCTGCTTTTCCATATTCCTGATAAAGTCGCGNCCNGCAACCGGCGGANACACNCCCGGATAATTTTCCAGCGTAAAAATATTGAGTGCCTGCCCGCCCGCGTCGGAAAGGTCGATGACCAGNGTGTCCAGCCCCGACCGCGCCCCNTACTGGGCAGCCGTCAGCCCCGCCGCNCCCGCACCGACNACGATAAAATCAAACTCCGTNTTTTTGAGCATACCGCATTATAGCAGAAAGCAAGGCGTGTTGCTATGGCTCCGCTTGNAAGCGGNNGGAACGATTTGGGGGAGAGAGAGACCTCTACTCGGAAGCGTGGTCTCTCTCTCCCCCAAACCCCCTCTCTCTTCCAGCACCGCTTGGGGCGGCTGCCCCAAGACCCCGCTGTCGTGGTTGTCGGCGGCGCAGACGCGCCGGGCAACTGTTTCTCTTCCAAAGCAAGATATGTGTGTCGCAAAGTATTCTCATCATACCGCCCCAAACAGCCGAGCAATTTCTTCGTTGTCCTCGTCAAAATCCTGGGGACAAATAAATTTTCCTTTTGCACTGCCGAACTGACGTTTTTTTGTACGGGCGGGTGGCGGCTCTTGCCCAATTTTTGCCCGGCTTTTTTGTGCCTGTGCAAGGTAATCAATGTATGTTACCGCGGCAAAGCGGTACTCGCCCGTAAGCGTCTCTATCGTCTGCACCAAATCTGCTGATGTCGTGTACATACCGTATGCCTCCGTTGGTATTATAGCATGCCTTGTGTATTTTTGTCATTTTATGTCCGTGTACCATGCAAGAAAAATATACGGGAAAACGTCGCAAGGCAAAACTCGCACTCACCCTTTCCCAGCACACTGCGCTGCGACGGGCTACCGCCCTAAGAACCCGCTTCGGGTTTTGCTCCGAATCCTTTGAGGTTTTGGGTCGAATCCTCAAAGGTTTTGAGCCGAATCCTCAAAGGTTTTGAACTGAAACCTCAAAGGTTTTGAACCGAAACCTCAAAGGTTTTAGACCGAATCCTCAAAGGTTTTGGACCGAATCCTCAAAGGTTTTGGACTGAAACCCCAAAGGTTTTGGACTGAATCCTCAAAGGTTTTTTACGGTAGCACAGTATGTGCTATTGCCGAGCGCACAAAGTGAGCATTATCGCAAACCGCACCCAAGTGCACGGCACGAACGAGCTGAAAACGGCCGTCATTGGCTACAGCAAGATTGCAGTAACGATAGAGGAGTAAGCCGACAAGCGAAAACCGTTGCCCCCGCAGGATTTCCTGCGGGGGATTTTTTTGTGGAGAGATAAAAAAACAGCCGACGGGAAAGTCCGCCGGCTGTTATCTACAAAAGATTATTCGGTAATTGTGATAGAAACAACACCAAATTGTTTACCACCAGCTTTTTTCGACATGGTATATTCCGTATTGCCTTTTAACACAAAAGTTTCATTTGCTGTTGTACCCCCAAGAGCATTCTTATCACTAGCACTTCCTGCGATAGTAATATCTTTTGTCTCACTCCCCGCATCGCTAGTAAATACAATACCACTGTCACCGTTACCATTGAAATAAGCAACTGTACAGGTGTATGTCTCCGTTTCTGACCCAATGGTTTTAAATGTAACTTTTGTATCATTTTCCATTTTGAGTACTTTTACTTTACCAGAACTCGGATAAAAGTCTATACCACCAGCATCTTTACTTCCATTTGTAAGTGTAAATGTAATTCCCTTGCTTATCGGTGTAAGCGATGTTCCTGTAAATGTCAACGAACCAACAGCACCTTCGGGTGCGGGTGGTGTTACAGGAGGCTTCTCCTCTTCTTTGTCGCCACTGCCTTCGCCGGTAGAGCCGCCAGTACCCGGTGTGGTGCTTGTAGTACCACCGCCGATTTTTACGACACTGCCTGTATAGTCTATAACCTTTGCACTCAAGCCAGGAATGATGCCGTAGTTTTTATCCTCCGTCGCGTTGTCGAATTCCCACTTGAGGTCGCCGCCGCCGACACGCCCGGCATAGCGCTCCACCTTTTCCTTTGCCTGTTCGGGAGTATCAACCTCATACGTGTACATATCTGCTGCCGTGTCAAAGTTGTTGTACGTCGTACTGCCCGACTTGGTTTTATATGTTGCAGGCACTTTTTCATCACGTGATGATGCCTCGTAGCAGTCAATATTGTCTGCCGCAGTATCCTTTTGCGTCATCAGCTTCAAATTAGACGAAGTGCAGTCATACTTGTTTCCAAACGACTTAATCATACCGCCACTTTCATCAGAAAACGTGCCATCGCCCGTTGCGTCCGTACCTTGCATTGAGGACATCATGGGTCGCATAGCCGCAGTGGAGCGGAAATAGTTCTTTTCCACGAACGCGCTTGCGCCCATAGTTACACCCACGCCGTACTTTGCATTGCCGTCGTAATAGTTGTTGTAAATATGAACGGTAGCCGTTCTTATTCTGGGATGTCGGCTGTCCGAATGGTCATACCAGTTGTGGTGATACGTAATGCGAGTATCCTTAGCCTCACTCTTCATACCCTGCAAGTTACATTTTCCGCAGTCCCAGAAGTGATTGTACGAATGTGTGATAAGCGACGAGTTTTTCGTATCCAGCGCGCCGTCGCCCTTCGCCTTGTCACCACTACCTTTCTTACCGTAGAATATGTCGAGATTATGTACCCACAAATGCGAATTATCAGTATCGATTGAAACGCCGTCATCCATACAATTGAGAATACCGAGGTTTCTTATTTCATCGTTTCTACAAGCACGAAGCAACATACCGAAATCTTTTATCGTGCCATCGTTACCTACACCCTCTATGGTTATGTTTTCAGCAGGTTGACTCTCCGATTTACCCTTAATCTGCAAGCCTTCAGATGAGCTTGACATTTTGTCAAGGTCGCTTGCATTTATCGTGCCAACTATGCGGATACAAAGGGGCGGCTGCGCTCCACCTTTCTGACGGGCATCCAATATTGCCTGGAAGCCCGTAACCTCTGCGCCGTTGACAGTAGCGGTAACGGTCTTTGCAGTCGCCGCTGTAATGTAGACTACCTGCGCACCCGTCTTTAACGTTCCGTCCATATTGTACGCGCCGGGAACGTTGCCGCCCGTAAACGCATACCCCGCGCGTTCATGGGCATATACCGTAATGCCCGTAGCCTCTGAAGCATATTTGGTCGCCTCTTTGTCCTCGCCGTTGACGGGAACGACCTTCATGTCGTATGTACCCGCCGCCAAGCCGAGCGCGTCCGCACGGAAGTAATCTTTATATTCCCTCACCAGCGGCCCGTCAAGTTGAGTCCATTCACCTGCGTCAGATCTGACATACACGTTGTACCATTTGGCGTTGTCTGCCGCCGTCCATGTTATGTATGCCGTTTCCAGCTCGCCCGCAGAAGCCTTTGTTATGATTGGCCCGTTTGCAGCAGAATTGATAATCGGGTCAGGAGGCGTTGCCAACGGCTCGGATGGTTTAGACGGGTCTATGCCGAATGCCGGGTTATCTTCACCACCGTCCGGCTTTTTATCGCCCTCCTCGTCGCCCGAACTTGTAATTTGCTCCCACTTTGCCGTGAGCGCGATGTTATTTGTGATTGGTGTTGAGAAATCAAATACGGTGTCGCCATTATACCAACCGAGAAACGTATATCCGTCTTTTTTCGGGTCAGTAGTCGGTTTTGTTGCTTTTTCTCCTTTCACAACAGACTGAGTGGACTCTTTACCGTCTGATTCCTTGAATGTTACGGTGCAGTATTCCTTGTTTGGGTCTTTCCACTTTGCCACAAGTTTAATGTCTGCCGTAATTGCACTTGCAAAATCAAAGGAATTCCCACCTTCGACATACCAAGCGTCAAATATGTAACCTTCTTTCGTCGGGTCGCTTGGCTTTGTCGCCGTCTTTCCCTCTTCGACCGTCTGCGGCTTAACCTCGCTTCCGCCGTTGCTGTCGAACGTTACCGTGTAATACTTTGTTTCGGGGGTATTGTCTTTGTCCGAGCCGTCTGAACAACTAACACCCCCCCCCATTAGGAAAAACACCACCATAGTTCCCGCAAGCAATCTTGCAAACAATGTCGTCTTTTTCATACAAGCCTCCTTACCGTAAGCTTTCTATAATAATTACATTATATTATCCGCCGGTTTTTAAAGCGGATTCTGCCCACTTCTTGGATTATTCCGCTGTCTTTTGCGGGAATTCGCGCGCGGAGACACCCCCTCTCCTTGCAAGGAGGGCCGCCGAGACTTACGGTGTTAAGGAGTCTCTCCTTGCCATGTTTAAACCACTCTCCTTGGCTCCGTTAAGAACATTAACGGAAAACAGCGGGCGCGCGGAGCGGATTTTTCGTTTTCTCTAGACAAGGAGAGCGATTTTCGGTATAGTCTATGCATGGCGTCTTACCCAAGCGGTAAGGGAGAGGTCTGCAAAACCTTTATGCAGCGGTTCGATTCCGCTAGACGCCTGTACGAAAGGATGTCCGCGCGGGCATCCTTTTCGTTATTCCAGATCCGTCATGGCAAAGCCGGGGTCTGTTCACATATAAGGGGGCTTCGGCTCCCGTTTTTTATGGGCGCAAGCGCGGAACGCAATCCAAAATCGTCCTGACGGCGACGGCGCGATCCCGTTCGTCGACAAACACGAGCGTTGTCTCCGCGCCGTCGCGCAGGATAACGGACAGGCTCGTCTTGTAGTTGCCGGTGCTGTCCGGGTCGGCCTCATAGGCGAGCGTGGGCAGGCTTTCTATTGCGGTAAAGTATATCGTCTGCGTGCCGAACACGATTGCGTCGCTGTACACGCCCGTCATGCCGCGGGTGGCCGCCTCGCGCGCCGCAAGTTCCGCCGCAATGAGCGCGGTCAGGAGCAGGACGATATTCACGAGCAGTCCCATGTCGCGGAACGGCACGAGCGCGATAATCGCCAGCGCAAAGACCGCGATTAGAATCCACTTTGCGGAGGACGCGTTCTTGAGCGGCTGGAGCAGCCGTCCTGCCTGCTGCCGAAGTTTTTGCGTCCGCAGCGGAATAGAACCCATAATCAGCGCATACGCAACCACCGCCGCGCCGCACAAACCGACTGTCATCATGTTCATGCCGATATTATACCCCACAAAGCCGCGCAGGAAAAGACAAAATGCTGTGCTTTGCCCGTATTTCTGCCGATAAATGAGCATACCTGTGTTTTTAGGAGCGCCTCGATGAAAAAATACGCGGGGATTTTTGCGGCAATCTTACTCATTTGCGCCATCGCGATCGTTCCCTCGTGCATCGTTGAGGAAAGTTATAGTAGCGGCATTGACGCGCCTATCGTCGAAACGCACAACAATTCTCATATCATCAGCTTTGCGCCCGTCAACGGCATGCTGTACGCGAATGTCTTTCGGGAAGAAAGTTTCGACGNNTTTGANTCGGTAANNGAAANNNTNAACATCGGGCAGGTGATTCCCCGNNGCTCTATCGGCAANTATGCNACGTTNNTCTTTNCGGANGCATACNTCGNNGGCNNTGNCGGNACTNANTACCGTTANTTTATCCGCTATTGGGACAACGCNAAATATACGTATTCAAAGCCGAGCAGAACCATGCCCGCCCTGAGCGGCGCAAAGACCGATGCGTCGCTNNACGATGNNGGCGGGCTGGAATTCCTGTACGTNCAGAANGATTATGANTTGGAAAAAACGTACACGCTTTTCTTGCAGCATGACGTAACCGTTCCCACGGATTTTGAGGAACTGCACNCTATCATCGGCATAGACGGACAGCCGACCAAAAAGCCGTTCCTGCTTGCCTCGCGCGCCGACCTTCTTTCATCGGNCGAAGAGACTAACGACGGCGAAGAGGAAACGCCCCCCCCCACGTACANNGTTGGCGGAAAAGTCGATGACATTCCCAACTCCGCCGCAATGAATTTGTACACGGCACTGCCNGCCACATTCCGCGACCGAAAACTCACGGCAGACGGCATTATCGGCGTTCACAGAGAGGTTTACACGGACGACGACGAGAACATAAAGCACGTAAATTATTATTGGACAACGCCGATTTTATTGCCCGAAAAAACGATACAATATGCCCACAAGGACGGCAAAGGCACGTGGGAGCCTGACAAGCCGGAAATAAACGAGCAGGGGCAGATAACAAGATANTATTNTTCGCNGGAATCGACGTTCGTCGTGCCGTCNATACAAGAGCCGCAGAATGANTTTGANTATTCGGATGCGAACAGATCCGCCGTATCTGCGGNAGACGACATGCCGTCGCTTGACGTTACGCCGTTCCGTCCGTAGGTCATTTTTTCAGCAGCCCGCTGATNACCAAATCGACTGACGTTCTGACCATGGAGATGTCGCGCTGATTCAGCACGGCAAGCCGGAAAATGGCGGATTCCAACAGCGTGTACAGCAGTTCCTCAATGTCNTTTACGGGCANTTTTTTGAATTCGCCCGCGTTCTGCCCGCGNATNATNAGCGTNCTGAGCAAATGGCGCATTCGCACGGTACGCCGCCGNACGCGCTCGCCGGGGTCTTCGCCCGCCTTGCGGATTTGTATCAGNTANCTGAGCAACACAGCAAANANCGCGGGATTTTTCTGCTCNTCGGTAATAATGTGGTCGCAGATACTGCGGATGCACTGCTCCGACGAAAGCGANCGGTCGCGGACGATTTGCANCAGCGANTTTTCCAAATCCTGCAAGAACTGCTTGATGCTCCAGGCGAAAATCTCCCTTTTGTTCTTAAAGTAGATATACAGCGTGGTCCGGGTGATTCCGCAAGCGTCGGCAATTTTCTGAAACGTCACGTCATCGTAGCCTTCGCGGCAGAACAGGTCGAACGATTTTTCCAGAATTTCTTTTCTGCGCTTATCGTGCTCTACGACGATTGCCATGTGCTGTTCCCCGGTGCTTTGCGGCCCGCTGCTTTTCTTCGCCCGTGTACATATAAAAAATGGTGTCCAGATTGCCCGCTTTCAGACTTTTGAGCGTCGTGGCATACCGGCCGATACATTCCTGAAATTTTTTGTGCGCCGTAATCACGCCCAATTGCCAGCCTTTGAACGAATCGAACAGCGCGCCCATGTCGCGGTACAGCTGCTGCGCCTGATCGGCATCGCCCAGACGCTCGCCATACGGCGGATTCGCGATGATCAGCCCCTGCTCATACGGCGCGGTGATGTCGGCAAATCCGGCGACATCAAAATCAGGGCGCGGCACTTTGTCGCTTTTGTCTATCAGATTAAGCGCGCGTCCTGCCATAACACACGCATGTTCGGCATTGAGCCGCGCGCGCTCAACGGCTTTTGGGTCAACGTCCGTACCCGTTACGCGCACTTCAACGTCCGTGCGGATTTTCTCTGCTTCGGCACACTTAATTTCCAACGCGCGGCGGCTGTCAAAAATGGGAAGCTGTTCCAGCGCAAAGCGGCGGCCGAATCCCGGCGCGACGTTGTACGCATACAGCGTCGCCTCAATGGGAAGCGTACCGCTGCCGCAGAACGGATCATGAAACGGCATTTTCCGCCGCCACAACATCAGCTGCAACAGGATTGCCGCCGTCGTTTCGCGCAGCGGGGCAATGCCGCCGTCGGTACGGTAGCCGCGCTTGTGCAGGGGAAGCCCGCTCAAATCGAGCAGGACATACGCGCGGTCTTCGTCCAGATACACGCGCACGTCAACTTCTTCGCCGCTTTCGGGCAGGGTCTGCATCCGCCAGATGTCGCCCAGCTTNGTGTAAATCGCTTTCTGCACCATGCCCTGTATGCTGTGCTCGCTGTTGAGCGTCGATTTGTAACAGCGNACTTTNTCAACGACGACGCGGCTGTCTTTGCGCAAAAAATCCTGCCAGNNNATNGCATACACGCCNTCAAANAATTGGTCAAAATCCTGCGCGTCGAACGCCGCCATCTGCAAATACACGCGGTCGGCGGTGCGCAGGCACAGATTCGTGCGGAACAGCGCGTCGTCATCGCCCACAAACGTAACGCGCCCGGGCGCATTGCGCGCCAGCTTGTAACCAAGCAGTTTCAACTCATTGCCCAAAATCTTTTCCGCGCCCACCGCGCACAAAGCGACCAACGTATGCATGATTTTATTCTAACAAAATCACAAAAAATGTGCAATTGTCAGAATAAATTGATGATTTGAGCGGCGGAGATGTTTTATCGGACAGAAAGCGGCAAATTCGGCAAACAGGGTTAGTCCGCAAACATTCGTTCTGCTGCAAAGATTGCGAGCAGTCCGAGCGTAATGCTTGTCGCAATGTATGCCGCCGCCATGCCGTAATTCCCGCTTTTGAAAAGCCCCGCGCTTTCGGCGGCGAACGCCGAGAACGTGGTGAATCCGCCGCAAAATCCCGTCCGAATGAGGACGAGCGCACGGGGGCTGAGCATCCTGTTTTTTGCGGCAAGGCAGCCCGCAAGCGCAAAGAGAAAACAGCCCGCTACATTGATGAGCAAGGTCTTCGTCGGAAAGCCCGCCGGATTTTTTACCGGCACAAACCCAATCGCACAACGCAACGCGCTTCCCAAAAATCCGCCGATTCCCGCAAACAAAATATCGCCAAACATGAAAACAACATAGGCGACTTCCGCCCGAATGTCAAGGAAAAGGCATGACGGACGGACATCATTTACAGCGGCTTGCCGTCGAGCGATTTTTCGGTCAGTGTGCCGTTGCGGTATACGAGTTTGAGCGAAAAAAACGGCGCGTTGTTTTGCAGCAGGCGGAAAAAAATCTTGTCGCCCTCCCACAAGTTGAGCGAATCAACGGCGGCAATCGGTATCCATTCGAGCGTTCCTTCGTCGCAATCAATCAAGCTGCCGGTGAATTCCGTGGCGGTGTAGAGGCACATATATTCGGCGGGGGCATCATCAGAAATGAACGTGACGATTCCGCGGAAATGCCATTTTGTGAGCGTCAAGCCGGTCTCTTCTTTTACTTCGCGCAGCAGGCAGTCTTCGGGGCTTTCCCCCGGCTCAAAATGTCCGCCCACGCCAATCCATTTGTCGCGGTTCACGTCGTTCTTTTTGGTCACGCGGTGAAGCATGAGATAGCAGTCGTCTTTCTGGATATAACAGAGCGTGGTCAGCGGTGATTTTTGTGTGTCCATGTGATTATTTTTGGCGAAAGCGATTTTTGTGTCAAGCGCAAAAATACCCGCGCCTTGCACCTAGTCAGACATGCCTTTTTATAGTATAATAAAAATCACATTCACATGATGGGGAAGTGAAACATGAATACACCATTAGAGATTGCTGACATATATATTATGGTCGGCGATGGCAAGACGACCCAGCGGTTGTGGAAGCTGTTCTTGCTTGGATTCCTTGCGGGCGCGTACATCGGATTGGGCGCGTTGGCAAGCCAGATTGTATCTTGTGGCATAGAAACGCCGGCCGCCGCTCGTTTGCTGAGTGCGGTTGTGTTTCCCATCGGTCTGGTAATGATTATCATTGCGGGCGGCGAGTTGTTTACGGGAAACTGTCTTATCTTTATTTCGGTGCTTTCCAAAAACACATATCTTTCGGCAATGTTGCGCACTTGGCTCGTTGTTTTCTTGGGAAACTTTATGGGCTCAGTGTTCATCGCATTGATGGTGAATTTCGGGCACGTGCTCACATTGTTTGACGGCGCATTGGCAAGATCGGTCGTGGCGACGGCAACAGCAAAAGTGAACATTCCGTTTACCGACGCACTGATAAAAGGTACGCTCTGCAACTTTATGGTGTGTATCGCCGTGTGGATTTCATTCGCGTCCGATGACATCATGGGAAAGATTTTGGGCCTGTACCTGCCTATCACACTTTTTGTCGTGTGCGGATTTGAACACTCGATTGCGAATATGTACTTTGTTCCCGCTGGAATTTTCGCACAGCACGTTTATAACATTCCGAGCGAAGCCTTGCACTGGTGGTCATTCCTGCTCAGAAACCTGCTTCCCGTTACGGTCGGCAATATCATCGGCGGTTCAGTAATGGTCGGCATGGGCTACTGGCTCATTTATCTGACCGAGCGCGACGACTAAGTGTTCGGATTTTACGCTATCCGCAAAACAAAACGCGCAACGCTGATTTCGGCGTTGCGCGTTTTTATGTCCGCGTTTAAATCTCCTCAATATGGTACACGTAGTCGAGCGTACGCAGNGCTTCNATAATCTCTTTGTGCGTTTTGTACANTTTGAGTTCTGCGCTGCTGATTGAAATGGCAATGGAATACACGCTCAAGCCCGAATTCGCATAGGCGGGGTTCATTTCTATCGCGTCAATGCGCAGTCCGAGTTTTCGGATNGTCGTNACGAAATTCTGCAAGTTCAGNCTGTTTTTCAGCTCCAGATGAATCTCAAAATGATTGGACCGATTTTTCAGGTAGAATTCCAGCACGGGCAGATACGACAGGCAGAACAGCAGAATCACGAATCCGACGGCGGTAATCGTGTAAAATCCCGCTCCCAGCGCAAGCCCGATAATGCAGCTCGCCCACAGCGCGACGGCCGTNGTAAGTCCCATAATCTGGTTGCGCGAAGTGAAAAAAAGCGTCCGGGTCGCAATGCGCGCCGCCGAGACAATCGCCGCCGCCGAAAGCAGGAACAGATGNCCTTGGAACAGNGTATTGATGTACAAATCGAGCATCATCACGAGCGTTCCGGCAAGCGTGACCACGATGAACGTGCGGAATCCGGCGGAGTGTCGTTTGCTCGACCGCTCCCAGCCCAAAATGGCGGAGATGAGCAGCGAAGTCACAAAACGAAGGATGATAGAAGCCGCGTTCAAGCCGACTGACCATTCGCCGAGCAGCGACGCAATAGGATCTGAAATACCTGTCATAGNGTTCTCCCGTAAAAAGCCACGCTTATCTTCTTCCCGATTTTTTGAGGTCGCCCCGATTCGCCTCGCCAATCAGCACCGCCCGGTGATGTTCCGCCGCCTCGTTGAACGCCTGTTCCTCTTCGTTTATCGTGTGCGCCGGAAGTTCCTGCTGGATTTTTTGGATACGCTCAATCAGCAGTTCCANCTGCGATTTCGTTTTGCCGTCGGGCGTACTTTCCGGCACGGTCACCAAATCTTCCAGCTTGTTGGAATAGGATTTGCTCAGNTACAAGGCAAGTTTTGCGCAGCCCGGACCAATCAGTTCGTACAGGACGCTTGAAGCCAAAATGACCGTCAGCAACGCCGCGCCCGCTTCGCCCTGCAAGGTTCGTGCGCCCAGTTCCGCAAGACCGATAGCAACGCCTGCCTGCGGAATAAGCGCAAGACCGAGATAATTGCGCGTTGTCTTGGGCTTTTTTGCGAGCAGACAGCCAAAAAACGCCCCCGCATATTTTCCGGCAATACGAACGACAAAATACAGAATGCCGATAACCAACAGCGGAGTTGCCCCGATCGACCCGGACGGATTGACAAGCGCGTGCAAATCGAACGACATTCCGGAGCGCACGAAAAACAGCAGCAGAATGGGCGGACTGAAATATCCCAGCTGCTTGAAAAGTTTGTCGTTGTCGGTCATATTGATGTAAACCGTTCCCATGGACATACAGCCGAGAAGCGGCGACACCTCAAACACCGTGCACACGCCGCAAAACGCAAACAGCAGCGCGACCGCAATAATCAGCCGGTTGTCCGTGGAACGCGTTTTGGGGCGCAACAACAGCATCAGCAGAATGCCAAAAACGCCGCCCAAAAGCAGAACCCCGGCATTCGTCAGAAGCGGCGTGATAATGCCGCGCACAGAAAACGCGCTGCCCGCATACGAATGAAGCGCGACCGAAATCGCCACGCTGTACGCAAGCAGTCCCACGATGTCGTCGAGCGCGACAACTTGCAGCAAGGTCTCCACGAAATCGCCTTTTGCGCCAGTCTGCCGTATGGTCATCATTGTGGACGCGGGTGCAGTGGCGGACGCGAGCGCGGCAAGCACGATAGAAAATGCCAGTTCCAAACGCAGCACAAAATAAGTGACGATAAACACGAGCACCGACGCGAGCAATGCTTCCAGCACGACGATAATCAGCACTTTTGCGCCGTTTTTTTTGAGCGTGTCCAGGCGGAAAAATTCACCCGTGCTGAACGCGATNAANGCCANNGCGATGTCNGGCAANAAACTCGTGCCGTCGATAATCGACTGCGGAATCAGATTCAGNCAGAACGGACCAATCAGTATGCCGGCGGTAATNTATGCNGTCACGTTNGGCANNCGCAATCGCTTCGTTAACCGTGTCATCA
Source organism: Treponema sp. (assembly GCA_014804085.1). GTDB lineage: Bacteria > Spirochaetota > Spirochaetia > Treponematales > Treponemataceae > Treponema_D. The sequence continues at coordinate 54,585 of JAAVAM010000006.1, read as the reverse complement.
AAAACCCGGAAAGCAGTACGAGCGAAATAGAAATAATAGCAACAGCGGCAGGCGTACTGCCGTCATACAAATGCGCAAACATACGATNTGCCTCAACGACCTCTTTTCTTGTGCCGTCNATTGTANCACACGATGTNCGAACCTGCAACAAAGCNCGCCGGGAAAACAAAATCAATGCATTCGCTTTTGCGAATATACACAACCGCAATAATCTTGCCGCCACAAACCGTATTCCGCGCTCAATTCNGTACTGCGCAAAAAACCGCCTCTTTTCTTGAAATCTGCGGGAAGAAATTGTGTGAGACANNAAGAANAACTATCGTTCGTTTNNNTTTTNNTNNGANANTAATNNNNTTNCNANNGGCGTTGATTTTTTCGGCATNTTTNTGCGGNCTGATAGAAAGTGTCGTNGTAAACCAGTCGAATTGCTGTTNGCANGCGTATTCCCACGCTTTTTTCATGCGGAATGCATAACAGCGTCGGCANCGTTCGCCTTTTTCNGGTTCAGTTTGCAATGCTGNTTCANAACGAACNTTTGTTTGNGTNAAATAATCTTCGGNATTGTAATCTGCGACNANCAANTTGACGGCNTTTTGCAATGCNGGCGGAAACTGCGTGAGGAATTTTTTCAGTTCNGNTANCCGTCGTTCGTATTCGCTGNGCGGNTGGATNTTCGGNTTNTAATAAAAAATCGTTATGGCAAAATAGCCNGAAAGATATTCAANCACATACGAACTGCACGGCGCACAACATGCATGGAGCAATAATGTCTGCTTACGACCGTTCGTGTTTTGTTCCAAATTTTTGAGAATTTCGTCCAGCTGTTTTTGATAGTCTGTCTTTTGCATTGGTTTTCCNAAAAAAACAGGCTGCCTCTAAAANNTNATCGGCAGCCTTGGCGAACGCAAGGGAATCCTAGAAAGCCGTCATTTTTGTGTGGTATAGGCTTACGGACTCTTCTCTTGCGCCCTATAAAAGTCTACCTCACTTTGCAAAACATACCACATATTTTCGTCAAGAATGCGCGGGAAATTATTGGTTTCGGCAAGAGCTACATCAGAGCTTCAAGGTTCACTTCGCCTGCCACGCAGGGAACGGTAATCTGCCAGTTTTCCAGCACCTGCGGATGCACCTCGCCAAAAATGCCGACCTGCTTGCCATGCACTAAAATCGCCGCCTGCCGCCCGGGAATGAAACGCGGGTCGGACACTTCTTTCACCTCGTATTTGTGGTCGAGGAAATAGAGGAGCGACGACACTTCGCTTGCGAGGTCGTTAAAATTCGCGTTGTTGGCGGCGGTCATAAATCCGAGNGACTGAATGGTCTTTGTGCCCGTGTTTTCGTCCGGCGCGAGGAACGCCACTTTGCCGATTTCAAAAATCTTGTGCGGGAACAACGCATTTGCCGCCGCGCTTTCNGCCCGGAGCAGCGANGAAATAATTGACGGGCGCACGAACTGATAATTTTCGCTCATCGGNTTTTCGATTTCGATTACGTTCGTTGCGTCNCCGTTCATGCGGTCGATNTAATCGCGCTTGCTGCCCAAATAATTGAAAATCATTTCCTGATAGCCCATGCCGACCATNATTTCCTTTGCCTTGCGGCTGAAAACCGTNACNTCNGAAAGCCTGCCCACCGTAAANTCGTTCGGACGCTGCGGCTTGAAANAATCNAAGCCCAAGCCAATCATCACGTCTTCNATGACATCNACTTCGTGCANAAAGTCGTTGCGGTATGCCGGNGGNGTAANCGTGAATTCCACGTCGTCTTTAGTGTCCGNCGCCGAAACGGNATTNTCCATGCGGGAAAGCGCGTCCANCACTTGCGCTTTCGTCAGTTTTTCGCCGAGCAGTTTATTTATAGAAGAAAGCGTCGTTTTCGTGTCCTGCTGGAAGAAAAACGGCACGACGATTTCTTTGCCNAANCCGGTCTCATACGGATGCACCACTTTTACCGGCAAGATTTNGTAGCCTGCATCGGCAAAATCCCCGGCNACGATGTTGGCAGAAAGGATGAGCGATTCCATTTCGGTNCCGGTCANCTCGACCATCAGACCTTTGTCGCCCACCTTGACCGCGCCGAGNGTCGCACTGTTGATAATCGGTGCCATGGACATTATTTCGCCCTTGTCGTCTTTGAGCANCGGAAACTGTTTTGCGTCTTTTAAAATCCAGCCNTAATCGCGTCCTTTGGGATGGTCGGTCAAGATTTGGCGGCAGGTCATCGGCTCGGTACACTGNAGCGGCACGAACGATGTCTTGTCGGGATCTACCGCCGTATAATNCACCGGCCANGTGATATTTTCCACGCGGTANACGCCCATNGAAATGGACTTGCGCTTGCGCCCGAAATTCCAGCAGAGTTTTTCCTGCGTCTGNATGATGTCNTTGAGCATGGGNTCGTCCAACGCCTTTCCGCTGATAACNAAACTGACCATAAACGGACGGACATCCTTGACGGCGGCATCNACATACGCCACGCGCCCGGCGCAGTCCTTNATGTCGCCCGCNCGGGAAAGGAAACGNGAGAAGTCGGAACGTTTGCCGCCGCNATGTACNCGCANNTGCCGNGCCACGCCCGCCGTGGACCACAAATCCGGGCGGTTNGTGTCGTTCAGCTCGATTTTGATGACGCGCTCGTCCGCGCTTTGGCTCATGTCCGGCTTTTCGTCAAGTTCNGCCTTGCCGCAGACCAGTTTTTTNTCCANCGTATCGTAATCGTATGTCGTTCCCAGCAGGCTGAAAAACANCTTTTCGTTCACTTCAATTTTTGGCATTTCCAAACTCCACTAACAAGGAAAAAGTATCTCCAGTATACCGAATTGGCGACGCGGTGTCTATNGAGGAGAAAATACTGACGACCGACGGCANTCTGCTTTGGGGCAGANCAAAGCCGTGCCNNTTAGTCNATAAAACTGACGACCTTAAAATTCAGTTCCGAAACGCCGAATTCGGCATCGTTGACGGGGAAAAGCACGGGNTCGTCTTCGCTTTCGTATTTCATGACGCGCCAGTTTGCGATGAATCCGGGCGCNAGGGAATGCAGTTTGAGTGCCATTTCCTGCGTNCCGTCTCCNCGNGAAATATTGATGAATTCGGTGGAATCGTCAAAGCGGATAACCATCGCGCCGAACGTGTCATTGGAAACGACGACGGCGGCGTGTTTCTTGAATTCTGCCAGCGTGGAAATCGTCTGTTTTTTGAGCATTGCGCCGGTGATTGCTTCGTCGGCGGCAGTGTTTTTTACGATTGCGGGCACGACAATTTCGCCGCTGAAATCGGTCGGCTTGCCGTTTTCGTAAGGAGTCTCCAGAATGATGACATCCCAGCCGTTGTCGTCCACGACTTTGAGACAGCCTTCGGTCTGCTTGCCGCTTTCGTCACGGTAGGTCACGAGCGCGCGCGAGTTGTTGTCAACAAAAACCGGATCTTTGACGATTTCAAGCCCGTGCAGTTTGGGGTTCGTCCAGTTTGAGGCTTTGTATTCTCCAGAAGTGATAATCAGCGCGCCGTTTTCGACCTTTTCTACGGGGATTTTTGTGAACATCCGTTTCTCCTTNTCTGCAACCATGCNATTTNCACGATATTTATTCTATTTTAACCCATTTCCGCAATTTTTGCAACTTTTCTTTGCGCGGTTTCTATGCCATTTTGTGTTTCTGTGCTACACTACGCACATGAAACAGATTACCGATTGCGCGGGCGTTCCTCTGCCCGTTTTTGGAAAAGGAACGGTCGTTTTTTGNGCGGAAGCGGCGGGCGCGCGNCCTGCGGGANGCGTTTTTNTGCTCAAACTGCGGCTTGCGGCGNGCGCGGCAGAACCTGTTGCGGGGCAGTTNTATCTGCTCCGGGCGGAAAAATCTGGTGTGCTTTTGGGGCGACCGATCAGCGTGTACGCGGCAGAAACGACTGCGAACGGCACGGAACTGTCTTTTTTGATTCTGAAAAAAGGCGCGGGAACGCAGGAATTGTGCGCCTTGCGGAAAGACGACGGCATTGCCGTAATCGGTCCGCTCGGAAACATGTTTCCCGCTCCGCGTNCAGACGACAACGTGTGCATTGCGGGCGGCGGAATCGGCGTTGCCCCTGTGGCGGGCTTTGCGACGACCTTGCCCGAACAATCGTATGANTTTTACGCGAGNTTCAAAAGCGGCNCTTACGGACTGGAGCACGTTGCGGCAAAAACGCTGACGATTACCACGGACGACGGCAGTGCGGGCATACGCGGCATGATTACGGCGGCACTGACAGCGGACGTGATAAANCAGAAAGGCTACACGGTGCTGTACGCGTGTGGACCGATNCCCATGCTCGCCTATTTGCANGGCATTTGTGCGGAAGCGGGAATCCGCTCGTATTTGAGCATGGAAAACCGCATGGCGTGTGGCGTGGGTGCTTGTTTGGGCTGCACNATTGCGACGACGCAGGGGAACAAACGCTGCTGCAAGGACGGTCCTGTTTTTGACGGCGCGGTGCTTGANTTTACGNCGCCCAAGGACAAGCCGATTCGCCTGCCGCCGCTTGCGGCAGAGCCGGATTTGCGCGTGGACATTGCGGGCGTGCCGTTTGCCAATCCCGTTATCGCGGCGAGCGGCACATTCGGCTACGGTGCTGAATACGCNAGCNTNTTTGACGTGGAAAAACTGGGCGGCATTTGTTCCAAAGGGCTGACCTTGCACGCGCGCGGCGGAAACACGGGCATTCGCCTTGTGGAAACGCCGTCGGGACTCATCAATTCTATCGGGTTGGAAAATCCCGGCATCGAGCATTTTATTCAGCACGAACTGCCGTCAATGCTCCGGCTCAAACCCGTGACGATTGCGAATCTTTCCGGCTCGTCGTTGGAAACNTATGTGGAAGGCGCGCGGCTGCTGGATGCGACCGANGTTCCGATGATTGAGCTGAATATCAGCTGCCCCAACGTAAANGCGGGCGGCATGTCGTTCGGCATGGACTGCGACGCGGCGGCGGGCGTGACCNAAGCCGTGCGCGCAGTGACCAAAAAGCCGCTTATGGTAAAACTGACGCCAAACGCACCCGACCTTATCGGCATTGCGCTTGCGGTACGCGCGGCGGGCGCGGATGCTATCAGCCTGGTAAATACGTTTCAGGCAATGGCGATAGACGTGAACACGGGTCGCCCGGTGTTTGACAACGTTCGCGCGGGATTCAGCGGGCCTGCCGTCAAGCCGATTGCCCTGCGCATGGTGTACGACGTAGTACAGGCAATCAACCGGCTGCCTAAAGCCGAGCGCATTCCCGTGGTGGGGCTGGGCGGCATTGCCACCTGGCAGGACGCNGTGGAATTCCTGCTNGCGGGCGCGNCGGCNNTNCANGTNGGCACGGCGACCTTTGCCAATCCGCTCGCCATGACNCANATCGTGGACGGCATTGCGGCATGGATGAAAGCCAAAGGCTTCAAGACAATTGCCGATTTCCGGGGCAAAGCGCAATAACGGTNNTNNCGNTTTTCGCCCGGCGGATAAACGCAATTCGCCGCGGTGACGAAAATTTGGTCAGCGGACGAATTCGGCTCGTCGTATTGGCGGAAATTCAGTCAGCGGAATAATTCGACTTGCCGAAATGCCTGCTTTTTGGTCAGCGAGCGAATTCGGCTTGNCGAATGGCTTGTTTTTGGCTCAGCGGACGAATTCGATCTGCCGAATTTGCCGCTTTTGGGTCAGCGGAACAATTCGACTTGCCGAAATGCTGCTTTTTGGTCAGCGGGCGAATTCGGCTTGCCGTGTTTGCGGAAATTCGCTCAGCGGAGCAATTCGGCTTGCTGGGTCGTTATTTTTCGGGTTTTGCCAGCTGTTTTTCGTATTGGCGGTCNGCGGGCTTTTCTGCCGGGCGATACAGAATCGCCACGTTNCCGATGATCCGCACGAGCGTCGCGTCCGTCTGCGAGGCAAGCTGTTCGGCGAGCGCGTGTTTGTCGTCCTTGAATTCGTTGAATTTCACCTTAATCAGCTCGTGGTCTGCCAGGCAACGGGCAACGTGCGCGGTCTGCGCTTCGGTCACACCCGCTCCGCCGATTTGAACCAGCGCGGGCAACGGGTGGGCGCATTTTTCCAATATTTTTCGCTGTTTGCTTGAAAGTTCGGTCATACCGAAAGTATAGTTGAGGACGGCAACTTTTGCAACAATCCGCGTTTTACAAATCGACCGACTTATGCGATAATGAGACAACAATGGGGTCGATTATGGCAAAGACAAAAAAACTTCCCTGGGCGTTTTTGGACGATTTCCGGGGCGCGGATTTTTCGGGCGAATGGCCGACGCTGCCGGAACTGTTTACGATTACGACAAAACGATTCGGCGCGCGACCGTGCTTCACCGACTTTGAGGGCGAAGGCGGCGCAAAACAGACGCTGACGTATGAGCAGGTGCTTTCCCGTGTACAGACGCTCGCGGCGTGGCTGTGCGTAAACGGCGTGACCAAAGGCGACCGCGTGGCAGTGACGGGAAAGAATTCTCCCGAATGGGCGACGGTTTATCTTGCGGCGATGTTCGCGGGCGCGACGGTCTGCCCGATTGACTACGCGCTTCCCCCGGCGGAAACCGAAAACCTGCTGAACGCNGCCCAGCCNAAATTCCTGTTCGTTGACGAGGAAAAATTCGCNCATTTTACGGAGCGNCCNCTTCCCTTATCGCGTCTATTCGCTCAGCCCCAAACATGNGGACGTGTATGCGTACAACCTNAAAACAAACGATGTCGTGACGGCGCGGCTTGCCGCCAACCGTGTGACGGAAAACGACCTTGCGGTNATCNTGTTCACGAGCGGCACGACGGGCACGCCCAAAGGNGTCATGCTCACGCATAAAAATTTGGTGAGCGACGCATANATCGCCACCACGCGCATGACGCTGTACGAAACGGACGTGTTCTATGCGCTCCTGCCGATTCATCANGCNTANACNATGCTCGCCGTTTTTATCGAGGCGATTTCCGTGGGCGCGGAGGTCGTGTTCGGCAAGAGCATGGCGGTCACGCGNCTGATGANAGAACTCAAGGAAGGGCAGATTACGATGCTNCTGGGCGTGCCGCTGCTGTTCAACAANCTGCTTNCGGGCATTATGAAAGGCATCCGCGCAAAAGGCGCGTTCGTCTACGGTGCTATCCGCGCNNTGCTCGCGCTGTCCTATGCCGTCAAAAAAATCTTCCGTGTCAANATCGGCAANGTGCTGTTTAANGCNGTCTTGCAGCAGGCGAACATTTATTCGCTGCGCATTGCCATTTGNGGCGGCGGCCCGCTCGCNGCGANCGTGTTCAAAGTCTACAANGAAATGGGCATCGANTTTGTGCAGGGATACGGNCTGACCGAGACAAGCCCGATTATCACNCTGAATCCCGTTGACCATTTCAAGATTGAGAGCGTCGGCCAGTATTTCTTCCCGTGGATGGAAATGAAAATCCTTGACCCGGCAGAAGACGGCGTGGGCGAAGTGTGCGTCAAAGGCCCGATGGTTTTCCAGGGCTATTACAATCTGCCCGAAGAGACCGCGAAAGTCTTTACCGAAGACGGCTGGTTCAAGACGGGCGATTTGGGCTGGCTCGACGACGAAGGCTACCTGATGCTCGCGGGGCGCGCAAAAAACATGATCGTGACCGAAGGCGGCAAGAATGTCTACCCAGAAGAAATCGAAAATGCTTTTCAACTTTACACCGACATCGAGCAGATTACGGTGCGGGGTTACATTGCCGACGCAGCGACTAAAAGCGAGCAGATCGAAGCACTTATTTATGCGGGCGAAGATGTTTTCAAGCGGCTGGACATTGAGCGTGCCGGAAACGAAACCGCGGAATCCGTGTTCGCGCAGATTAAGCCGACGGTCGATGCCGTAAACAAAACGCTTCAGCCGTATGCACGAATCAGCAAGATCACGCTGCTTGAAAAACCGCTTGAGATGACGACCACGCAGAAAGTAAAGCGCACGTACACAACCTAAACGCTTCTCAACGCGGCAGAATTCTGTTACACTATGCGTATGAAACATCTTATGGAACAATTGCAGGAAGCGGCGGCAGAACGCGGGCCGCTGTGTGTGGGGTTGGACACAGACCCGTCATATCTGCCCGCGCCGCTGCTGTCAATTTTTGACGCTCCCGCCGACGCGGTTTTGGCGTATAACAAAGAAATCATTAAGCGCGTCGCGGCGGAAAAAACGGCGTGCTGCTGCAAAATCCAGATTGCCTATTACGAGGCGATGGGACTTGCCGGACTGAAAACATACGCGGAGACAATCCGCGCGGTAAAAGATGCCGGACTGATTGCTATAAGCGACATCAAACGCGGCGACATTGCGGACACGGCAAAGGCATACGCCCGCGCACATTTTACGGGCGAATTTGAAAGCGACATCATCACGGTGAATCCGTACATGGGCTTTGACACGCTCAAGCCGTTCACCGACTATTGTATGCCAAACGGTGAGAGCGGCGGAAAAGGCATGTTCGTCCTGTTGCGCACGTCAAATCCCGGCATGACTGACATTGAGCAACAGGAACTCAAATCGGGCGGGCGCGTACTGGACAAAACAGGCGAAGAGTTGGAGCGTATCAACAAATCGTTTAAAAAAACGTACCCCAATCAGACGTGTTCGCCCGTGGGCGCGGTCGTCGGCTGTACCGAAGAAAGCGACGCGCGCGCGCTCCGCGATGCCTATCCTGAAATCTTCTTTTTGATTCCCGGTTACGGCGCGCAAGGCGGCGCGGCGCGGATTGCGGCAACATTGCTCGACAAAGCGGGCGGTGTCGTCAATTCCTCGCGCGGGATTCTGTGCGCATGGAAAACCGCCCCCGAACTCGCTGACAAAGCGGCAAGCGGCAATTTGTGCCTCAAAGAAATTGCGGACGCGGCAGAAAATGCCGCACGCGCGGCAAAAGAAGATTTGCTCGCCGCAAAAAAAGAACTGGACGGTATCGGCGCATGATTCAGGCAATCCGTGACCGGCGGAGCATCCGCGCTTTTTTGGACTCGCCCGTAAATCGGCAGGACATTGAAGACATTCTGCAAAGTGCCGTGCTCGCGCCGTCGTCAAAAAATCGTCAGCCGTGGAAATTCGTCGTGGTGCAAGGCGCGGCAAAAAATGAGATGCTCGAAGCGTTCCGCACAGGCATTGCCCGCGAAGAATCGGGTGACGCACTCCTACCGCAAAGCCGAAAATATATCGAAGCCGCCAAATATACTGTTCAGATTTTGGAACAAGCACCCGTCGTTATCCTTGCGGTAAATCCGCTCGGAAAAGGCGTACTCGCAGACTTGACTCCCGAAGAACGCATCTATGAAACGTGCAACATTCAGTCGTTGAGCGCAGCCGTACAGAATTTACTGCTCGCCGCCACGGAAAAAGGCCTGGGCAGTCTGTGGATATGCGATATTTTCTTTGCCTACCAAGAATTGTGCACATGGCTCGGCGACCAAGGAGAACTAATCGCCGCCGTCGCGATCGGTCACCCAAACGAATCTCCCCACGCACGACCGCGCAAACCGCTTGCGGAAGTCGTTGAATGGCGGGAGTGAGCCTGCGTCGATTTATGCAACGCCAAATTTCCGCAAAAGAAATCAGTCAAAAATTATTTGACCCAATCCCTCGTTGGATAATTCCTTTATCCTAGCATTGACCATAATCGAATCGTTTTCAAACGTTCCCATAAAATATTCATTCAGCCATATAAAATCAAAGTCGAAGAAAAACTTTGACAAAATGCTTGGTCTCTTTGATGTAACACACAAAATGACGGCATTTCCATGCCGCTTTATCAGCGTGATACTTTGGCTGGCTTCAATTCTGATATTTTTAAGCTCAATCGGTTTCACAGAAAAATCACGCAAATCCAGCAGGTAAAGTTTCTGTTCCCTTAAAAGAAACAGACTGTCGCCGTCGTTTGTATGTTCAAAAAGCGGTTTGCCCGGTTCGTCCAAAATGACTTTGCCATGCCCAAAATCATACACCATACAAGAAACAGGCTTAGTTTCTCTCCAGTCCGACTTGTCAACTAATTTGATATACGCAAGTTTTTCCGATATATTTATTCGGAAATCTTCAATGGCGCAGTCTTTTCCTTGGCTGAAAAAAGAAACGGGCAGTTCGCCAATGACCGTCATGTCTCCGCCAGGCAAATCATAGCCCGTAAGTTTGTAGGTGTCCTCCGTCCTGTTAAGCCCAATCACGTAATTGTCTGCTATTGTTATCGCTCCCCAATCCAGTGTACAAAGACCGATTTCCCTGAGCGTTTTGTCAGTCTTGTCATACATTTTTATACGCTGCTCACAACCAAAATTAGTGGTAATGACGACCACTTTGTTGTCGCCAAAAAATGCAGAAAAGATAATCAGTTCTTTATCTTCAATTGGAATAGCAGAAACATACTTTTTTGAATCCACCAGTTTTATGATTTTGCCGTCGCTGAGATATTCAATCGAATGCCTCGGCTGCCCAAAAAACCGAAGCGGAAACAATAAAATCATGATAGCAATCAATTTGTTTTTCATAGTTCATTTATAGCACAAACAGTCGCTCTTTTCTATTGCCTTGAATCCCTATGGCATTTTGCGGTATTTTTATTTAGAAACTGTTTTGTTGACGAGTGCGCATTTGTGTAGAAAAACAATCATTTCACCTATACCATTATTGCTACTATGTTTCTTGCACTTCGTCAAGAGAAACGATTTCCATGATATGATTTTGCGCAATTATTATATAATGCTTTAATTCGTCTGCTGAATAAAAATCTCCTGTGTCCGATTTGATTCTTTCCAGCAATTCGGAGTCAGTATTTTGAATCAACGTAGTTGTTCTCAAAGATTTTCCCAGCAAATTGTAATAAGGAAAATTAGTCGGGTTTGCAAGTTCTTCTTCATGGAATTTGAAGTAAACGATTCTATCGCCGAAACTGAACTTTTTAGTTGAGGTGTCAGAAACAAGCGTCACAATGAATTCTTCGCCAAAAGAAAATGAATCGACATCATATTTGTCCTGTAGGATTGTTTTTATCATTTGATTTATTCCCCATCTCTATATCGAATTTTTATTCGCTTTTTACCATCTTGGATTTCTAGAGCAGGACTGCCAAAAAACCGAAGCGGAAACAATAAAAGCATGATAGCAACCAGTTTGTTTTTCATAGTTCATTTATAGCACAAACAGTCACGCTTTTCTATCGCCTTGAATCCCTGCGGCATTTGCGGTATCCTTATAATGTTTTTATAAGGAGTCATATATGCACGGACCAAACCCGAACGCGGTACACCCGAACGAACATATCCCCAGCGTGTGCTATATCAAAAACACAATCACANGNCCCANCATAATCGTGGGCGACTACACCTATTACGACGATCCCGTGGANTCCGANNATTTTGAAAACCACGTCACCCACCATTACGATTTTGTNGGAGACAAACTTTTTATCGGCAAATTCTGNGCCATTGCACGAGGCGTTGAATTTGTCATGAANGGCGCAAATCATCGTATGAACAGCNNCTCCACCTATCCGTTCAATATCATGGGCGGCGNCTGGGAAAAAAGCACTCCCGAAATGGAAGAGCTTCCTCTTAAAGGCGATACCGTTGTGGGAAACGACGTNTGGATAGGCCANAACGTCACCGTTATGGCAGGCTCTCACATAGGCGACGGCGCAATAATCGGNGCGAATTCCACCGTTGCAGGAGACATTCCCCCGTANTCGGTNGCCGTCGGAAATCCCTGCCGNGTGGTAAAAATGCGNTTNGACNAAGAAACNGTGAAATACCTCTTAAATCTGNAATGGTGGNANTGGGACGCAGAAAAGATTTTTGAAAANCTCGAAGCACTGACATCTGCCGACATTGCAAAAATCAAGANATATNATCTAAAACGGNCGGTAATTTTTATGGAAGAACAGGCAATTTTCACGCGGGCGGAACATATCCGCGANGTTATNCGTTATATCGACCGATTTAAGNACGCGGCNGTGGTCATNTANCTNGACGACCNCATNATCGATTCGCCGCTGTGGGCAAGTCATATCCGCGACATTTCGCTTATTCACAAAGCCGGACTGCGCGTNATGCTGGTGCCGGGATCNCACAAACATATCGACAANATCCTTGCGGAAAACANTATTGCCTGGGAACGCAAAAACGGATGCCGCATTACGAACGACGANGCGATGCCGCTCATCAAAACCGCCGCATTTGACGTGTCGAACATCGTTATGTCAAGCCTCGCCGGAGAACGCCTGACCGCCGTCATCGGAAACTGGGTACGCGCCCGGGCAAAAGGCGTGATTGACGGCATTGATTACGGCACTTCCGGCGAAATCGACCGAATCGACAGCGACGCAATTCGCACGGTGCTTTCCGACGGCTTTATCCCGATTTTTCCCTGTATCGGCTGGAATCTCTCAGGAAAACCGTACAATATTTCTTCCCTGCAACTGGCAACGCAAATTGCTATCCGAATGCAAGCCGACAAACTGTTTTTCCTCGTTCCCGGCGCAGAAATTTCGGCAGAGTATTTTTCACTCCCCGCAGGAATCGGACTTTCGCCCGAAGGTTGTATTCCCGCAATGAATATTGACGAACTCGACAACTTTTTGACACTGAACAAGACAGCCAATCGTTCGTTAGATGCCGATAAACAAGCATTGCATGAACACATTCTATCTATCGTTCGTTTGGGAAAAACAGCCTGTATGCAAGGCGTTACCCGCGTCCACATTTTGAACAGTTCACTTAACGGTACGATTCCATGTGAAATTTTCAGTGATTTAGGTTCAGGCACGATGATTTATTCCAGCAATTACGGAAAATTGCGCCCCATGGAACGTAGTGATATTGCCGCCGTACTCACGCTCATACAACCGTTCGTTAGAAAAGGNTATCTGCTTCCCCGTACCGAAAATCAACTGGAAAGCCAATGTCAAGATTACATTGTCTATGAGCTAGACGGCGGNATTCGCGCCTGTGCNGCACTTCATGTTTATGACGATAAACAAGCAGAAATTGCTGCNGTCGCTGTAGACGAAACCTGCACACATATCGGCATTGGTCCTAAAATCATGGACTGCCTGATAACNCGCGCAAAACGGCTGGCATTAGACAGCGTATTTGTTCTGACNACCCAAACGACCGATTGGTTTGANAGCCTTGGNTTCCGCCCCGATNACATCNCGACACTTCCCGAAAAACGCAAACAANTATGGTCNCCCNCCCGTGGNTCAAAANTATTNCGAATNAAATTGTNATAAAAAGCTTTCAAAAAAACAATAGCGCAATGAAAATTGCCATAAAGAAAACCCACAATCATTCTATCAAATAAAGCAAAATTGTTTCACGTGAAACAATTTTATGAAAACTGCATAGTATTCAAATACAGCATTCCATAACAGAATAATTCTTCGGCAACAGCCCTATGTTTCACGTGAAACATTTCTACCGACAAACTTAATCAACATATCTCGATGCAAGCATCGAGATATGTTGTTCTATAAGGTATCGCAGTCGGTCTTCATCCCCTTTATTACGACGCAAGCGTCGGGGAATGAAGCCCTCCGCGCGAATCAATATGCCAGATACCTGCGTCGGGGTTTGTTGTTCTTATAAAGTATTACGGTCGAATTTATATCCTTTTACTATGATACAAACACCGAGGCATAAAAATCTCCACAAGAATTAACAGAAATTTATTCACAGGCTTTCCACAGATATTATTTTTATCAGAAAGCGTACAAATCCTGCTAATTACTTATATACCAATAATTTACGAATTCCTTTTAAATTCTGCGGATTTTCAATTAACTTTTCCCAAGGTTTTCCACAAGCACAGTTTATCATCATTAAAATGTTTCACGTGAAACATTTTACAATATGTTTTTCTGCCTGCGAACAAACTTGCCCATAAAAAACAGCCACGCAAATAACGTGGCTGTTTTTAATTTACCGTTTGCATCGTGACCGATTTCATCAACATATCCGCTTGCACGAATGAACGCGATGTTTTTCGCAGGAAATACTATTTTTCCTCGTCTTTTGCAACCCTGTCCAAACCGACCACATAGTCAGGTGCTTCAATCTCAAGAATGCGCACGCCGGACGATGCCCTGCCCTGCTTGGAAATGGAATCCGCCNGCACACGCAATGTCTTGCCTTGGCTCGTCATGCACACCACTTCATCACTGTCCGCAACGGCAAGCGCACCAATNATTTCGCCTTTGTCCTCTACATTGCCAAAGATTTTCTGTCCGCCCGTNCCGCGACCNTGNGCGCTATATTCGTCAAANTCCACGCGNTTGCCAAATCCTTTTTCTGTTATGACAAGCGCATTCATATTTGACTTAACGCAGATTGCAGCCGCNAATTCATCGCCGCTGGAAAGACGAATGCCCGTCACGCCACGGCTNGCCCTGCCCATCGGACGCACGTCTTCTTCGGTGATACGCAAAGCCTGACCGCGACGAGTAACTAACATTAGTTCGTCATTTCCCGTNGTCATAATCGACGATACCAAATGGTCGCCTTCCTCAAGNTTTATGGCAACAATACCGCGCGTCTTTGCNTTGGCNAATTCGGTAATCGGCGTTTTNTTGACAACGCCGTTCGCGGTCGCCATAAAGACATTCAAATCTTCTTTGAATTCCTTCATCGTCACGATTGTCGTTATCTCTTCGTTTGCNGAAACAGAAAGCAGCGACTTGATATGCGAGCCACGGCTGTTCCGGCTGGCTTCTGGAATCTCGTGTACTTTGACCCAATACGCCTTGCCTTCGTTCGTGATAAAAGTTATATACGAATGTGTAGTCGCTATAAAAATCTGATTGATGTAATCGTCCGCAACGAGGTTCGCGCTCANGCTGCCTTTTCCGCCGCGGCTCTGGCTTTTGTACGCAGTCAGCGGCACACGTTTGATGTAGCCGAGTTTGGAAATCATAACGACGACTTCTTCCTCTTTTATCATGTCTTCCATGTTNATTTCTTCGACTTCATCGGCAACNATGTCGGTGCGNCGGTCGTCGCCATATTTTGCGGCAAGCTCGTTCGTTTCGTCCTTGATGACCGCGAGGATTTTTTCGTTATGCGCAAGCAAATCTTCCAAATGGTCAATCAGCACTTGCAGCTCNCGGATTTCTTTCTGCAAATCTTCAATCTGCAAATGNGTGAGNCGTTTGAGCTGCATNTCCACAATCGCCTGCGACTGNTCNTCGTCAAAATCAAAACGTTTTTCAAGCGCGAGTTTTGCCGCTTCGGTGTTCAGNCTTTCGCGGATAATTTTGATGACNTCATCGATATTNTTNATCGCNGTGATAAGCGCCTGCAAAATGTGCATACGGTGCTTTGCGACTTTCAAATCGTAAATCGTGCGCCGGGTAATGACTTCCACCCGATGATCNACAAAATGCTGTATGAGCTGCTTCAGGTTCAGCACTTCCGGCTTCAGATAATTCTGCTTGAGCGTGAGCATTCCCGGCTCGTCGTAGCGAGGNTCGCCNTCTTTTTCCTGCGGAACGAGCGCAAGATTTATCACGCCAAAATTNGACTGCAAATCGGTCTTGGCAAACAGCTGGTTCAGCACGAATTTCGTAATCGCGCCTTTTTTCAAGTCCACCACGATACGCATNCCAAAGCGNTCGGACGATTCGTCGTTCGCGTTTGAGATGCCTTCAATCTGCTTGTCGCGGATAAGCTCCTTNATCCGGCGGATNATNTTGGTCGTGTTCACGCCNTAAGGNACTTCGGTAAAGACGATNGATTCNCTGCCGTGGCGATCCGTCTCAATCGTGAACTTTGAGCGAATCGTGATTTTGCCGCGCCCTGTCTTGTAGGCTTTCTTGATGCCGCTTCGCCCGTAAATGATACCGCCCGTCGGAAAATCCGGTCCTTTGAGGTGCTGCATCAAATCGTCAACAGAAAGNTCGGGATTGTNGATGTANGCGGCGATTGCCGCCGCCACTTCGCGCAGGTTGTGCGTCGGCATATTGGTTGACATGCCGACGGCAATTCCNGTNGTNCCGTTGCAGAGCAGGAACGGAAATTTTGACGGAAGNACGCTCGGCTCTTCGGTCGTGTCGTCAAAGTTGCGCACCATATCCACGGTATTTTTGGAAATGTCNGANACCATTTCTTCCGTNACGCGGGACATTTTTGCCTCGGTGTAACGGTANGCCGCCGGCGGGTCGCCCGCAATCGTACCAAAGTTTCCCTGCGCCGTGACCGTCGTATACCGCTGCGCAAAATCCTGTCCCAGACGGACNAGCGCGTCGTACACGGAACTGTCGCCGTGCGGATGATAATGACCGAGCACTTCACCGACAATTGTCGCACATTTTTTGGTCTTTCCGTTGCTCGCAAGATGAAGCGTGTCCATGGCATACATAATGCGCCGGTGCACGGGTTTAAGCCCGTCGCGCACATCGGGAAGCGCGCGCTGCACGATGACTGACATCGAATAGTCGATATATGCCTGCTTGACTTCGGTTTCAATCGGAATTTTTATAATCACGCCGCCTTCGGCTGTCTGTATTGTCTCTAACATAGTGTGTTCCTGTTTCCGTAATCTTTTCTTCGCCCGACCGACGAACTAAATATCCAAATTCGCATAGCTGGAATTTTCTTCGATAAATTGCCGCCGTGGCGCGACTTCTTCGCCTAACAATACGGAAAAAATCTGGTCGGCCGCTTCCGCGTCAGGAATGGTGACGACGCGCATTTTGCGATGCGCGGGATCCATTGTCGTTTCCCACAACTGCTTGCCGTCCATTTCGCCAAGACCTTTGTATCGCTGCACATCGACTTTTTTCCGCGTCTCTTCGTCAAACGCATTCAGCGCGGCATCGCGTTCCGCGTCGGAATAGCAGTAGACCGGCTCTTTTTTTCCCAGCTGCACGCGGAACAGCGGCGGCATGGCAAGATAGACATATCCGTTCTCAATCAGCTGCGGCATATACCGAAAAAAGAACGTCAGCAGCAACGTGCGGATATGCGAGCCGTCAACGTCAGCATCGGCCATAATGATGATTTTATGGTAGCGCAATTTGTTGATATTAAAGTCCTTGCCAAATCCTGCCCCAAGCGATGCGATGACCGGCTCAAGCTTGTCATTGTTCATCACTTTTTCCGGGCGCACTTTTTCCACGTTGAGCATTTTTCCCCACAGCGACAAAATCGCCTGAGTCCGGGGGTCGCGCCCTTTTTTTGCCGAGCCGCCCGCAGAATCGCCCTCAACAAGATACACTTCGCACTGTTCGGGATCTTTGAGCGAACAGTCGGTGAGTTTTTCAGGCAGCCCCAATCCGTCTGAAAGCGATTTTTTGCGGGTGGCATCTTTTGCCTTGCGCGCGGCAATACGCGCGGACGCTTCGGCAATCGCTTTTTCCAGCACTTTTTCGAGTATATCGGGATTCTGCTCAAAGAAAATCGTCAGTTTTTCCTTGACGAGCGCGTCCACAATCGTGCGGACTTCCGTGTTGCCCAGTTTTTCCTTTGTCTGCCCCTCAAATTCAGGCTCGGGAACTTTCATGGAAAGCACCGCCACAATACCGGTCCGCACGTCATCGCCCGTCAGCTTTTCGTCCTTGTCCAGGCGTTTTTTAAGCTTGTCGTTGGAATCGAATGCCTTGTTCAGCACGAACGTGAGCGCGGATTTAAAGCCTTCCAAATGCGTACCGCCGTCGCGCGTGTTGATGTCGTTCACGTACGTGTTGATATGCTCTTCAAAGCCGGAATTGTACTGGAACGCAAGCTCCGTAATCACGCCGTCTTTTTCGCCCGTAATAAAAATCGGGTCATTGGCAGGAAGAAAAAATTTGCTCTTCATGCGGGAATTCATTTCTTTGACATACTGGACGATTCCGCCTTCAAATTTGAGGATTTCTTCTTTGGGAGTTTCCAGGCGTTCGTCGCGGAACGTAATCGTAATGCCGCTGTTCAAAAATGCCAGCTCACGCAGGCGCGACTTGAGCACGTCAAAATCATACGTCGTCGTCTCGGTAAAAATCGAAGCGTCCGCCTTCCAGCGAATCGTCGTGCCGTGCTCGGAAGAATCGCCAACGACTTCGACTTTCGTCATGGGAATGCCTTTTTCATATTTTTGCCGATAGATATGCCCGTCGCGCTTGACCGTCGCCTCAAGCCAAACCGAAAGCGCGTTCACGCAGGAAACGCCCACGCCGTGCAGACCGCCGGAAACTTTGTACGCGTTCTTGTCAAATTTTCCGCCCGCATGCAGGCGCGTCAGCACAAGCTCAAGCGCGCTGATTTTTTCGTCCGGGTGAATGTCAACGGGAATGCCGCGCCCGTTGTCCTCAACGCGCACGATGTCATCTTTTTCAAGCGCGACCGTAATCGTGTCGCAAAAGCCCGCCATTGCCTCGTCAATGCAGTTATCGACAGTCTCATACACCAAATGATGCAGTCCGCGCGGTCCGGTCGAGCCGATATACATGCCGGGGCGTTTTTTGACTGCCTCAAGCCCTTTCAAAACCTGAATATTGCCTGCTGAATAAGATGAAGCCACGTTTTGTTCCTTACGTAAAAGATAAAATTCTTTAAAACTCCCTTACCTACATAATATAAACGTTTTGCCTTTCCGACCAAAAAACAAGATTATTTTTATATAATAAGAAGAGATAAAGATATTTTTAGTATATCCGTATTGAAGAAAAAAGTAAAGGTGAGATATACTGTAAGCATGACCGAACAAAATTACCGCGAAGTCTTTGCGGAAGCGATGACCCAAATTCACGACGAATATAGACAAGCCGGAAAAGAAAGCGAATTCATGCTGTGGTACAATGTCAATTACCTGAAAGACACCATTTCCGAAATCACCGTGTCCGTCGCGTCGGAATTCATGTGGCAGCAAATGGTCTCAAAAGGAAATATTAAAAAAATCGAATCGAAAATCTACGAGCTTGTCGGGCAGAACATAAAACTCGCCTATATCATCAAAAACGAGCCAAAAACCGAACATCCGAAAGACGAACTGCCGAAAAAAACTGAGAAATCCGCAAAACCTGCCGTCCAGGCAGAACCGGCCGAAAAGAAAAAACATCCGCAGTTGCGCGAAGATTACACGTTTGAAAATTTCATTCCCGGCGAGAACAGCATTTATGCGTTCAACGCGGCGCAGGCGGCGGCAAAAAATCCGGGCAAAGCGTACAATCCTATTCTGATTTACGGCGGCGTCGGGCTGGGAAAAACGCACCTGATGCAGGCCGTGGGCAATTATATGTACGCAGAAAGCGGAACATCATACAAAATCTGCTACGTGAGCGCGGAATCGTTCGGAAACGAATTCATCGAATCAATCCGTACCAAAACGACCGATAAATTCAAAAACAAATACCGCAAACTGGACGTACTTTTACTCGATGACATTCATTTTTTGCAGGGAAAAAATTCCACGCAGGAAGAATTATTCTACACGTTCAATGCGCTGTATGACCGAAATTGCCAGCTCGTCTTTACCTGCGACCGGCCGATTACCGAAATGAAAGGCATTGAAGAACGCCTGCGCACACGTTTTTCCCGCGGGCTGAACATCGACCTGCAACCGCCGGATTACGAGACGCGGAAAGCAATCCTCAGAAAGAAAATGGAAATGCAAAAAATCCGCATTTCGGACGACGTTATCGACCTTATCGCAAAAAACGTGCAGACCAACGTGCGTGACTTGGAAAGTTGCCTGACCAAAATGATCGGCTATGCGGAACTCGTCGGAAAAAACGTGACGATAGAAATTGCCCAACAGTTACTGCGCGATATGTTCAGCCAGCCGCTTTCCGGCACGATTTCAGTGGAGACGATTCAGCGCGTGGTGGCGGATCACTACAATATTTCCCTGTCTGACATCAAAAGCAACAAACGCTCCACAAAATTCGTCGTTCCGCGGCAAATTGCCATTTACATTGCGCGCAACCTCACGGAATATTCGTACCCGGAACTTGGTTCAGAATTCGGCGGGCGCGACCATTCCACGATGATGCATTCGCATGACAAAATCGAGAACGCCATAAAAGTCGATTCGTCACTCGACATGACCATCCAACAGCTTATCCGCGACATCAAAGACCACAAAAAATAAACAGCGGAAAACCTGCTTTGACCATGAAGATTTCCTGTGCAAAACTTCTGAACGTGCGGAAAAGCGGAAAACCTGCGGATTGTATAACAAACGTTTTCCGCTTCATAACATGTTATATTGCAAGAAGATACGCACGTTTTCCACAAATTCACTGTGCTTATTATTACTATTACTGAATTTATAAATTCATAATAATACAAAATATATCGAAAAACGACCTTTTTATATGTGCAAAAACCTGTATAACCATTACAAGAAACAGTCTCTATAGCATGAAATTTATGCTATCGCCAATGGCATGACTGTGCTATAGCCATAGCATGGTCATGCCATAAGCAACAGATATTTCGTGCGATAGCCGTAGCACGACCGTGCTATAAGCAATAAACATTTTGTGCTACTTACAATAGCACAGAGTTTGCTATTGTAAGTAGCACACTTTGTGCGCTCGGCAATAGCACATACTTTGCTACCGTAAATAGCACACTTCGTGCGCTTGTTAACAGCAGACATCATGGCACGGATGGAATCTGTATATTATGCGTATCAACGCTATCTTTACACTACTGAAGATGTTATTTCTGACGTAATAAACTTTTTCAGCTTTATAAATCTTCTATAGTCTCTTGTGCCACAAAACGTCCACGCTCATCGCGCGCATACGTCCGTGTCACCTTTTTCTTATTGGCAGGAGGACGCTTCCTCATCGCTTCCATGAGCTCCCTGTGCTCCCGATTCCGTGCCTTGCGGTTGTCGATGTCCCGCCGCATTGCCTCGGCGAAGTAGCCGTCGGCTATGCCCCAGATAAATAAAAGAAGTGCAATCAGCAACAGCATTTCCCTGCCTCCATGGCTATACTATATCACACATGGAATAAGCACTACAAGAGATGATAATACATCCTTGAGCTGCTCCACGACCTTGTGGACGGTGGCGGGCGGTTGTGATATACTTCTGCAAAAATCACGAGGAGAAAAACAATGGAATTTGACGCAAAGCATTCGGTTATCGTGCCGGAAGGCGTGTTTATTATCGGGACGTATGATGAGAGCGGTGTGCCGAACGCGATGAACGCGGCATGGGGAATTCAGTCGGATTATGAGGAAATCACGTTGTACCTTGCCAAGCATAAGACGACCGAAAATCTGAAAAAGACGGGTGCATTTACGGTAGCATTCGGGACGAAAAATACCGTGGTCATTTCTGATTATTTTGGCATTGCAAGCGGCAACAACGTGAACAAAATCGAAAAAGCGGGCGTTCACGTACATAAAAGCGTACACGTCAACGCACCAATAATCGAAGAATATCCGCTGACACTTGAATGCGTCGTAAAAGAATGGAACGAACAGCGCGAAATGCTCGTGGGAACGATAGTCGCACAGCAAGCCGACGATGCCATTCTGACGGACGGAAAAATCGACTTGTCAAAACTCCAGCCGATTATGTACGATGCTTCGTTTCAGGTGTACCGCACGATTGGCGAAGTTGTCGGCAAGGCATTCAGCGACGGCAATAAACTGAAATAGCGCAAAAATTATTTGTGCGGTTTTACGGCAATATGCTTTCCAATTCGGCGCGGATTGCCTCAAAATCGTCTTCGGTAATGGCGTGAAGTTGCATGTTTACGTGGTTGTTTACGAACGAAACGTGTTCGCTTTCTAATTTTTTGCGCTGCGCGTCGCTTCCGCCGAACGCAAAACTGCCGGAACAAAATCCTTTGGCATTTACGACGCGATGGCACGGCGTGGTTGCGTTGCTCGGATTTTTGTGCAGCGCGTTACCCACGTAGCGGCGCAGATGATAGTTTCCCATGAGCGCGGCAATCTGCGAATATGACGCGACTTTTCCCAGCGGAATGCGCTGCACGGCGGCGTAAATTTTTTCATCAAGTGCGCTGTAGTTCGGCATAATAAAAAGTATACGGCAGATTCGGCACGTCGTCCAGTGAGAAATTCAGCAATGATATAATTCGATTTGCTATTCGGTCACGCGCCGATAGGTGATATTGTCCAAAACCAAGGTATCTTCTAGAATCTCATACAGAAGATTGCGTTCTTCAAGGTCGCTNGGCGGCTCAAAATCGACGTAGCCGGCATCNGTTTTTTCCTGCGCTTTTTCCACGGCGACATACAACGTCTGCCGAAANTGATGATACGAGCCGNAAAACGAAAGCGTTTTGGTAAACTGCTTGATGAANGCTTCTTTTGATTCAGATTCGTTTTCAAACGGCTCTGTAAACGAAACGCCAATCACGCGCTGCTCCACAAACCAAGTGAACGTTTCGTCGTCAAGAAATGTCCAAATGATATGCTGCTTTGTGAGGAGCGTGGCGGCAGGAACGATTTTNGTCGTTGAATCAAGTTCTGACTGCATGGTAACATTNGCTTCCCACACGCCGACGACNGGAGTACGCTTTGATTGACATGAGCCGCAGACAAAAGCCACGGCGGCGCANAATACTAAAATAATTCTCTTCATAATTTATGGTAAATNATAAAAAACAAGCCTACTCAGCAAGAACAATCGCTTTTCGGCTTGACAGACATGAGTTGGATTCTAGCCCTTAGTTACCAGTGATGATAATCGTGCGGGTAACATATATACCAGGAATGCCTTTTTCTGAATAATCGACCGTAGCAATGTGCTTNATGTTAGCCTGNTTTGCNGCTTCNGCNATGGTGAATTCAGCAGGAACATCACCGATCGGGAAAGCACCAAANAGGTATGAACAAGTCAATTCACCACGGATTGCATTTGCCGTTCCGGCTCCACTTGCAATACCGGGGCGAGTAGTAGTACATCCCACCGCGAGCACGGCAAGAACCAACGAAACAAGAATAGCTGTTTTTTTCATGTTACAACTCCTTAAAAAAACATTAATTTATGCTATCATATTAGGGGGGGGGGTAAGTCAAGTACTTATCATACTTTTTTTCAAAAAATTTGCTTTTTACAAAGATTTTTTTTAATCCGACGTTCGCCCCGAAGCCCGCCAGCGTCTGTTTCCGCTTTCAAATTGCTTGCAATATGCTATACTTTCCGCAGGGAGCGCGTATGCGGTTTATTCACACGGCAGACTGGCATTTNGGAAATCAGATGCATGACATCGACAGGCAGGAAGANGCGCAGGCGTTTNTGCANTGGCTTAANNATCAAATCGTCGAGAAAAANGCGGACACGCTTATCGTAGCGGGTGATATTTTTGACACGGCGAATCCGTCGGCAAAATCGCAGCGGCTGTATTATACGTTTTTGTCATGGCTCAAAGATACGTGNTGCAAAAATGTCNTCATTGTGGGCGGCAACCATGATTCGGCGGTCATGCTCGATTCGTCAAAAAGNCTGCTTGAAGTGCTNCACATACACGTGNTCGGCTCNATCAACAATCTTTCGGCGGACGATATGTGCTTTGAGCTGTGGGACGCAGACGATACAGTGTGCGGNATTTGCATGGCAGTNCCGTTTGTGCGCGAGGTGGAATTGCGCGCNCTGCTGACNGAAAAAGTCGATGACGGCGATGTGTACGGCAAAGCGTACAAANTATTGTACGANCAAGTCTATGCGGCGGCAGAAAAACTGCGCGGCGGNCGCGACATTCCGATTATTGCGACNGGNCATTTGTANGCGGCGGATTTNGAAGGACGNCTTGCNGACGTGGCNGGCAACGTCAAAATGGACGACGGAGTAAAAGTGCTCGANGTNNTNGGAACGCTCGGCAATGTGCCGNCAAGCGTNTTTCCGCCCGTGNATTACGTTGCGCTCGGTCACATCCATTATACGACAAAAGTGGCAAAAAATCCCGCCGTGCGATATTCCGGGTCGCCGTTCGTTATGGGATTTGATGAGACGACGATTCCGCATTTTGTGCTGTGCGGCAATCTTTCGGCGGACGGCGCAAAACATCGCCTGACGGTCGAAAAAATCGAAACGCCGACGACATTCGTGTATCGGCGCATTTCTGGCACGTTGGCAGAAATCGAGACGGCGTTGCGGACGTTCGCCTCGCTCAAAAGCGAAAAGCCCGTCTTTTTGGAACTGTGCTACAAAAAAGAAATCGGCGTGAACGCGCAGGATTTTCTGGAAGAAGCCATTGCCGCATTGCCGGAAAACGTGACGGTCGCAAGCTGGAAAATCTATGAGCATGAGAAACCCTTTTCGGAGGCGGGATTTTCGTCGTTTGACGCGGTGGAAATCAGAAATCTGGACGACCGGGAAATTTTCACCCAGCTTATTTTGAGCCGCAGCGGACTTGACCCGCAGGGCGACGAAGCGAAATCCGTGCTGGAGCGGTTTCTGCCGTATTTTTTGCAGGTTGCGGAGGAAGTGTGAATGCGCATTCTCAAGCTTGAATTTGAAAATCTGAATTCGCTTGCCGGAAAGTGGACGATTGATTTTACCCACCCCGATTATGCCCGCAGCCACGATATTTTTGTCATTCACGGACCGACCGGNGCGGGCAAGACGACGATTTTGGACGCGATTACGCTTGCGCTGTACGGACGNACGCCCCGGCTTGCGACGATAAACGACGGCGCGGGCGGCAACGAACTGATGACGCGCGGAACGAGTTTTTGCCGGGCGCAGGTGATGTATTCGTGCAAAAAAGGCGTGTTCGTGTCGGAATTTCAGCAGAAGCGCGCAAAGGCAAAGGCTTCGGGTCGATTGCAGAAAGTCGAATACGTAATCAGAAAACTTACGGACGATAGTTTTAATGACGACNGTTCGTTATTTGACGCGACAGGCGAAATCGTTTCGTCGGGTGCGACCGGCGCGCATTTGGAAAAAGAGACGCAGCGAATCATTCAGCTTGATTACAATCAGTTTTGCCGTTCGATTATGCTTGCACAGGGCGAATTCAATACGTTTCTCAAAAGCCCGGAGCGTGAGCGCGCGGAAATCTTGGAAAAACTGACCGGCACCGAACGCTACCGCGAAATCGGCAAGAACATTGCGGCAAAATTCAGCGAGATAAAAAAATCGTTCTCTGCCAAAAAAGCCGAAAAAGAATCGGTTGAGGCATTGTTGCTTTCGCCGGACGCGTTGGACGCGGCAAAAAAACAGGAAGCCGAATATTCCGCGCAATTGGAACAAATGAACGTTCGGTTGGGCGCAATTCAAAAGGAGCGAGCCTATTATGATGAGCTGGAACGCCTGCAAAAAGAACGCGACGCGGCGACAACGGAATTTCAGGCGGTTACCCGTGAGTGCGCGGCGTTTGCGCCGAACGAAGAACGGCTGACGTTTGCACAGGCGGCGCGGCATTGTGAGGCGGCATTCACTGCGTTGCAGAACGTGCGGCAGGATCAGGCGGCGGACGGCAAAAAAATCGACGCGCTTGTTGACCGTATTGCACGGGCAGAATCATCGTGTGCGAGTTCGGAACGTCTTGCGGCACAGGCAACGGAACAACTTGCGGCAGAAGAACAGGACNTGGCGGCACAGCAAATCGTCTGGAAAAAAGTGCGCGAGCTTGACGTGCGCCTTGACGCTGCCACAAAAAAACAACACGAAGCCGCCGAGCGGAAATCGCAGGCGGAACAACATCTTGCGCAGACGACGGAACGGCTTGCGCGGCTTGCAGCGGATCTTGCTGCGCTCGGTCAGTCATGCGCCGATGCGCAGTCGTATCTTGCGGAACACGAAGCCGACGCGCAGTTGCCGCAGGTTATCGCAAAAATAGAGACGCTCAAAACAGCGGCAGAAGCGCAACAGAAAAAAGCAGACGCGTATGCGCAGTCGCAAGCCGACGCGCAGAAAAAGTGGGACGAATTGCAGTATCAGCTTGATTTGGCGCAGAAAGCGAGCGAGAACATCGACGCGGAAATTGCGGCGTTCGTTTCTGCCGATGCCGTGCTGATTGCGCGGCTGTTGCAGCGTGAACTGACCGTCGGAAAACCGTGTCCCGTGTGCGGGTCGGTGTATCATGCGGCGCATAAAAACGCGGCGCAGGGCGAGTTGGATTTGTTCGGGGCGGCGGACGCGGAACATATCGACGCGGACAAGGCGCGGGAAATCGCGCAGACGAGCGGCAATCTGAACGCCCGCCGTGACGAGGCTCGTCTGCTTGTGCAGAATATAGAAGCGCAATTACAGGCGACTGTAGCAGAATGCCTGTACGCGGAAGAAAATCTTGCGGCGGCGCGGGCGGACGTTGCGGAACGGCTTTTGCAGATAAACGACGCGCTCGCCCCGTGGAATCTGACTGCGGAATTGCGGACGCTCGGCGCGATTGTCGCAGACTTGCGTGTGCGCGAATCGGCATGGGCGCAAAAAACGGACGTGTTCCGTTCTGCCGAGGCGGAGCATACCAAAAAATCTGCCGAGCATCAGGCACTCGCGCAGGGCGAACAGGCACAGAAAGAGACGCTTGCCGACGCAGAAAAAGCGTTTGCGGCGGCACGGCACGAAACGCAGTCGNTGCATGATGAGCGCGCGCAACTGTTCGGCGAAAAATCCGTTGACCGGGCGGAGACGGAAAAGACGGAAGCCATNGCNCGGCTCAAAGAACGCGCGGCGCAGGCAGAAAAAAATCAGCAGGAAGCAAAAGAAGAAAAAGCGCGGCTTGAGGCGCAGAAAGACCAGCTGCAAAAAACCGTCGCNGACCGCGCGACCGCGTTGCAAGACGCGCAAAAATCGTTCGTGCAGAAACTCGCGGCAAACGGTTTTGCGGACGAAGCGGCATTTGCGCGCGCGCGCATGAGCGACGAAGATTTTTCCGCGCTCGGCAAAAAAAGCGAATCGCTCAGAACGCGGCAGACACAGGCAGAAACCGCGCTCGCGCAGGCGCAAAAATCGTTTGTGGACTATCAGGCGGCGGCGCAGGTGACGCGCTCAAAGGACGCGCTGCGGCAAGAACAGGACGAACTTTCGGNTCTTCGCGAGGAATTGCAGCAAAAACTCGTCGAAATCAAATCGGCTTTGCAGACGAACCGGCAAAATCAGGAACGCGCCGAAGCAATCCTGCGCGATTATGCCGCGCTGCAAGACGAATATGCCGTCTGGGAGCAGATGAAAAAATGGGTGGGCAAGGACGACGGCGCGGATTTGTCGGTGTTCGTCCAAAGCCTTGCGTTCCGTTCGTTGCTCGCGCTCACCAATAAAAACTTGTACGGCATTACGAACCGCTACCGTATGCGGCAGAAATCCGCCGGGTCGCTCGATTTTGAGATTGAGGACGTGTATTTTGCCGAGCCGCGTTCCGTCGCCAATTTGAGCGGCGGCGAGCAGTTTTTGGTGAGCCTTTCGCTCGCGCTCGGCATTTCTGAATTCGCCAGCAGGAACGTGCGCGTGGATTCGCTTTTCTTGGACGAAGGTTTCGGCACGTTGAGCGGCGACCTGCTGACCGAGGCAATCAACGCGCTCAAAAATCTGCAAAAGGACGGCAAGATGCTCGGCATTATCACGCACGTGCAGGATGTCATCAACGAAATCGACCAGCGGATCGAAGTGCGGCANACGAGCGGCGGGCACAGCGTCCTTGCGGGCAGCGGCATTTCGCGCGGGTAACGCCTTGTAAAAATCGCGCCCATTTGCTACTATCNATAGTATCATCTCACCGGGAGAAAAAAATGTTTGATGCTGTTCTCAATGCTATTGACGACGTTGTGTGGGGAATTCCCACGATCGTGCTGATTTTGGCGACGGGNNTGATNCTGACGATCCGTGCGCGCGGCTTGCAGTTTACCAAGCTGGGGCGGGCGTTCAGGTCGATTTTTAAGGAAAACGAAGGCCACGGCGAGCTTTCCGGGTTTTCCGCGCTGTGTACGGCACTTTCCGCGACGATCGGCACGGGAAACATCGTGGGCGTGGCNACGGCAATCGCGGCGGGCGGACCGGGCGCGCTGTTCTGGATGTGGGTCGCGGCAATCCTNGGCACGGCGACCAAATTNTCCGAATGTATGCTCGCCATAAAATACCGCGAGGTAAAGGCGGACGGNCATGTGCTGGGCGGNCCGTTCTATACGATTGAAAAAGGCATGGGCAAGAACTGGAAATGGCTCGCCATGCTGTTCGCCATTTTNGGCGTGCTGGCAGGACTGCTCGGCATNGGCACGATGACGCAGATTAACGGCATCACTTCCGCCGTGAACATGGCATTTGACCCCAATTCNGCGCANATCGCCTTTACGATTGGCGAAACGGCGTACACTTGGGCNACCGTCATCGGCGGCATCGTGGTGACCGTCTGCGCCGCGCTCGTCATTCTGGGCGGGCTTCAGCGCATTTCCAAAGTGGCGGAAAAAACCGTTCCCGCAATGGCGATTATCTACGTGTTCCTGGGGCTTTCCGTCATCATTATGAACGCGACGCGCATTCCGGCNGCGTTCGCGCTTATCTTCAAGTCGGCNTTCGGCTTTAAGGCAGTGGCTGGCGGTGCGGTCGGCTGGACGGTCAAACAGATTGCCGACTCNATGCAGAAAGGTATCGCCCGCGGCATCTTCTCCAACGAGGCGGGACTCGGTTCTGCGCCCATNGCCGCCGCTCCCGTGCAGACGAACGAGCCGGTNGAGCAGGGCTTGGTCAACATGACGGGCACGGTCATCGACACGCTGATTGTCTGCACGATGACCGGGCTTGCCATCGTCCTCGCGCTCGCCGACCCCGCATTNTTCGCGCAGTATCAGGAGGCGGGCTGGAAAGGCGTGGAGCTGACCGCNAACGCGCTTTCGTTCGATTTGGGCGGCGACGGCATTTCCGTGCAGTTNCTGCTCATGCTCTGCCTTGCGTTCTTNGCGTTCACCACGATTTTGGGCTGGGACTACTACTCCGAAAAATGCCTNGANTACGTCACGGGCGGCCGCATGAAGCTCGTCCTCGTCTACCGCGTCCTGTACATCCTCGCCATCGCAATCGGNCCGTACTTCACCGTCAACGCCGTGTTCACCATTGCCGACATCACCAACGGCCTCATGGCAATTCCGAACTGCGTNTCGCTCATCGTCTTGAGCGGCATTGTGGCAAAAGAAACAAAAACNTATTTCGAAAAGTACCCCAAATTCTAATAGACGGATACCGGCATTTTGCCGTTGCTCAAAATTCCGCTTGGACGGGCAACGGCATTTTGCCGTTCGTCAAAATTTCGTCTGGNCGAGCAACGGCATTTTGCCGTTTGCCAAAATTTCGTCTGGGCAAGCAACGGCATTTTGCCGTTCGTCAAAATTNCGTCNNGACNAGCAACGGCATTTCGCCGTTGGTCAAAATTNCGTCGGGACGAGTAACGGCATTTTGCCGTTTGCCAAAATTCGTCTNGGCAAGCACCGGCGTTTTGCCGTTCGTTAAAATTCCGTTTTTCTCTGCGCGGGTGCGGAGGGCGGTAGATAAAACGGGGAAAAATCGGTATAGTGGGCGTATGATTTTAATGCAGAAATATGCCGAGGTTGAGCCGTCGTTTTTTGNCGGGCGCGATTTTGGCGGATCGATAGATACGGTGAAAGCGGTGCTTGCCGATGTGCGTGCGCGGGGAGATTGTGCGCTTGCCGAGTACGCCGCCCGGTTTGACGTTGCCGCTCCTGCGACGCTTGCGATTCCGGCGGCAGAACTCAAGGCCGCCGCCGATTCGTTGCGGCAGAACAATCCTGACTTGTACGCGGCGATTCAGTACAGCCACGACCTTGCGCTTCGGTTTGCGCAAAAGCAGCGNGAGTCGTTCGATGATTTTGAGACGGAGCTTGCGCCGGGCGTGTTCACGGGGCAGAAAAATATTCCCGTTGACCGCGCGGGCGTGTATGTTCCGGCGGGGCGTTTTCCGCTCGTGTCAACNGTCGTGATGACCGTTACGCCTGCCGTCGCCGCCGGCGTAAAAGAAATCGTGTTGTGTACGCCGCCGCGCGTNCATCCTGACGACAAGGCAGCCGCCGCACAGGCAGGGCAAGGCGTTCCGGGAAAGCCGTTTGTCGGCGGCAAGCCCTATGCGGACGAGGGCATTCTGGCGGCGGCATATATCTGCGGCGCGACCAAGGTGTTCGCGTGTGGCGGGGCGCAGGCAATCGGGGCGATGGCGTTCGGTACGCAGTCCGTTCCGCGCGTGGACGTGATTGTCGGTCCGGGCAACAAATTCGTCGCCGAGGCAAAGAAACTTGTGTACGGCACGGTCGGCATTGACATGATTGCCGGTCCGACCGAAGTGTTCATCATTGCGGACAAGACGGCGAATCCTGCCTGGGTCGCCGCCGATCTGCTCGCGCAGGCGGAGCACGATGTGGTGGCACAGCCCGTCCTTGCGACCGATTCCGCCGACCTCGCGCGCGCCGTTGCCCAGGAAATCGAAAAACAGCTTGCCGTCCTGCCGACCAAAGCGACGGCGGCAGAAAGCATCAAAAACTGCGGGCGCATTATTCTGTGCGATTCGCTGGAGCAGGCGGCAGACGTTGCCAACCGCAAAGCACCCGAACATCTGGAGCTGGCAATGGCAGACGGCGCGGAGCGCGACAGAATAGCGGCGTTGGTGCATAATTACGGCTCGCTGTTTATCGGGCACGGGAGCGCGGAAGTCTTTGGCGATTATGCCGCCGGGCTGAATCATACGCTGCCCACGTCGGGAAGCGCGCGGTTTACGGGCGGTTTGAGCGTGCGGATGTTCCTCAAGACCGTGACGACGCTGCGCACNGTGGAAGGCAGTTCCGGCGCGGTCGATTCGGCGCGGATGTCGGGAATTTTGGGTGACGCGGAGGGCTTGGCAGGACACGCCCGCGCGGCAAGAATCAGGATTGAATAGGAATCGGATATGAAAATTTACAAGTTGGGCGAGGACGTGTTGCGAAAAAAGGCGCAGCCGGTCGCCCCGGAAGCAATCAACGATGAAATGCGCGCGCTGTTTGACGAAATGTTCGTGACGATGACGGAGGCGGACGGCGTGGGGCTTGCCGCGCCGCAGGTCGGCATTTCGCAGCGGTTTTTCGTCATTATCGCCGATGACGACGTGCGCCGCGTGTTCGTCAATCCGCAGATTATTGCCACNAGCGACGAGGTGTGCGACTTTGAGGAAGGCTGCCTGTCGCTTCCCGGCATTTCGGAGACGATTACCCGCCCGGCAAAAGTCACCGTGCAGGCACTCAACGAGCGCGGCAAGCCGTTCACGCTGGAAGCCGACGGTCTGCTCGCGCGGGTCATTCAGCACGAGTACGACCATTTGGACGGCATTGTCTACATCGACCGGGGCGACCCCGAATTCGCCGCAAAGACGACCGAGCAGATGAGAAAACGGCAGGAACGCGCGCAGAAAAAAGAAGCCGAAAAAGCCCGCAAAGCCGCAAGCATCGCGGCAAAACTGGCGGCAAAGCAGACAAAAAAAGCGGAAAAAGCATAGCGCATGTCAGAACTGTTTGCCGCCTTGGCGTGTGCGGTCGCGCTTTTCGTGATTTTTCTTGCGCAGAACACGCTGTTTCTCACGACCAACGCGCTCATTTATGTGTATGAGTTGCTGACCGCCTTGCAGTTGTACGCGTCGCTGTGTTTGTGGTATGTTTCGCTGCGGCTGTTGCTCGGGCGGCGGCAGAAGCAATGCCCGCATTTGTTCGCCGCCGTGTTTTTTCCCGTCGTTCTGTACAGTGCGGCAGTGCTTGCGGACATCAGCGTCAACGCGATTACGATCGTCACTTCCTGTGTGTGCGCCGTGTTGGTGTTCGCGAGCGTCGTCTGCATCGTCCGTGCCGTCACCCAAAAAACCGTCCCCGCGCACAGCCCGTTTTCCGCCCGCGAAACCGAAGTCGTCTCGCTCATCTTGCAAGGCCGCACCACGCAGGAAACCGCCGACGCGCTGTGCATTTCCGTCGCCACCGTCAAAACGCATTTGCAGCACATCTACGAAAAATCCGGGGTGCGCAACCGGGCAGAACTCGCGCGATACATGGGAGGGGGAAGGTCTTCCCCCTAGGCTCAACTGCCGTTTCGCCATACCCCCTTCGCCTAGGGGGTACCCCTAAAACCCCGCGACGGCTTTTGCACAGAAAATCATCCGTTCCGCCGATGTCTTTTCCCGCAAAATCATCTTTTCNCCCGATACAGAAACCGCCGCAATCTGCTGATAATGAAGCAGCATTTGTGCGTCANTCGCGAATGCGAAGGAGTTGTTATGAAATCTGTTCGTAAAATGNTGCCGTTTGTGGCGGCGTTCGTNGTGCTTGTNGGGTCGGTGCTGATTGCGCGCGCCGTCCATGCCCGCCCCAGCGACGTGTACCCGGTCAATACGGGACCGAACCAAAACGGTATCGTGTATACGGTGCGCGTGTTCAAAGACATTTCGTCCGTGGTGGTGATTGACGGCAAAAAACACGCGCGGAGAAAGCATCTTGCGCCCGGCTCGTATTCCTATGACCCGCAGACGACGCGCCTTGATTTTGCCGAGCCGCTGCCGTTTGACGATCCGATTGTCCACGTTGAAGGCCGTGCCGTGCAGCCGGAGCAGTTCTACATTGCCGATTTTTCCGGCGCGGAAANCGAATTGCTCGTCCTGTTCAAAGACCGCGTTGCCATTGCGGGCTATGAATATGTCTATGACGCTGACACGCANCTGATTACGTTCCGCAGCGACTTGCACCCCGAAGCCGACGGCAATTTTCATATCACCTTTCAGACGGAAGACGGTGCGGGGCATGCCTTTGGCAATTGGCACAGNAAAGATTTGGACACGCTGTCGGAGCTGGAGTGGCAGTGGATGCACCAGACGCAGGGCGCGCCCTTGCACGTGATGAANCTCCGCACGGGCGTTTCCGACCGAAAACTGAGCAAGGAAGTCGGCTTTTCCGTGCGGCTTCCGAAAGGCGACAGCACATTTTTGTCCGAGACAATGGAAGATATGGAAAAGCANGTCTCCGTCATGCGCTGGTACAATGATGCGGACGCGGTGATTGAGTGCAAGACAACGCCGTTTGCAGAAATCAGCGCGGAAGATGCGGAATCGTCGTTCACGCGCACGTGGGAGCGCGACGGCACNTTCTACCGATTGGGCACGANCGCAGAAAACCGAGCGGCGGCAGAAAAACTGCTTTCGTCCGTGCGGTGACCCAGACTTTCTTTGCGGTGGAAAACAACGGGCATCCGTGTTATACTAATTCATGCGACCATTGCGAATTTTGTATGCGGGCAGCCCGTTNGCTTCGGGCATNGTNNTNAAAAATCTTGCNGAGCGGGGCNAAAAAAACNGCTACGAGATTTCCGCCGTGCTGACCAATCCGCCGAGCAGCCGGGGACGGCACAAGGAACTGATTCCTACGGAAGTGGCGCGCACGGCGCAATCGCTCGGCATTCCCGTGTTTGCGTTTGACCATCTNACGTCCGAGGCGCGCGNGGCTTTGTCGCCGCTCGGCTGCGACCTTTTGGTTTGCTTTGACTTTGGTCGCATTTTTGGCGAAAAATTCCTGTCGATGTTTCCGCTNGGCGGCATCAACTTGCANCCGAGCGCGNTGCCNAAATACCGCGGCTGTACGCCCGTTCCGGCGGCAATTCTGAACGGCGACCGCGAGCTGGGAATCAGNGTGCANAAACTCGCGCTCAAGACGGACGANGGCGACATTNTGGCACGGACGACGGTCGCGCTTGACGGCACGGAGACGACGAAAAGCCTGATGGACGGCGACGGCNCGCACAGCGTGGTGATTGACGAAGGAACGGCNTTNCTGGACGGCGTTCTGCGTTCGATTGTGGCGGCGGCGGACAATCCGTGCGACGAACGACCGTTCGTTATGCCACAAGGAACGCCGCAGTCTGGCGAGGCNAGTTACACGGGATTTTTCAAAAAAGAGGACGGTCGCATCGACTGGCATCAGCCGGCAGAACANATCGAGCGAAAAATTCGCGCCTACACGCCGTTTCCGCTTTGTTTTACGGTGCGCGACGGCACAAATCTGCTGATTCTCACGGCAAAAGTCGGCGCGGAAAAAACGGACGCGCCTGCGGGAACGGTGCTGCCCTACCGAAAATCGGTCGGCATTGAGATTGCGTGCGGGGGCGGTTCGGTTTTGGTGGTGACGGAATTGCAGTGGCAGGCAAAAAAGGCGATGGATTACGCGTCGTTTATGAACGGCGCGCGCGGAATCGTCGGGTCGGTGCTGGGCTAGTCTCTTGGGCAAAAATGTGGTACAGTAGCAAAAAGGATTTCGTATGTCGTTAAAAGATTCGATCAAGCATTTTTCGTTGAAGAAATGCCGCGTCAGTTTTACGGAGACAATGCAGTCGTTGCAGGCAAACGGAAAAATGCTTCCGCTGACGGTGCTTGCGGCGTTCGTCGTAATGCTGTTGGTCTGCCTTGCGGTATTCTTTGCGTCCGTCAAAGCCCCCGAACAAGTAATGGTGCCCGATTTGGAAGGCAAATCATGGAGTACGGCGATGCTGGAAATGGAAGAAAAGGAACTGTATCCCAAAATCCAGTTGCGTTACACGGACAGCCCTGCCGACGAGGGAAAAGTCCTTGCGCAGAATCCGGGGGCGGGCGCAATCGTCAAGGCGGGAACGCGGGTCACGCTGACGATTAGCCGTGGCGTGATTATTGACCATGTGGAAAGTTACTTGGGCATGAAAGTTGACGACGTGCGCCTCAAATTGCAGACGATGTTCACGGGGTCGGCGCGNCCGCTTATCGTGCTGGCAAATCCTGTCTACAAGCCCGACACGAGCGAGGCGGGAACGATTTTGGAACAAGATCCGCCCGAAGGCACGATNATTTCCGAGCCGGTTACNCTNCNANTGGTGGTGAGCCGCGGNCCGGAATACGAGCAGACGCGCGTTCCTCAGCTGGTGGGCAAAAGCATCGCCGAAGTGCTTTCGCAAATCAGCAATTCCCGGCTGGTGTTTGATTTTACGGCGCATACGGCGGGCGACGACGAACGTGCGGGAACGGTCACCGCGCAGCAGGAATTCGATTCTTCGTTCGTGAAAAATTATACGCACGTGGGCGTGGAAATCGCGCTTCCACAGCGGCAGCAGGACGACCCGCGCATGGGGCTGTTCTCCGAGACGGTGACGCAGTATCCGTATCCTGTTACGATGACGCTTGATGCCGTTCCTGCCGACGGCGCGCGGTACACGTTGGTGACGCTCAGACACACGGGCGGCAACGTGACCATTCCGTATGCCGTTCCGCACGGAACAGAATTGGTCTTTTCGATTGAAGGACGCGAAATCCGGCATATAAAGGTGAATTAACATGGAACGACCGTTAGTTTGTCTGTGCCTGACGGGCAAGACGCTTGCAGAAGACGTGGACTTGGTGGAGCAGTACAGCCATTTTATCGACCTGGCGGAATTGCGCGTCGATTTTTTGGACGAGGCCGAGCGGCTGAATATCCGCGAATTTCCGGCGATGATAAATGTGCCGTGCATTCTGACAATCCGGCGCGTGAGCGACGGCGGGCAATACCGCGAGGGCGAAGCGTCCCGCACGATGCTGTTTGCCCGCGCGCTTGCCTTTGCCGAAACGAATTCCAAAAAAAATTTCGCGTATGTCGATTTTGAAGAGGATTTTCATGTGCCCAGTTTGCAGGATGCCGCGCTTGCGTTCGGTACGAAAATCATTCGGTCGTTCCATGATATGCACAACCCGGTGCGCAACCTTGTGGAAAAATTGAATGCCATGCGCACGACGGGCTTTGAGATTCCGAAAGTCGCCTGTATGCCGCATTCGCTCGCCGATGTGACGCAGCTGTTTGCAGAAGCGTCCGCCCTTGCCGAATCGCAGCAGATTGTGTGCGCTATGGGAAATCTCGGCTTTCCGACGCGCATTCTGGCGCACACCTTGCATTCGTATCTCACGTACACGACAGCCGCGGAACTGCTCGACAAAATGGTTTCTCTGTCCGGGCAGGCAATCGGGCATATTGATCCCAAAACGTTGCATGATGTGTATCATTTCCGGCAGCTTGACGAAAAAACGACGGTATTCGGCATTACGGGTTGGCCGCTCAAAGTGACTTCAAGCCCTAAAATCCACAACAAAAAATTTGAGACGAACGGCATGAACGCGGTATTTTCGCCGTTTCCGTCGGAGACCGCAGAGGACGCGTTCGCTTTTGCAAAGTCGATTGGCGTAAAAGGATTTTCCGTGACCGTTCCGCACAAGGAGCATATTATCCCGCTGCTTGACGAAGTGGACGACGACGTAAAAAAAATCGGCGCGTGCAACACGGTGGTGCATGACCATGGAATATGGAAAGGCTACAATACCGACGCGCCCGGATTTTCCAAGGCGTTGCTCGCGTTTACGGGGCTGACNGATTTGAGCGGCAAAAAAGTCGCGATTATCGGCGCGGGCGGCGCGTCACGGGCGGTCGCTTTTGCCGTAAAAAAACTGGGCGCGCAGGCATGTGTGTTCAATCGGACAATCAGCCGCGCGCGCGCGATTGCGGAGCAGTTCGGATTTGCCTATGCCACGTTGGGCGCAGAATCGCTGGAAAAACTGCACGACTATTCCGACATTATCGTGCAAACCACGTCAAAAGGCATGGGCGCGGAAGGTGCGCCGAATCAGGACAACGACCCGCTTTATTTCTACGATTTTGACGGCACGGAANTGCTGTATGACATTATCTACGTGCCGGACGTTACGCCCGTTATGGCGCGGGCGCAGGCAGCCGGGTGCAAAGTGAGCAACGGACTGACGATGTTGCAGTATCAGGGCGACGCGCAGTTCCTGCTGTACAAGGAAATATACGAGAATGCTTAATCAGGACGAACAGAAAATTTTGGTTGCGACGACGGCAATCGACACGCTCATTGCGGAAAAAAAGATTTTCAGCGGCATGAAAATCGGCTTGGGAACCGGCTCGACGGCGTTGCCCGCAGTCAAACGGCTTGCCGAGCGCATTGCCGACGGAACGCTCACCGACATTGAGGCCGTGCCCACGAGTTTTCAGACGGCGAATTATTGCCAGGATTTGGACATTCCCGTGTACAGCCTGAACCACCGCAGCATCGGCGGGCATTTGGACTTGACGATTGACGGCGCGGACGCGATTGACCCGCAGAACAATCTGATTAAAGGCGGCGGCGCGGCACTCCTGCGCGAAAAAATCGTCGCATATAATTCTACGAATTACGCAATTGTTGCTGACGGCTCAAAAATCGTGCCGAATTTGGGAACGAAATTTCCGCTCCCGGTGGAAATTATTGCCGAGGCGCGGCAGAGCATTATCACGGCGTTGGAGCGCATGGGCGCGTCCTGNACGTTGCGCGAGGGCGTGCGCAAATGCGGTCCGGTCATCACCGACTGCGGCAATCAGATTTTGGACTGCCTGTGGCAAATTCCCGTCGATCCCGAAAAAATGGAGGATGCAATCAACNGNATTCCGGGCGTAGTGGAGACAGGATTTTTCACCAAGCACCGCCCGGTCGTGTTTTACAGCACACAGGACGGAAACGTAGAAATCAGGCGTTAATATACGCGTGTTTTTTCTTGTACAGCGCGTGAATGATTGCCATCAGCGTGCCGCTCAGGCACCAGCCCGCAGGATANACGAGCGAAACGGGAATAAAACTTGCGGTAAGNTGCGCCGTAATGGCGAGGTAGACTTGCCGGAACACGACGAACGAAAAGAGCATGACCAGCGTGGGCGCGAGCGCNTTGCCNAGTCCGCGCANNGTGCCGCCNTAGATTTGATTCAGNACNCGGAACGCGTAGAACGGTGCGCCCACGCGCAGAAAAAATCTGCCATAATACAGGACATCCGCATCCCGGTTGAAAATTCCAATCATCTGCGTGGGCAGNAGCTCAAACNTCAGCACAAGGACTGCGTTCCAGATGAATCCCAGCTGAAGCGCGGTCGTTACGCCTTTTTTGACGCGCGCCAAATTCTGTGCGCCGTANTTCTGTCCCACGAACGTCGTCACGCTCAGCGCGATGCTTTGAATGGGAAGCAGCGACACTTGGTCGATTTTGTTGAAGCACGCCCAGCCCGCCATACANGCCGAGCCGAATCGGTTGATNTATCCCTGCACGAACACGTTGGAGAACGACGTAATCGCCATTTGAATGCCGCCNGGAAGCCCCTGTTTCAGTACGCGCCGCAGCGAATCCGCATGAATTTTCAGCTCGCGGAATCGGATTTTGTAGATTTCGTCGGTGCGAATCATCACCCACAGCACGAGCACCATGGAAACCGCNTGCGAAATAATCGTCGCGTATGCCGCCCCCGCAATGCCCTGCCGTAATCCCACCACGAACAGAAAATCGAGCGCGATGTTCACGGCGGAAGAGACGATCAGAAAATAGAGCGGGCGGGTCGCGTCTCCGAGCGCGCGCAAAATTCCCGCGCCCACGTTGTACACCATTTGGAACAGCGCGCCCAAAAAGTAGATTTGCAGATATTCGTTCGCCATGAAAAAAACGTCGCCGGGCGTACCCACGAGCCGCAGAATGACCGGCGAGGCNATCTGCCCGAGGAAAATAGAAAATCCGCCCGCAATCACGCTGCCCAAAATCATCGTGTGCAAAGTGCGGCGGACGTATTCCGTGTTGTGCGCGCCAAAATACTGCGAAATGACGACGCTTCCGCCCGCCGCNAGCCCCATAAAAAACCCGATAATCGCATTGATGAGCGAGCTTGTCGCGCCAATCGCCGCCAGCGCCTCTTTGCCGACGTAATTTCCCACGATTACGCAGTCAACCATATTGTACAATTGCTGGAACAAATTGCCCGCAACGAGCGGCAGCGCGAGTTTGAGAATGAGCGGACGAATCGCCCCGATAGTCATGTCTGTGGTTGTTTTATGCATAG
The DNA here is from genome assembly GCA_014804085.1 of Treponema sp. Classification (GTDB taxonomy): domain Bacteria; phylum Spirochaetota; class Spirochaetia; order Treponematales; family Treponemataceae; genus Treponema_D. The sequence continues at coordinate 15,815 of JAAVAM010000006.1, read as the reverse complement.
CGGGTTACCAAAAAATGATACAAAGACGGGCGAGGTCTGTCAAGCGAACGAAAGCGCATTGACATTGGCGAATTCTGCTGATAAAATTTCTATGATTATCGTAGAATTTCGGCAGAATATGCAGTTTGACACTCCGTATCTGACAAAGCAAATCATCGCGTACATTGGCAACAAACGTCGGCTGCTTTCGCTTATTTACGCCGCGCTCGAGCAGTCCGGCATTACGATTGGCGCGGGCGCGACGTTTGCCGATTTGTTCAGCGGCAGCGGCGTGGTCTCGCGGTTCGCAAAGTCGCTCGGATTTGCCGTGTATGCCAACGACTGGGAGCCGTATGCCGAAACGCTTTCCCGTGGGTTCGTCGCGCTGGACAAAAGCGAATGGCAGACGCTGTTCAATGGCGCGGAGCAGTTTCAAGCACTCATCGACCATATCAACGCGCTGTCCGACCCGCCCGACGACGAGCAATATATCGCGCGGTATTTTGCGCCCAAAAGCGACGACATTTCCCAGGCTGATTTTCGGACGGAACGGCTTTTTTACACGCGCCGGAACGCGCTCGCGATCGACAAAATCCGCAATTATATCGAACAGCATTTTCCCGACAAGGACGATCCGCGCCGCCATTGCCTGATTGCGCTGTTGCTGTACGAGGCGGCGACGCATACCAACACGTCGGGCGTGTTCAAGGCGTTTCACAAAGGATTCGGTGGACACGGAAAAGACGCGCTTTCGCGCATTCTCGCGCCGATTGCCCTGCATCCGCCCGTGCTGATTGATTCCGTCGCGCCCGTGCATGTGTTCCGGCAGGACGCGAACGCGCTTGTCCGCATGCTTCCCGCGCTCGACGTTGCCTATCTTGATCCGCCGTACAATCAGCACCAGTACGGCAGCAATTATCATCTGCTCAATACGATTGCCGTCTGGGATAAAATTCCCGCGCCCGTGCAATTGGACGAACACGGTGTGCTTGCGAACAAAGCCGCAATTCGCGCCGACTGGACGAACACGCGCTCGCCTTATTGCTCAAAAAAGACGGCGACCGAGGCGTTCCGCGATTTGGTGCGCCATATCCGCGCCAAGCGCATTCTGGTGAGTTATTCNAGCGACGGCATTATTCCGTTTGAGACGATGAAACAGATTTGCCTTGAAAAAGGCTTCGTTTCGATTGTGACGAGCGATTATACCGTCTACCGNGGNGGCAAGCAGAGNAATGCCCGNAAAAATACNGACATCGANTTNATTTTGGTAATCGACACGACGCGCCCGGCGACNNCGGCATGNGGCGAGCNCNTTGACAAAGTGATGTTGGANCGGCANATACGNTTGCTGCTTCGGCGGCGGTATAACCGGGANCGNNTGGAAAAACAGACGATACTAACGAACGACCGTTTGATTATTAACGTTGACGGCGATTCTGCNGATNCGATTGNTNACAAACGANCGNTAGTTTTTNATCATGCTGACGCATTGACGCTTTCCTTGCCCGATGACATCGATTTGGCGGCGTTTGATTTTCAGCAGCTGAAAAAGATTGCCGCCGTGCTAGAATACTGCGCTTGCGCGACAAAAACAGAAGAATTGGCGGCGTTGTTGTGTCTAACGAACGATAGTTCTATTCCGCTTGCACGCGTGAAAAAATATGTCCGGCTCATTCCTGCCACGCTCAAAAAACTTGCGCAGAAAAAATATCGGGCGGAATTTTACGCGATGTTGGAAAAAGTGCGCGACTTGGAAACGTCCCGCGCGGACGTGTACCCGCTGATTGCAGAAAAAATCTCCGCTGTCGTGCGACAGGCGGAGATTCGTTTTGCGTCGTGAAAATTACTTTTTCTTTGCCTTGGGCAGATTTTTGACGTTATANCCCCGNTCGCGCGCAAGTTGGTTGATGTCCCATGGCGCGNCGGTNTCGGCTTCATACGCGCCCGTCTCANTGTTNTAGACGCGGTTCATAATCAGGTNGCGGTCGGCGTATTCGGCTTTGTAGGTCTTTTTGTCCAAGTCGCCGGCATCTTTGTAACGCTTGCTCGTATCGTTCGGTTTTGNGCCTTCGATTTTCTTGAACGAAACGTTGTATTCTTTCCANCCGACNTGCTTGCTNCCGTCAATGACGCGCGGCTCTTTTCCNACGTGCCACCGCTGTTCGCCGATATTTCCNTTTCCGTAGAATTCGACGTTGACAATGGCGCACTGATCATAATACGGGATTTTTGCCGAGCTGGTCGCGGTGGCGCGGCGGCCATAATATGCGTTCTGCCGTTGGTCAACTTCTACGCGGCTGTTGTACAGGACAAAGCCTTTGTTAATCAGCGGCTCGGCGGTCGTGCCGACGCGCGTCTCAAATATATAGGAGCGGTCTTTCCGGCTCAGCGGGCTGTAGACGCTGTGGAAATCACATTCCTCAAACAGCGCGACTTCTGCCGTGCCCCACACGTAATCGACATCGCCTTCGATGTAGCAGTCATAGAACCAGCATTTTCCGCTGACCTGCATGGTGTCCTGCAAGCTTTTGAACGAACAGTTGTACGCGTTGAGCGTGCGCCCTTTTCCGTGGTAGAAAAACAACGTCTCCGCCTGCGCGTTTCCGCTCGCGTATTTTTGGGTCGAAAGATACACTTTGGTCGGGTCGGTCTGATTGACAATTGTCAGGTTTTCCAGCGTCAGGTTTGCGCCCGTAAAGAGGAAGACCACGCGCGTTGCCTGTCCGCCGTTCATGTCGTTGCAGTTGATGTAGGTGATGATCGTGTCGTCGCCGCGGTTGTTGCCTTTTTGCCCGTGCAGGATGATATTCGCCGTGCCGTTGTAGTGCAGCAGCTCGTAGTAGGTCGCCGGGGCAAGGGAAATCGTGAATGTGCCTTCGCGGTCTTTTACAAAATCCAACGCTGCCTGAATCGAATGAAACTGCGCGTCGTTCGCGTCGTCCATGCTGTTGTTGACGGTAATCGTCGCGCCGTCTGCTGCCGGAGCGGGTGCGGCTTTTGTGCTGAACGACCAATTGTCTTTTGCCACGCCGCCAAATCCTTCCGCCTTGATTGCGCCCGTCGGAATTTCCACGGAATAGGTCGCGCCCGGCGCAAGTTTGCCGTAATGCGGCTGGACATACACCGATTTTCCTACTTTGCGCACGAGCTGACTTCCGACGGCTACTTTTGTGCCGTCCGCGAAAATCTGTTCGTCGTCGGTAAAGGCAATCGTATCTGCCGCCGCGCCGCTCGCGTTATAAATCGTGATGAACGAACCGGGAACTAATTCCGGCTCCGCGTCGAACGTCAGCACTAGTTGCGCGTCATACGCGGCTTCGGTCGCACCGTTTGCCGGGTACAGCGTCTGGGCACTGACCGCGCCCGCCAGAAGCGCGCCGCACAGAACGGCGGCACGTTTTTTCGTCAAATATCGCATACTTTTTGGAAACCTCCTTTAAAAAGCATCGCTTCTATTATACAGGCGGTCGCGGAAATTTGCAAATCGTGTTACGTCGTCTGTTCCCACGTTGCGCAAGGTTGTTTGCCAGCGCGCCCGCCAAACTCAGCCCCACGGCAGAAACGGCATGCTTTTCGGCGGCGTACAAGGTCAGCATTGTCAGTGCGCTCGCAATCGATCCTGCGGCAGAAAACACGAACACGTAAGAAAAAATCGTCCCGGTCAAAATGCCCTGCCCGACGATTTTGAGCAGTACGAGCAACAATGTTTCGCGGCGGCGCATTTTTTGCAGCGAAAGGATAACCGGCAGATTGGTCAGCCCCAGGCGCAAAAACGGCAGCGGCTTGGGAATGGCATATTCCACGGCGGCAAGGAACAGGCAGAGCGCGGCAAAAAACGCGACGAGTCGGGAGCGCATACGATGACTGTATCATATTTTTCCGCTTTGCGGTATACTGGACGCATGAGCAACACAACCGTTCCCCGCTGGAATTTGGACAGCATTTTTCCGTCGATTTTTAGCGACGAATATAAACAGGCGGTCGCCGATTATGCGGCGGGCATGGACACGCTGGAAAGCCTGCTTGACACGGCAAAAGATTTTGTCAGGCGGCACAACGATAATTTCGATTTTTCCGCNTGGCTCGCGACGTTTTTGGAGGCAGACGACAAGGTTTCTGCGCTTTCGCAGACGCTCAGCGCATACGCCTATGCCGTTTACTCGGTCGATACGACGAACACGGCGAGCCTGAACAACATCGCCAAAATCGAAGAAATGGGCTTGCGCGCGCGGCAGCAGGATTTGGCGTTCAAGTCGATGTTGCTTTCCCACCAGAAATATCTTGACGAATTTTTTGCGCGCTTTCCGCAGTTTGCCGACCGGCGATTTTTGTTGCAGGAGGCGATTGCCGAAACGGCGCACCAGATGAGCAGTGCCGAAGAGCGGCTTGCGGGCGAATTGCAGCGCACGGGCGGCGATGCTTGGGGTCGTCTGCACGAACAGATTATCAGCAACCTGCGCGACGGCGCGGACGGAAAGACATTCAACGAGCTGCGCAATGACGCGTATTCGCCGGATGCCGAAACGCGCAAGGCGGCATATCAGAAAGAAATCGCCCTGTTGCGTCAGCACGAAATCGCGCTTGCGGCGGCGTTGAACAACCTCAAAGGCGAAACGATTGCGCTCAACAAACGCCGCCATTGGGAAAACGCGCTCGACCGTTCGCTCGCTTCCTGCCGCATGAGCCGCCAGACGCTCGACGCGCTTATCGGTGCGATAGAAGACAGCCTGCCACTGTGGCGGAATTATTTTGCCGCAAAGGCGCAGTTTTTGCGGGCGCACGGGCAGACCGCAAGCAAAACGGCGGGNTTAAACGGCGAAGGNNTGGCATTTTACGATTTGTTCGCCCCGATGAATGGCGCAGTCGGCGGCACCGCCGCGCCCGATTCNCTGCTCGGCAAAACATGGTCGTTTTCGGAGGCGCGGGATTACGTCATCGNACGCTACCGTTCGTTCAGNGCGGATATGGGCGATTTTGCCGCACATGCGTTTGAGTCGGGCTGGATTGACGCGGAAGTCCGCGCGGGCAAAGTGGGCGGCGCGTATGACGAGGATTTTNCCCGGGGGCATCAGAGCCGCATTCTTTCCAATTTTACGGGCGCGTTCAGCGATGTCGTTACGTTGGCGCACGAGCTGGGTCACGCCTATCATTTCAGCTGCCTCAAAGGAAAGCCGGCCGCGTTTTTCAGTTATCCCATGACGCTTGCCGAAACGGCTTCGACNTTTGCGGAGATGATCGTCAAGCAGGATATGCTCGCCAAATCGACGGAAGCGGATGCTTTGTCGCTGCTGGACGCGGATTTGCAGGACGCAAGCCAAGTGCTTGTGGATATTNTGTGCCGGTTCTATTTTGAGCGGAGCGTTTTTGCCGCNCGNGCCGAGGGCGAGCTTTCTGCCGATGATTTTTGCCGCCTCATGCGCACGGCGCAGGAACAGTCNTACGGNGCGGGCTTGGGCGCGGAACGCCACGAATATATGTGGGCGGTGAAGTCGCATTATTACAGCACGGGACTGGATTTCTACAATTTTCCCTATGCGTTCGGGCAGCTGTTTGCGGCGGGACTGTTCGCGCGGTATCAGGCCGANGGCGCGTCGTTTGCCCGCACGTATGCNNCGCTGCTTGCCGACACGGGCAGCATGACCTGCGAAGATTTGTGCAAAAAAGCCGGATTCGACATCACCGACAAAGCGTTCTGGCAAAGCGGCATTGCGATGTACGCGCGCGAAGTGGAATCGTTCGTCAGGCTGGCAAAAAACTGATGAGGCGGCGNAATCGTGCTATCGTGCCCGGTATGAAAACGCTATGACAATCGTGCCGTGCGCTCCCAAACAGACCGATTCGCTCCTTGCGTTCGTCCTGCCGCATGAAAAAACGGCGGTCGGATTTGTCAGCCATATNNTGCGCGGGAATGCCGATTGTTTTTTCGTCATGGACGGCAGCCGGANNTGCGGCGCGTTTTCGTTTTCTGCGGGCGGGCAGATTTTTCATTGTCTGCCGGANGCGCATTCCGCCGCGCGGGCGGAACTTTTGCGCGCGCTGACGGCATTTTTCCGCGGTCAGAAAAATCGCGANTTGTTCAATATTATTGGCGAGGAAAACGGCACGGAACTGATTCGCCAGGCGATTGCGGCGGCGTGGGGAAAAACGACGCGGCACGAGCAAACCTACGCGCTGCTGGAGAAAACCGGCGCGGCAGAACAAGCCGATTCGTCTGATTGCGTCCGCTGTGTGCCGGAAATGATCGACGCATTGNTGCCGTTGCAAATCGCNTATGAGCGCGAAGAAATTTTTTGGGAGGGCGAACCGTACAATCCGAACGTGACGCGGCTTGCGTTCCTGCGCGCGTTGCGCACCCAGCAGATTTTCGCGCTNGTTAAAAACGGTCGCTATGTCGCAAAGGGCGGCACGAACGCGCAGGGAAAGCGTTATGCGCAGCTCGGCGGCGTGTTCACGATTCCGTCGGAGCGAAAAAAAGGCTATGCCACGGAGCTGCTGCGCCATGTCGCGCAAGCATTGCACCGGCAGGGAAAAGACATCGTGCTGTTCGCCAAAAAAGACAACGTTGCCGCGCTCCGCCTGTACGAAAAAATCGGCTGCAAGAANATCGGGTCGTTTNAAATCGTGTATTATTGAGGCAAACATGCAGAAACTGGACATTCTTTTTCAGGACGATTGGATTGTCGTGGTCAACAAGCCGAGCGGATTGCTGAGCGTCTCGTTTGAGGGAAACCGCTCGCGGACGGCGCAGCAAATGCTGGAGACGATTCTGCGCAAAAGGGGCGCGTACAGCGCAAAGCATCGTCCGCTTGCCGTGCATCGCCTTGACCGGGACACGAGCGGCGTTATGATGTTCGCGCTNGGCGAGCTGGCGCAGAAAAAACTGATGGACGGCTGGCATTCCCTCGTGACGGAGCGATTGTACCGCGCGGTGGCAGAAAATCCCCGCGCACAGCACGATTTTTTGCCGCAACGCGGGCTGATTGACGCNCCGCTTGCGTTCAACGCGTATCATATCGGCTATGTTCCGCAGCGCGGCGAGCAGACGCGGACGGTTGCCGCACGGACGCACTACGTCGTCATCGCGCAGGGAAAAACGCACACGCTTTTTGAGCTTTCGCTCGACACGGGAAAGAAAAATCAGATTCGCGCGCATTTGGCGAGCAAAGGCTATCCGCTGGCGGGCGACGACCATTACCGTGCGCGGACAAATCCGTTCGGCAGGCTNGCGCTGCANGCCCGCACGTTGGCGTTCACGCACCCGTTCACCCGCGCNGCGCTGCATTTTGAGATTCCCGAACCGGCGGATTGGGAACGCTTTGTCGTGTCGTCGGAAAAAACCGGGGCGAATCATTCCCGCCGCGACGACCGTTTGCGGGCGAAAAANCTACCGCACCGTCGCTGACCGTGCTATACTGATANTATGCGACCGCTTTTTTTGGATACCCGCGTTTTGGACAAAGCTGCCCGCGAACGCTACGATTTGACCGAAGAACTGATGATGGAAAACGCCGCAAGCGCATTGGAACGCGCGGTCATGCGGCATATTTTNGACGCGCCGTCAAAGGTCAATGCGCGGACGGTCGCCGTGTTGTGCGGCGGCGGAAANAANGGCGCGGATGGNTATGCCCTTGCCCGCAGNCTTGCGGGGCAGANGCTTGCCGATTCCGCGCGGCTTGTGCCGGTNGTCATTGCGGTTGCCGCGCCAAAAAGCGATTTGTGCCGCAGGCAGGCGGCGCGGGCAAAAAANTGCGGCGTGCAATNCNTGNATTTCGATTCCGCCGCCAATGCCGACANCGTTCTTTCGGGCGCGGANATTATCGTCGATTGTCTGTTCGGCAGCGGCTTTCACGGCGATTTGGANGAAAAAACGGCGGCNTTATGNGCCCNNNCAAATNCCGCCCGCGCCCGGCGCATTGCNTGNGACGTGCCGACCGGCTTGCGNGAANACGGCACTGTCGCNNAAGGNNCATTCNTCGCNGACTGNACGGTAACGATGGGNGCGNTCAAACTGTCGCTGTANGGCGACGCGGCAAANGATTTTGCGGGGCATATCGTNTGCGAAGATTTGGGNATAAGCCGTGCGTTGTTTGAGGCACAGCNCGANGATTCATNCCGNGCGGCGGCGACGTTGNTGGAAGCGGCGGACATCGTTCTGCCGCACCGCCCAAAAAANGTCGTGAACAAAGGCACTTTCGGTCATGNNGCGGTGGCGAGCGGCGAAAAAATCGGNGCGTCGTGCATTGCGGGCGCGGCGGCGTTGCGTTTTGGCGCGGGTNTGGTCAGNCTTGTGCGGCNTGNTCNNCCGTTNACAAAAGNCGACGTGCCGCGCGTCTCCCCNGANCTGATGACGGCGANCGANATTCCNGCAAACGTAACCGCNCTTGCGTTCGGCATGGGCTTGGGCAGGAGCGCGGAACATACCCGNCCNTATTTTGACTGGCTNCGCGCNCATACTTCNATTCCGTGNGTCATCGANGCGGNCGCGGTGTATGANNAANCTNTCGNGTCGTTNTTGCNCGCGCGGGCATCCGGCATCGTGCTGACCCCGCACCCAAAGGAATTGCAGGTGCTGTTGCGCAATTGCGGCTTGGGCGACCACATCGTCGCCGAATGCCTGGACAATCGCCCGACCTTGATAGAATCGTTCTGCCGTGCGTTCCCCGGCTGTGTGCTGTTGGTCAAAGGCGCAAACCCAATGATCGGTCACTATGACGGCGCGTCGTTCCGGCTGTTCGTCAATCCGCTGGGAAAAAACTGCCTTGCCAAGGCAGGAAGCGGCGACGTGCTTGCCGGACTTATTGCCGCGTTGCTTGCGCAGGGCTACGCTCCGCTTGACGCGGCAATAAACGGCAGCCTTGCCCACGCGCTTGCCTCGCGCCAGTTCAAGAACGATTTTTCGCTTACGCCGCTCGCGCTCATCGATGCGGTTGCCGCGCTGTAATCAAATCTTGTAGATAACGAATTTGCGGACGGAGAAATTCCAGAAAAACACGATGCCCGTGGCAATCACTTTTGCCGCCATTTTGTGCAGGCCGAAACGTTCCACGGCGACCCACATAATCAGCAGGTTGAGCAGCAGGCCGACAAGCGTCGTCGCATACACTTTTATCAGTTCGACCAAAAGCGAATCGCGCCGCGGCGCATTGCGGAACAAAATGAGCCGACCCAAAAGCCAGTTTGCGAACGTGGAAATGACGAACGCGATTGCCGCCGCAAGCAGGTAGTGCACGTTCAGCACGAACGTAAGCAATGCGAAAATTCCCCAGTCGATTGCCGTCGCCGTTCCGCCCACGCTCGTGTAGATTAAAACTTGACACAACGTCCGCAAGACACTCATAATAGGAATATAGCGTTAATTCGCTCAAATTTCTAGCCGATAGTGAAGATATGAAAAAGACTCCGATTTTTTTGATAGTCCTTTTTTTTATGACGATTTTGATTCCGCAAGTCTGCGCGCAGGGTGAAAGCGTTTCGCCCGAAGAAGCGGCGGCACTGCGCACAAAATTTGTCGATTATGCCAAACAATGCATCGGAAAACCTTATGCGCGCGGTGCTATTGGACCGGATGCGTTCGACTGCTCTGGCTTGGTCTTTACCTGTTCGCGCGAGTCAATCGGTGTGCAGTTGCCGCGCCAGACAAAGGCGATTTATGCGTTCTGTACGATTATTGACGAATCCGGGCGCGAAATCGGCGACCTCGTGTTTTTTAAGACGACCGGCGACGACACTGTTTCGCACGTGGGCATTTACGTCGGCAACGCGCAGTTTATCCACGCGGCGAGCGACGGTCAGAACACGGGCGTTATCCTCTCTTCGCTCAGGGAAAATTACTGGAAGTCGCATTATTTTCAGACTGGCAGATTTTTGCCCGCGTCCGGTCTGGAACGCATGGTTGACCCAAAATCCGATTCCGCGCCACAGCCGACCGCACAAACTGCGTCCGCAGGAACAGCAGATTCCGTTGCGGCAAACACCGCCACGGCAGACGGCGCGGGCAAGCGTGGCAGTTTTCTGCACAAGATTATCCTTGACGCATCGCTGACGTTCGACTGGAATTTCTTTACGGCGGACAGTTTTCAGATTAGCCCGCGCGGCGGCAGCACGATGCTTCATGCCATGTACGACGGCGGCACATTCCGTCCGGGAGTCGGCTCGATGATATGCGTCAACGCGAAAATGGGCGTGGTGCAGTTGCCCATCATCGTCAGCCTTACGCTGGGCGACTATTTCCGCTTTTTTTTCGGGCCGGTCATCACTATCGGCACACCTGAACTGCCCGCAAAAAATGCCACGGACGTGAAGGCATCGTTTTTTCCCGGCATCCTCGGCGTGTGCTGGCAGTCGCCCTCGTTCGGAGTGGGAAAAACCCGCGTTTCATTTCAGCAGGACGTGCACTACACGTTTTTCAACGACACCGACGGATCGGTTCTGTCGCTCAAAAACAGCATCGTCTCCGGGCTGGTATTTTCCACCGGTGTGCGCGTAACCATGCCTTTGGCAAATGTGCTTTAAAAGTATGAAAGCGAGCCAAAACCGAAGATTTTTTGCCGCGCCGCTCCTTGCGGCACTCTTTGTCTTTTCCGCCTGCGCCCCTCGCATTACGGTGACGGCTTCAGGCGCGGACACGGCGGAACTTGCCATTGCGGCAGGATTTTCCCGCGCCGCCGAACAGACGATCACCTCGATTATGGGCGCGATTGCGGGCGAAGCGGACGCGAATGCGCCGCTTTTTACGGCGGACGACCTTGCCGCCGTGTTGCGCCGCACCGGCTTGCAAAACGTGACGGCTTCCGCATCTGGCGAGGACATTGCGGCGCGCGGCACGATTCCCCGCGTCTCACAAAGCGCGCTCGCCGCCGCCGGAATCCTGACGATGACCGAAAAATCGCTCGCGCTCGTGTTCGGTCCCGCGCAGTATCAGTCGCTGTATGACATGGCCGACGAAGAATCCCAGGCGTATGCCGACCTGCTGATGATTCCCGCGCTCAGCGGCGAAACCCTCACCCCCGCCGAATACACCGACTTGCTTGCCTCCATGTACGGCCCGTCGCTCGCCCAAGAACTGACCGAAAGCGCGTTCACCGTAACCATCGCCGCCCCGGACGGCAAAAAATCCACCACCGCCCGCCTCACCCTCGGCGAACTGCTCACGCTCCCCGCCGAAAAACGCTGGACGGTTAACTGGTAATGCCGTCAGGGGAAGCCATCACAAACTCCGCAAGGACGGAATGACGGAAATCTTTCCCGTCCACGGAAAGGACATAAAACAGGGGCTTTTGGGCGCAATCCTGAAAAGAACCGGACTGGAGGTACAGAAATGAAAGTCGTATATCCTGCCCTATTCCACGAAGATGACGGCGGCTGGTGGGTGGAGTTTCCTGACCTGCCCGGCTGTACGACACAGGGCGACACGGAGTTGGAGGCATATTGCAATGCCGCAGAGGCGATGGAGCTTTACCTGCAAGATGATTACGAGGTCTGCACATTGCCCGTGCCGTCCGCCACAGAGAAAGTCGCGCATGATGGCGCGGACTTCGTGAGCCTTGTCTGCGGGAATTTTGACGTGCCGCAAAAATCCATAAAGAAAACGCTGACTATTCTCGCATGGCTCAACAGCAAAGCGGAGCGCGCGGGCGTGAATTTCAGCCATGTGTTGCAGGACGCGCTCAAAAAACTGCTCGACGTGCAGGATCCGGTTGTCTCCGCCTGATTCTTTTGCCAGAGCAAAAAATCTCAGCCGAACGCATAGGCGCGCAAGACGGCGTTCATTTTCGTTTGATAGCCCTTGCCTTGGCTCTTGTACCATTCCAAAACGTCGGTATCGACACGCATGTGAATCTCCGTTTTTGTCGGCTTGTGCCAGTCGGGATGAACCTCGTACCACGGTCGGAATTTCGCAAGTTCCTCTTTGCCCTGTTTCGGGCAGTCCGGGTCGTCGTCGGTCTTTCCTGCCCTTGCTTTTTCTGCGGCAGTGCGGATTGTCTGTTTTTCTTCTTCGGTCAGCGGAGTCCTGCGCAATTCATCGAGCGTCATAGTTTTTGTAGTATTCATTGTTTTCCTCCTGTGTTGCAGGCCGTGCGGATATTATCCTTATGCGGTCTGAAGCTCTCTCCGTAAACACGACGAAAAGAATTTCATCGACCATTCCGATTGCCTGATACCGCTCCTCGTCAAAAGTCGAATTCTGAGCGTCATACTTTTCAATTCGCTTGCCGTCAAGGAACACGCGAGCCGCAATTTCGAATGACACTCCATCGTGTTTTTTCTTGTTGCTGTTATTTTTGTTCTCGTCCCATTCAAAGGTCATCCGCATTGCCTCATAAATTAAACATATATTTTTTTGTGTACACAGTCAAGCGTTTCTTGCCTTGGGTGTTGTGGCACGACGAAACGTTCCCGCAGGGCGGGGGAGTCTCCCCCTCGCTCCAGCACAAGTGGATATGTTAATGCGACAGTTTGCGGGGAACGCCGCGGCCGCAAAGAACAGCTGCGCTGCCGCCACGCCCGGACAGATTCCCTAGTCCGCTTGCACTGTGCCGCCGGTGTTTGTGAACGTTGCGCCTTCTTCTGTATCTATATAAACGCCGTTACTGGAAGGCGCATTGTTGCCCGTTATTTCGCCGCCACTCATTTCGAATGATGCCTTTGGATTAACATAAACTCCGCCACCTCGTGTTGTCGCGGTATTGTTTATGATTTTCCCGCCAGTCATCGTAAAATAGTAATAGCCTTTATTGACCAGTACCCCACCACCATATGGTGCAGTATTGCCGCTGATTACACCCCCGCTCATTTTGAATTTAGCAGAGACATAGACACCGCCGCCAATGCTTGTAGTCTCGTTTCCAGTGATTGTTCCGCCTACCATTTCAAATGTACCCGATTCCCCCCACACAGAAACACCGCCAGCCATATAGGTTGACTTGTTGTTGCATACAGCCGCACCTTCACCGAGCGTTACGGTCGATTTCGAGTTATATATTTCCAAAAGGCAGCGATTTGCGCTGACATTTGTCTTGTTCCCGTCGAGCGTGACGTTCGTGATGGTAACGTCTCCTGAATCAGAATTAATTAGAAGCAAAGTATCTGTCAATGCGCCCGAAACATCGCTTGAGCCGTCGTAGCGCATAAGCGTCAAGTGATTTTTGCCCGCGCGGTCGAGCAAAGTGCTTTCGCCGCTTGGAAGCGTATACCCCGTGCATACCATGATTTTTTCCAAGCCGTATGCGTCATACAATTCTATCGCCTTTGAAAGCGTTTTCACCGCCTTGCTGGCGGTCAGTCCCGAATTCGTGTCATCGCCGCTGCTCGCCACGTACACGGTGGTTGGCTTCGGACATCCGCAGTCCTCGCACGTATCGTCCTTGTAGCGGTGTTCCTCGGTTTTGGAATATGCGCATTTCGTGCAAGTCGTCGTGTGTGTGCCGTCGGCGTTGTCCTTGTGCTTGCAGTCGTGTGCCACTGCTTCGGATTGCCCGTGGCAGACGGAGCAGGTTTGGTAATGCTTGCCGTCTTTGTTGTCGGTGTAGGTCATGCCGTAGTCGTGCGCCTTGGTCTCGGTGTGTGCCTTAAATCCCTCGATTGCGCATGTCCTGCTGTGGTGGGAGCCGTCGTGGTCGTCGGCATAGTCGCTCCAGTCGTGTTGCTTGCTCGCGGAGTACGTGCAGAGCGTACAGGATTTGCTGTGTCCTGCGTCCGTGCAGGTCTCGCTGCCCCAGGTATGCTCCTCGGTCTCGGAGTAGCCGCATCCCGCCGTGCAGGTCTTGGTGTGGTTGCTGTCATTGCCGTTGTTATAGCGGATTGTGTGCGCCACGGCTGTGGACTGCCCGTGGCAGACGGAGCAGGTCTGATAATGCTTGCCGTCTTTGTTGTCGGTGTAGTTCGCGCCCCAGTCGTGCGCCTCGGTTTCGGAGTGCGTCTTGAACCCCTCGACCGCGCAGGTTCTGCTGTGGTAGTTCGTGCTGTCGCTGGTATAGCCGCTCCAGTTGTGGTCTATGTCCTTGGAATAGCCGCATCCCGCCTTACAGGTTTTGGTATGACTGCCGTCGGCATTGTCTTTGTACTCGTAGCCGTGCGATACGGGGTCGGACGTTCCGCCGCAAACGGCACAGGTTTGGTAGTGTGTGCCGTCTTTGTTGTCGCTGTAGGTCGTGCCGTAGTCATGCGCCTTGGTCTCGGAGTGCGTCTTGAAGCCCGTCACCGTGCATGTCCTGCTGTGGTTGCCGTCTTTGTCGTCAGTATAGCCGCTCCAGCTGTGCGGGGCTGTTTTGGAGTACGTGCAGAGCGAGCAGGACTTGCTGTGTTCTGTGTCCGTATATGTCTCGCCGCCGTAGGTGTGCGCCTCGGTCTCGGAGTAGCCGCAGTTTGCCGTGCAGGTCTTGGTGTGGGTACTGTCATTGCCCTTGTCGTAGCGGATTGTGTGCGCCACGCGCTCGGAGTGCGCCGTGAATCCCTCGGGCGCACAGGTTCTGCGGTGGTAGTTCGTGTCGGCGTTGGTGTAGCCGCTCCAGTTGTGCGGGGCTGTCATGGAATACGTGCAGAGCGAGCAGGTCTTGCTGTGTTCCGCGTCCGTACATACTTCGTCGCCGTACTGGTGCGCCTCGACCGGGGAATGCGCGTTGCACCCCGCTGCCGTGCAGGTCTGGTAATGGCCGCCGTCGCCGCGCTCGTATGGTGCGCCGTCGTACCCGTGCGGCGCGGATTCGGTGCGTCCGCAGCCCGCGCACGTCCTGCGGTGCGTGCCGTCGCCGCCGTCGGTATATGCGCCCCAGTCGTGCCGGTGCACGGGTGTACAGATCCCGTCGGCGCAGCGCACCGTGATGTCCGCCACCTCGGCCGCGATGCCGCCCGCCTCGACCAGTGCGCCCCATTCTGCCACCGTACCGCCGAAGGAAATCTCCGTGATTCCCGACCTGTCGAACGCCCCTGGCGCGACCGCCGTCACCCCCGCAGGAATGGCGACATGCTTCAGTTCTTCATGCCCCGCGAACGCGCCGCCCGCGATGCCTTTCACATCGTCGGGCAGGGTGATATCCGCCGCACTCCCGCAGTACCCGGTGAGCGTGCCGTTCCCGTCTATGACGAACGCGGTCACCCCGTCAAGCCCGGCGTTCGCGGCGAGCGTCTCCCACTGCACCTTCGTGCCGTGGTAGGTGACGGTAGTCCCCGCGGGAATCGCGCCCGCGCCGATTGTCTCCACGCTCGCGGGGATGTCTGCGCTCGTGAGGCCGTCGCACCCGTCGAACGCGTTTTCCCCAATCGCAATCACGCCGTCGGGTATCGTCACGTCCGTGAGCTTCGCGCAGTCCCTGAACGCGCCGTCGCCGATTGCCGTCACGCCGCTTGGTATCGTTACGCCCGTGATGTCCGCCCGACCCTCGAACGCCGCCTCGCCGATGACCGTCACGTTGCCGGGGATTTTCACGTCCGCCGCGTCACCGCAGTACCGGGTCAAAACGCCGTCCGTTATCTCCCAGTCGTACATTCCCGCGCGCCAGATTCCGTCGGTGCAGCGCACGGTGATGTCGGTGAGGGTGCTGACGATGCCGCTGCCCCGTGCCAGCGCGTCCCACGCCCGCATGGTACTCATGTACGTAATCTCTCTGATCGCCACGCCGTAGAACGTGCCGCTGCCGATTTTCTCCACGGTGGCGGGGATGGTCACCTTTGTCAGGGCGGGGCAGTTGTTGAACGCGTTGTTCCCGATGCTCGACGCGTTGTCGGGCACGGTCAGGCTCTCCAGCGTTTCGGCGCACCACACGAGCCGACCGCCCAGCACCTGGTACTCCGCCGCCGGCGTGTCGTCCTCGTCGTCGCTCCCGCAGCCTGCCGCGAGC
>JAAVAM010000038.1:1863-29378 GCA_014804085.1 Treponema sp. | reverse complement strand
CAGATGTTCAGCACAGTACGTATCGCCCCGTGAACGCAAAACTCGGCAGGGTAACATTATGTATGGAAGGAAAGGCAAATGAAACGCGTCATCACCTATGGAACGTTCGACCTGTTGCACTATGGGCATATCAACCTGCTGAAGCGGGCGAAAGCCCTCGGCGACTACCTTGTCGTTGCGCTGTCCACGGACGAGTTCAACTGGAATGAGAAGCAGAAGAAATGCTATTTCTCCTATGAGAAGCGCAAGCAGCTTCTAGAAGCAATCCGCTATGTCGATCTTGTGATTCCCGAAGAAAACTGGGAGCAAAAGGAAACGGACGTGAAAGAATATCGCATAGACACCTTCGTGATGGGCGACGACTGGAAGGGAAAGTTTGACTTCTTAAAAGATGTGTGCGAGGTCGTGTACTTGGAGAGAACGCCTGAAATCAGCACGACACAAATAAAGCATGACATTGGCGCAGGTGCGACAGAAAGACAGGGTACATTGTAATGATAAATAAACCGGAGAGGATGGAATTCCCTAAATAATTGCAGATGAAAGCGAAGGACACCGGCTCAAACGAGCGCACGGTTGCGAAAAATACATTTTTCCTCTACCTGATGACGGTAAGCTCGTATGTCTTTCCCGTGTTCACCTTTCCATATATCACGAGGGTGCTCGGGGCGGAAAAATACGGTGTCGTCGTGCTTTCAAACGCCGTCATGCAGTATTTCCAGATGTTTTTCGAGTTTGGTTTCATCCTTTCCGCCACCAGCGAGATTTCCCTTTCCCGCGATGACAGGAGGCGGGTCGCGGAAATAACATACGGAGTCATTCTCGCCAAGATAATTCTTTCGCTGTTTGGATTAGTCGTCCTCGTAGCCTTGTGCTCGTTTGTTGACAAGTTTCTTGAAATGAGGAAATTTTTGTTCCTCTCATATATCGGCATCTTCCTTACGGTCTTTCTGCCCGACTATCTTTTCCGCGGGATGGAGCGGATGGGCATATTGACGTACCGCGTCATCCTCTCAAGGCTCGTTCAGCTCGTCCTGATATTTTTGCTTATACGCACGGGCGACGACTACATGAGGTATCCGGTTGCGGCGATAGGCGGAAATCTTTTGGCGGTGGCCCTGACTTGGATGGAGGTGCTTAAAAAACTCAAGGTCTATCCCGTGAGGATTCCGTTCAAGGAAGCGCTCGCGCAGCTGAAGAGGTCGTCGCCGTTTTTCATCTCAAGGGTTGCGGTTAGCATGTACCAGACGCTGAACACCGTGCTTCTCGGCTTGAGATTCCCCTCTGCGGATCTCGCCCAGTACGGGGCGGCGAACAACCTGACCTCGTGCGCGAGGTCGTGCATATCCCCGATTTCGGACGGCATCTACCCCTACATGGTCAAGAACAGGAACTATCGACTTGTGAAGAGGCTTGTCCTTGTTCTGGAGCCAGTGATTGTCGCCGGCTGCATCGCGTTCTATTTCGTTTCGCCGTGGCTCATCAGGCTGTTCTGCGGGGCGGGCTATGAGGGGGCGGTTCCCGTGTTCCGCGCCATGCTTCCGCTCGTGGTTATCTCGCTGCCCACCTATCTTTTCGGCTACCCGCTTATGGGCGCGCTTGGAATCATAAGAATTGCGAACTTGAGCGTCATTGTCGGCTCTGTGTTCCATCTCCTTGGACTCGGCGTTTTGTACCTTGCTGGAAAAATGGGGTTCATTTCAATCGCGCTTCTGACATTCGCGACGGAAGTGGTCGTGCTGGCGATCCGCGTGTGTGCGGCTTTGAGGCGACTGGGGAAGCGAAGGGGGATTGCATGAGATGGATGCCGGTGCATGTTTTTAAAAGCCTTGTTTTTAGAGCAATCCGTCGGGCGGCGGTCACGCTCATTTCCATACTGTTCTTGCCGCTTTGGTTTTCAGAAAGACTGATTCCGCGCAAGAAAACGCTTTGGGTTTTCGGCTCGTTTGACGGGAAGGGCTTCACCGACAATTCCAGGTCATTTTTTGAATACATGCAAAAAAATCATTCCGAAATAAATTGTGCTTGGATTACAAGAAGCCGCGATGTTTGCTCGCTCCTTCGTTCTTATGGCTTCAGATGTGAAATGGCATATTCCCTCAAAGGGTGGCTTTTGCAACTTTTTGCGGGTGCGTTTTTCAATGACCACGGGAATGGCGACTACAATTACCACGCTTTGAACGGCGCGAAGATCGTTTCCCTCTGGCATGGAATGCCGATGAAAAAAATGGGTGTGCTTTATGATGAATATCTCATGGGAAAGAAATTTCTTCTTTTTAGGACGAGGCTTTCTTGGGTTTTATTTCCATGGCGTCGGAAGAATTTTTCTCTCGTTCCAGTCCTGAGCGAATTTTTCATCCCTTATTTGCAGGCATCATTTGGAAATCCTTTCGGGAAGCCCATGGACAAAGAAAGGTTTCAAGTTTTGGGACTTCCGCGAAACGATGCCTTGCTTTCGCATGGGAGAAATCTGTTTGTCGAAAAAATCCGCGGCGAGTTTCCGCAGAGCACTGTTGTTTTTTACTTGCCCACATTCCGGCTTGCGATGTATACGGACGAGCCGTTCAATCCCTTTTGCCCGCAGTTCGGATTTGACGAAAAGGAATTCTCGTCATTCCTTGAGAGAAATAATNTTGTTTTTTTGTACAAGCCGCATCCCTACGAGACTTTCCGCTGCGATTCAAAAATCCCGCGNTTCAANGNTTTGAGCTGANGGCGANGTCNTNAATCTTTANGAATTNNTGGCGNATGTCGATGTNTTGCTGACCGATTATTCTTCNGTTTATTTCGACTTTAAGATTACGGGGAANCCTGTCGCGCTCCTTCCNTTNGACTTTGAAAGTTATGTNTCAATTCGCGGNCTTTTCTTTGACTATTGGAATGAAATCNCGGACTTCAAGGCNAANTCNTGGAGGGANCTTTATNCNGGNTTTGAGGANGGAAANATTGTNGCANNCGATGAAAAGAAGTTCAANNNTTTTTTTGACGCGGCTTCTTCGGAAAGGGTTTTTGGCAGCATGAAAAGGCTTTTGAAAATTTAGGCAATCTTTCTTGCGGAAAGAGAAGCACATGGAGGATATAAATGAACAACAATGAAGAAATAACAGTACCTGAAAAACTATATCATTATACATCAAAAGAGGGATTCCTGGGAATTATTGAAAACAAAACACTTTGGGCTTCTGAAATTTTATTCATGAATGATGGAAAAGAAACCTGTATACCTTTGGAAATTCTTAAAGAACTACTAAAAGATGATAAAAACGTAAATATAAAAGAAAAAATTGGACGCGACGGTAAAGATTCTCTAGAGCTTTACGAATCATTCAGAGGTTTTGAAACTTATGTAATATCTTTTTCAGAGAAAAAAGATGATTTAAATATGTGGCGAGCGTATGGTGACAATGCTTCTGGTGTTTGCATTGAATTTAACACTTGTGAGTTATTGGAAGTTTTGGAAAAAAATCAAAAAATAAAATCAATGAAATGGAGAAAATGTATATACGATAAGCAAGAACAAAAAAACAAAATACAAAGCCTTTTAAATTCTGTAACAGGAAGCAATGATTTTAATAGATCGGGTCTTTTTGAAGGGCTAATTGAGTTTTCCACTTATTTTAAACATGAGAGTTTCAGGGATGAGCATGAGTGGCGGATAGTTGTTCAATTAAATACAGATCTAAAAAATAGAGAAGTAATAAAAGTACGGACTGGGAAGAATGTTTTTGTACCATATTGCGAACTGCGAATTGAAGAGGATAAATTACATAGCGAATCAGAAGATAAATATCCATGGCTAGGCGATATTACTGTGGGTCCTGCTATCGCAAATNCAGACTTATTTTATGAATCCGTACTACAGGCTTGTTTTGTGCATGGAATTGNATTTTGCAANGNTTGGNAAAGAGACCTTNTNAAATCTGANATTCCATANAGGGGATAAANTGAAAATGATGNATANNNGCNNTGNANAAATGACTAACTCTCCCTTTGTTTCAATAATAGTGCCNGTCTATAATACGCCCAAAGAATTGCTTGTCTCATGTTTTGNCAGCATTTTGAACCAAACTTGCAAGGATTGGGANCTGATTGTNACTGACGACGGCAGCGATGAGGACTGCGCGCAGAACATTGACAGATTGTTGGCAAACCATGCGAATNTTACGNTTATCCATAANCACAATGAAGGCGTTTCAAAGGCAAGAAATGTCGCGNTGGAAAANGCNNCCGGCAGCTATCTGCTTTTTGTGGATGCGGANAATANGCTGCCTTTGGATGCATTGGACACATACGCAAAAGCCATAGATGACGAAACGGAATTGATAATAGGCCTGTCTGTTTTGGGTGACAGAAAAATTGAGAACGGAAAAGACATTATTACGGTAAAGGAAGAAGTGCCGTTTGANTATAAGGAAGAAATAATNGCTGACAAAGACGAGNTGATAAANCANTTGCTTACNGGAAGNATAAAGAAATTTACGTTTGCCAACGGGCACTTTGGAGACGGACCTTGNGGNAAACTGTATAAGACGGAAATCGNAAAAAGCATNCCNTTTCCCGTTAATCTGAAATGGGANGAGGACACCATTTGGCTGCTGGATTATATACATGCTGTTTCNCGAATTAAGTTGGTCAACGTAAGAGNCTATAACAATATCAGCTATGGCGATTCCGCGACAAGAAGATACAGNAAAGACGGAATTAAAGAATTNTTGGAAGTCACGGAATCGGAAGAAAAAATTGTCCGAATGTTTCCTGCCTGTAGGAAGGCCGTTTATGCCAAGCAATTCACAAACTTCCTTTTTGTCTCGCGGGTCTTTCTCTTTAACAAAGGCAACGCTGTGTCAAAACAAATAAGATATAGGCAATTTCTGGATTGGGTCAAAACAGACATGGTGAAAAACGTTTTTGCCAATATTTTTAAGTACCAAGATTTGTCCTGCAAAAAAAATATTTTGGCGAAGATATACGCTTTTTTGATTTTATCAAAGGCATACAGATTGTGTTTCTATATTCTGAAGCTTTATGCATGGAGGGCGGCTTAAGATGTTTGGTTTGCCCTTTTACCTGATTCTTATAGGTTTCACTTGCTCCCTCTTTGCATTGAGCCAATATTCTTGTGCAATTGACAGGAAATATAGTTTTTGCAATAAGCATGGCGTATACCTATTCCTTTTTATTCTTTGCCCGATCATTCTCGTATATTCAATCAGGTACGGCATTGGAACTGATTACTTTGCTTATGAAAANATTTACAACAAAATTCATGATGCGACGTTCATCAAATATCTGTCCNTNCATAANAGAAATATCGGCGAATACTACGTAGAACCGGGATACTTCATAATAAACAAAATATCACCCAGTTTTATTTTCGTGCATTTCTTTTCAATGNNAATAATGNTGTTGANGGTTTATTNCGGAACAATAAAAATGGGCGTTACTCATGACATTGCGTTGCCANTGCTTATTTTNTATTGTCTATTATTTCTTTATTCAATGAACGGAGTAAGGTTTTCCATTGCATTGTCAATTGCCTATTATGGATTTAATTATTTATTAAAGAGAAAACCTGTCAAGTGGCTGATTACAATATATATCGCAAGTTTGTTCCATAAGACGCTGATTGTTTTTGTCATTTTTATTTTTCTGATGAACAGCAGGAGCAAGGCAATCAATCGCATAAAAAATATTTTAGTTTATTGCTTTGTCCTTTTTTTCCCGTTTTTGATAAAAATACTTTTAAGTGTTTTTTCTACAATTCCAATGTTCTCAAGATATTTTTCTGTTGCGCGCTATCTTGAATTTGACACGTCAATCAATATCACTTGGATAAGGCTGATTATTCCTATTTTGTTTCCGCTATTGTTTTTCAAGCATAAGTTCATTTTTACCGACAAG
Source organism: Treponema sp. (assembly GCA_014804085.1). Lineage (GTDB taxonomy): Bacteria > Spirochaetota > Spirochaetia > Treponematales > Treponemataceae > Treponema_D. The sequence goes on along the minus strand of JAAVAM010000038.1, from coordinate 23,477 downwards.
TATGCTTCCGTATTATACAGAATTTATCTTTTTGAGATACCTTTAATACAATTAGGAAGAATGAATCTTATTTTAGCCCGGCTAAGCAGAGTTCCGCAAATGGCGGAAATAGCTTTCGTTCCTTATGTTTTATCGAGCATCAAAAATAAAAAGCATAGATATGCGTTAACTTTTTACTACGCTTTTTATTATTTGGTCTTTTTTTGTTACTATGCGGTCGTTGGCGATAAGGGTGAGTCGCTGCCATATAAATCGATTCTCGGAATATTTTGAGTTAAGGGGTGTGTTATGTTTTTTTTGCATTTATTGATTAAGAAAATCATCCATTTTGCTCTGCATGTCTTTTGGGTGTTTCCCGTCAAAAAGAACAGGATCACGTTGCTCAACGACATGTCATATACATACGGCGACAGCATGAAATATATCAATGAATATATTGTAAAAAATTGCAAGAATAAATATGAGATTATTTTTCCCGTAAAGAATGCCAATATTATGGTTGGAGAAAATTGCATAGCCGTAAAAAGGAATACCGCAAGGTTCTTTTTCTATCTTCTGACAAGTTCTGTGATAATAACTAATGCGGGCGGAGTTTCTTATCTTCCGTTGAGAAAAACGCAATTCGCAATCAGCACGTGGCATGGCGGTGGTCCTTACAAAAAAACTGGCAACTCATTCATAAAAAACAAATGGTATGAGGAAGAGATGAGAATGCACAAAAAGAATGTCAGGCATATTCTTTCAAGTTGCAAGTATTTTACGGATTACGAGGCAAAGGCAATGCTGTTTTCGGAAAAAGACTGCGTTCCGTGCGGCATGCCTCGCAATGACATTTTTTTCCAGCAAGAGCCAAGCATTCGCGAAAAAGTGTATGAACATTACGGATTGGAAAAAGAATCGAGGCTTGTTCTTTTTGCCCCGACTTTCAGAACCGCCCAACAAGATCCGTATACAAAAAAACTCCATGTCTCAACTTTGGACATTCAGCGAGTGATCAATGCAATAAAAAACAAGTTTGGCGGGAATTCATGGAATTTCGGGATGAGACTGCATCCAAAACTCAGCAACGCTGACATTGCGGAAAAAGATGTCATTGACTGCACGGGCTATCCGGACATTCAGGAGCTGCTGTATTCGGCGGACATATTGATAACAGACTACTCTTCTTTGATGTGGGATTTTTCCCTTACTGGAAGACCCTGTTTCCTATATGCGGATGACATCGACCTTTACGAAAAAGAACATGGCTTTTATATGCCGAGCAACCAGTGGCCGTATCCTATTGCCCGTAATAATGACGAGATGGAAAAAAACATCGCAAGTTTCGACAAAAAAACATATCAAGCGGCATTAAAGAAGCATCATGAAGATTGTGGCAGTTATGAGCAGGGAAAAGCCTGTGAACAAATATTCAAATTAATTGAAAATAATAAGGAGTAATCAGTATGCATTATGTAAACCCGATTATCAGAGACACATTTAGGGTTCCTCAGCCGGAAGGTCGTGCTGCGTATTTGCGGCTTGATCAAAATGAGAATCCTGATGGATTGCCGAAATGGTTGTTTGACTCTGTTATGAAAAAAGTAACCCCCGAATTTTTGGCAATATATCCAGAAGAAACAATTCCTACTACGAAGTATGCGCATCTATTAGGGCTGGAGAAAGAAAACGTTACCTTGACAGACGGCAGCACAGTAGGAATGGGGTATGTGATAAAAGTATTTGGGCAAGCAGGCAAGAATATTCTTTGTGTAACTCCGTCTTTTGCCATGTATGAAGTATATGCAAAAATGATTGATATGAATGTCAATCAGATTACGTATGAGGATGATTTCTCATTTAAAATTGAGAAAACGTTATCCCAAATAAATGAAAACACAGGTATTGTTGTTCTGGTTAATCCAAATATGCCTGTTGGCAATGCGTATTTAAAAGCAGACATCACGGCAGTCGTCAATAAGGCTCGTGAAAATAATGCCTTGGTTATAATTGATGAGGCGTACTACTATTTCTATGATCAGACATCAGTCGATTTGGTAAAGGAGTATGATAATGTCGTTGTGCTCAGAACATTCTCAAAAATGCTTTCGATGCCTTCTTTGCGATTGGGAGCTATCATTTCGAACCCTGAAAACATCCGTTGCATAAATAACTATAAGCCGCATTATACCGTCAATTCCATCGCATTGTTGTTTGCGGAAGCTATCGTGGATAATCATGCAAAATTACTTGCGGAATTACAAGAACAATATCTTGAAGGAAAGACCTATATTACAAAAGCATTAGCAGACAACGGATATGAAACGATTCCATCTGAAGGCTGCTATGTTTGCATAAAGCCTAAATATAAGACTTCAAGAGAACTTACGGATTTGCTCAAGGAGAATAATATCCTTATTCTCTGTGGCAAAGACGGTCTTACAGGCTGGCTCAGATTGACAATCGCGCACAAAAAATACATGGAAATATTCATGGATACCCTGCTTAAAATTGACAGAGTTTAGTATGAAGAATTATGTAATTTTACTTGCGGGCGGTATTGGAAAGAGAATGCAGTCCGCAATTCCCAAGCAGTTTATTGAAGTTGACGGCAAGCCAATAATTGTTCATACAATTGAAAATTTTCAAGAAAATTCGCAGGTAGAAAAAATAGTTGTTGTCTGCGTAAAAGATTGGATAGAGCATGTAAAAGACTTGGTTAAGAAATATTCTCTTACAAAGGTTGGATGGGTTATTGAAGGTGGAGGTACAGGTCATGATTCGATAAGAAACGGTGTTTTTTTCTTAAAAGATAAAATAAAATCCGATGATTTTGTTATTGTTCATGATGCTGTAAGGCCTTTTTTACCAAAGAAAATAGTGGATGAAGTTATCCGAGTCGCTCATGAAAAAGGCAATGCCTCTTCATCAATTGTATGTCATCCGCCTATAGTGTATACGGATGATTTCGAATCTGGAATAACGGATATTGACAGGGAGCATGTCATGCTGACGGCTTCTCCTCAGGCGTTTAAATATTCACTTGTCTTGGACTGTTATTTAACGGCGGAGCAGGAAGCCAGACACGATTTTACTTTTACAAGTTCGTTGCTGATACATTGCGGGAAAAGAGTGTATTTTGCCAAAGGTTCTACTTGCAATATTAAGATTACCGAAAAAGAAGATATCGTCTTGTTTCAGGCATTACTGAAAGTAAAGGAAGAATCGCTTTCTTGTTAATATCCTATAGGAATTAGTTATGAATTGTTCAGAATATTTAGTTGAGTTTTTAATAAGGCAGGGCGTGACGGATGTCTTTGGCTATGCCGGTGGATATATCGTTCCTTTTATGGATGCTCTATATAGGGAAAAAGATAAGATTGCTACCCATGTCTGTTATCATGAGCAGGGATGCTCACTTGCAGCCGATGGATATGCTCGCACATGTGGAAAAATAGGCGTTTATTTTACTACGTCCGGTCCTGGTGCGGTTAATGGATTAGGCGGTTTGGCAGATGCATGGTTTGATGGTTTTCCGATTATGGGTATTTGCGGAAATGTTCCAACAAATGAAATGAAGGGNTTCTCAGGCATCCGGCAAAATGGTTTTCAGGAAATGGATTTGATTTCTATGACGAGAAACATAACAAAATACTCTGTAACCGCTAATACTGCCGAAGGATTCCCTGATATTGTCAGCCGTGCATATAACATGGCTTTGCTCGGAAGAAAAGGAGGTGTTGTCATTGATTTTCCGCTCGACATACAGCAAGCCGATATTGCTAGTCGGTAATGGGGTCAGAACTGCGAATGCGGTCGAATTGGTTCATGACTTTGCAAAAAAAACAAGTATTCCTGTCTTGACAACGATGAATGGCGTGGATATTGCACAGGATGATCTTCATATAGGCTTTATAGGNACNCATGGNAATCGTGTTGCNAATATGATTCTTAATGAATGCGATGAGATTATTTCAGTAGGTGCACGTCTTGGTATTCGCCAAGTAGGAAGAAATCCTAAAAATTTTGCACCGAACGCCGATCTCATTCGTTGTGATATTGATGAATATGAGTTGAGCCGGAATATAAAGGACGATGAGAGAAAATATCATACAGATGCAAGGGATTTCATGCAGCTGTTATTGTCTGAAGATGTGCCGGATTATTCTGCTTGGAAAAATCANTGNNTGGAAGCAAAANTTCTNCTNGNTAATTTTGATAAGCAGCCTGGAAATCTTGCTGTGGAGAAGATTTCTTCTTTTTTGCCAGAGAATCCGAATGTTTCTGTTGATGTCGGCATGAACCAGTGTTGGTGTGCTCAGTCGCTTCATTTAAAAGGGTATGAAGGAAGAATTCATATCAGCGGAGGATACGGTACGATGGGCTGTGCATTGCCGTATGCTGTAGGGGCTTGCATTGCGTTGNAAAAGAAANCNGTATACTGCATTGCAGGTGATGGCGGATTTCAAATGAATATCCAAGAGCTAGAGACTGTTCATCGAGAAAAACTTCCGGTAAAAATTTTTATATTAAACAATCGAGTTCTTGGAAAGATTAGTGAGACGCAGCATTTTGAGCATAATGATAGATTTGCGGCAACGGCTTTAAGCGGAGGATATACTGTTCCAAAGTTTCAAAAAATTGCCGAAGCGTACGGAATAAGGGCTGCAACACTTGCCTCTTGTGATGAGCTTGAAAACTATGGCGATTGGTTTGTTGATAACGAGCCATGCCTTTTTGATATTTCATTGCCAGAGAACAGTTTATTAACACCGAAAATACAGTTTGAAACGAACGAGATAAGACCGGGTATTGATGATTTCGTGTTAGAGAAGGTAAGAAAAATTTTAGGTAAATAGTTGATATAGGTAATTATAGGAAAAAGACATGGAAAAAGAAATTATACAAATGCCCGATCGGAATTTGATAGTTGATTGCATGAAGGGAATTCGGGCGGCCGCATGCTCTGACATAAAGTCCGCGGAACTGACACGCCAGCATAATGATTCAAACGTNCTTTGTATGGGCGCNCAGATTATTGGATTTGTAACCGCCCGNGAAATTGCCAAGACTTTTTTGAGCAACNGCTTTGTTGGCGGCAAGCATAAAGCAAGAGTTGATATGCTGGAGGAGTAAAATGAATGAAAAGGAATTCTTAAAATGACCTTCACCGTCCTCCAGTCCGTCTANCGCAAGGACAATCCCGNNTTCCTCGCCCAGTCGCTCCAGAGCATCGCGGACAACACGATCCTGCCACAAAAGGTCGTCCTCGTGAAGGACGGCACGCTCACGCCGGAGCTGGAGTCCGTCATCGCCGAATGGCAGGAAANNCTNCCTCTGCACGTCNTCGGCTATGAGGAAAACANNGGGCTTGCGCACGCGCTCAACTTCGGGCTTCAGTTCGTGGACACGGANCTTGTGGCGCGCATGGACTCGGACGANATCTGCCTGCCTGAACGCTTNGANANGCAGNCCGCGCANTTCNNNGCGGACGACGNGCTNACCGTNCTCGGCGGNGGCATCGANGAATTCTATTCCCGCGCGGACGGAACGGAATTCCGCANAGTCCGGCTGTATCCCAAACGCACGACNAAGCATTCCGNATCGCTGTACCGGGGAACGCCGCTCGCCCATCCGACGGTGATGATGCGGACGNAAGTCCTGCGTGGGTTCGGCTACTCCGAGCGGACGCGGTGCAACGAGGACATCGACTTATGGATGCGGCTGCTCGCTTCTGGCGAAACAATCAAGACGCTCCAGGAGCCACTGCTCAGGTTCAGAATTACGGAAGGGACGTTCCGCCGCCGCTCCGTNGCGAAGGCNTTCGACGAGTACNGNATTTACGCACNNAACCTGCATGCCTTCAACGGCGTTTCGGCGAGGGACGCGCTNTTGCTCGCCCGCCTCGCAAGCCGCTTCCTTCCCGCAAGTTTAAGCAGGAGACTGTACCTGTCGCGCAGGCGGCAGAATCTTTTCAAGGAGAATCTTATGAAAGTGAAATCACTCGGCGGGCAGGTGTTTATGAAGAACGGGCATCTGTTCGAGGCGTTGCTCCAGTTCGAGGAGGACGGAATCCAGATGATAAAGGCGGTGCAGCTTGACAGCACGGCGGAATGCGTCGTGGAAGTCCCGTTTTCGGACGTGGAGCTGTTCAGGACTTCAAGCGGTGCGGAAATCGTGCTGCCAAGTTGACTCGCGCGGACTGTCATTGCCCATCATTCGTGAGTAACGTTACTCACCTTTCGTTACCGCTATTACTCATCGCTCGTGAGTAATGGCTCTCACGCCGCGTTGACTTAGTTGTCCACGCCAAGCGAGCAAGGTGCGGGAGGGAATACGTTCTGTTACAAGTGAGGCATGCCTTTTTCGTGTCCGCCACCTACATCGCCGTCAAGTTTTTCTTGGAACAAAAAAACTTGTTCCTTTTTTGCGTCGTAATTCTTTGTGTTATTACTAGTTACATCCTATTCTTAATATTCTAACTAATCAAGAATACATTTTTAGCATCATTTTCCCACGAATTTATTCTCAGGTACGTTTTGTCACGCTTGCTTATGGCAAAACCAATTCCGGTTGTCATATTCGTGAACTCTTATGTTTCTTCACAAAACTGACAATCTTATTTATACATGTACAAATCTCAGCCAAAACAAATGCTCCTAATACTGAAATCCAGTTAGAAAAAATAAATGAAAAATCAAAACAATCAGCTTTCGTAATTTTTTTTAGAACTAACGCAAAAACTAAAACTAAGAAAACAGGCAGAACTAGATGAAGGAAAATGAATTTTCCAATGTCTTTAACAAATTTTCCAATGTCCTTAATCATTTTCCCAATCTTTGCATCCGCCCTAGACTCAGAGATTTGTTTTTCTAGTTCAATGATTTTGTTCTTATTAACTTGGTTTTCATTACTCAAATCTGTATATCTTTTTTCCGCATTTTGTTTTTCTAAGGCATTAGTCTCAAGAATTTGATTCAATGTTTTTGCATTTAAATCAGTGAAATTGTCTATTGTCTCTTCTGTAATATCTTCAGGTCGCGAAGATACATTTTTTAAAGTCGCTATAACTTCATAGACTTGGTTTTCAGAAAATTTATTTTCTTTATATGCATCAATTGCTGCATTAATGTTAGTTTTTTGTTCATCAGCTACAATACCTGCGTAAATCTTCTTACTTCGTAACACTATATCTAATGTATGTAATTCTGATACTCCGAACCCTTTATTAAGTTGAAACCATAAATTAGTCAAAACAAATTCCAATGTTGGAGCGAGTCCTATTCCTGTTGAAATCAACCGCTTCTCTTTAGATGTCTTTAATATATTATCTGTTCTGGTCAAAAAAATATATTTTGCTTCATTCAGCAGTTTTGCATTTTTTCCGTCACGAAGTTCTTCTATTTTTGATAAATAGTCATTTGTAAAATTAAAAAATGGAAAATTCTTATCTATGAAATTTTCTATTTCCTCTTCGAATTCATCAATTTGTTTTCCATGAATAACTTCTATTTTGTTATCTTCATCATAAAAGATATTATTCTCTTTTAAGTTTGAATAAAATAATGCCTGTTGCTCATAAATATCAGCATACTCTGAACATTTGCTCAATAAATAGTCCATTCCGCTTGATTGAGATAATTGATTTTGGTTACATAAAATTTTTCCTGCCGCTGAAAAGAATCGATCTATTTCTTTTTTTGTAATATTGAAATATTTAAGCTTTATATTTTCCTTGTTTTTATTGACTTCTTTTATTAAAGCTAATAACTCTTCAGCTGACCGTTTATATTCTTCACCATTCAAACCATTTATATCAAAAAGAATATCCGTGTTTAGGTAAATAATTAATTCATCTTCCCAAGAATTAATTATCGATAAATCCATAGTAATACCCCGATATATAATGCTTCCATAATTCAAATCATCCAACAAATTCTTTTTTTGCAAATCAGAATTTTGAGTTTTAATAATGTACGCAGAAATAATTTCAGCATTGTTTTTGTCTGTTAGTATTTTTCCACTAAAATAATTTATAAAATCAGTTTCTAACGTTTTTTCATCGGTTCTCCCTCTGTTTTTTGCAAATAATAAAAAATCAGCAATTAACGCATCTGTATTTGATTTATAATCTGCGAGGTCAAATGTGCTTGTATTCTCATAAAAAACAGAGTTCAATTTGTACCAACCGCCCTTTGAAATTGTGCACAAACCTTTTTCAGTTAACAAATTTTTTATAATTGTATTTGGAATATTAAAACCATAATAAGAGTTAAATTTATTAGCAAGGTCGGATATCATAAATGTGTTTTTCTTATATTGTTCTTTTATAAAAGTTGCGACAAATGATTTTAAAACATCTTTAAGTGATTTTTTAGAATTTGCCAGAACACGAAATACAGAATATGCAGGCAACAAATTTTTATTCATAAGTACACCTCTCACTATAAATACATTTCTTTGATAACTGTATAATCTCTTTACAAGCAGCAACAGTCATATTGCATGTAGTTGTCAAACACTTGTATTTTTTCTAGTACAGCACGAATTTGTCTGAATTGCAACTGTTGAACTTCGCGTGCCGTCTCTTGTCGAACAGTTGCATCGGTTTATCGTTCAAAACAAAACGCAAATCTCCTTACGGACATGATTCAAACATAAACTTGTTTGCCCTCCCCCTCACAATTTATCCTTTGGATAAATCCAAATACAGTAAGGATAAATCGATTTATCCTTACTGTAACCTATGGTTATCCTTACTATAAATTGATTTATGGTAAGGATAATTTTATTTATCCAAAGGATAAATCCATGACCGCAGTTTTTGTCTTTCGCTACTTGCGGACGAAACTCGTCTGCAAGATTTTTTCCTTCAGTTTGACGGACGGTCGGAACANAATCTTGGGGCGGGTGATGTTCGCNGCTGANACNTCGCTTTCTTCCCGNGAGCCTTTTGCCTCAAAACTCAGGCGGAAAATCCCGAACTTTTCGAGANTCACGCTGTCGCCGTGCATCAGGTGGCGCGGAAGAATTTCAAGCAGGTTTGAGAGAACGGAGCGGACGTCGGACTGGTTCACGGAACTTGCGAAAGAGATTTCCGCGGTAAGCTCGTCCTCGCCGATCTGCTCCCCAAAAACCGGGGCGGGATAGTACAGCGTTTCATTTCTGTCCTGCGGGTTTGCCCGCTGCAATGTCTTGTACTTCATGAGTGCGTTTCCTCCTTGGTGTTTTACCACAGTATGATCTTTGCCATGACATGGCGCAGTCAGTGCAAGCCCGGCTTGACTGCATCGACAATAGTTTTGAACGTTTCGTTTGCCTCCCTTTTTTCTTTCAGTTCTTCTGCCTTTGTCTGCAAACATTTTTTCCGCAGAATTTGACTATTTTTGCATTCGTCAGTATCTTCCTAGTAGTACAAAAAAAGGAGAAACGATATGAATTACGATCAGTTTACGTTGAAGACTCAGGACGCGTTGCAGGCTGCTTCCGCGCTCGCGCAGCAGCGAGACCACAGCGAGATTGGCTTGCCGCACCTGCTGGTGGCGATGCTCGAGCAGAAAGACGGCATCACCGTGCCGGTCATCGAGCGGATTGGCGTGCGCGCGGGCGACCTGCTCGCGGCGGCGAAAGACCTGCTGGACACCTATCCGACCGTGCGCGGGAACGTGCAGCTGCAATTGAGCGGCGAGGCGCAGAAAGTGCTTGCCAAGGCCGAAAAGGAAATGGCGGAGTTAAAAGACCAGTTCCTTTCGGTGGAGCATCTGCTTCTGGCAATGGCGCAGGGCGACGGCCGCACGGGCGATCTGCTTAGGCAGTACGGCATTACCAAGGCGGCGATCCTTGCGTCGCTGAAAGCCGTGCGCGGCAACCAGCGGGTCGATTCAAACGATCCCGAAAGCAAAATGCAGTCGCTCGAAAAATATTGCACGGACTTGACGGCGCGCGCCCGGCAGGACAAAATCGATCCCGTCATCGGGCGCGACGAGGAAATCCGCCGGGTGATGCAGGTACTCGTGCGCCGCACCAAGAACAATCCCGTGCTGATCGGCGAGCCGGGCGTGGGAAAGACCGCGATCGTGGAGGGGCTTGCGCGGCGCATTGCGGCGGGCGACGTGCCTGAATCACTCAAAAACAAACGCCTCTTGTCACTCGACATGGGAAGCTTGGTGGCGGGCGCGAAATTCCGTGGCGAATTCGAGGAGCGGCTGAAAGCCGTCATCACGGAAGTGGTGAAGAGCGAGGGGCAGATTATCCTCTTTATCGATGAGCTGCACACGATTGTGGGCGCGGGGGCGAGCGAGGGCAGCATGGACGCGAGCAACNTGCTCAAGCCCGCGCTTGCCCGCGGCGAGCTTAAGGCAATCGGCGCGACGACGCTCAACGANTACCGCAAGTATATTGAAAAGGACGCGGCATTGGAGCGGCGCTTTCAGCAGGTGTTCTGCGCCGAGCCGACCGTGGAGGACACGATTGCGATCNTGCGCGGCCTGCGCGACAAGTACGAGATTCATCACGGCGTAAAAATCAACGACGAGGCATTGGTCGCCGCCGCCACGCTGTCAAACCGCTACATCACGAACCGTTTTNTGCCCGACAAGGCGATTGACTTGGTNGACGAGGCGGCGAGCCGGCTGAAAATGGAGATTGAGAGCGAGCCGACCGAACTTGATCAGCTTGAGCGGAAAATATTGCAGCTTCAGATTGAAAANCAGTCGCTTTCTAAGGAGGACGACGCGGCTTCAAAGGAACGNCTGCAAAAGCTGGAAAAGGAGCTTGCCGAAGTCACCGCAAACCGCGACGCGATGAAGCTCCAGTGGCAGAACGAAAAGGCGGAGATCGACAAGAGCCGCACGCTCAAGGAGCAGCTGGAGGCCGCGCGTTTTGAGGAGGAGAAATANACCCGCGNGGGCGACTTCAACAAGGCGGCGGAACTCAAGTACGGCACGATTCCCGCGCTTGANAAGGNGCTGGCGGCGGCGCAGAAAGCCGACGAGGCGCGCCANGCGGCGGAGGACAACGGNGTGTCCTCGCTGCTGTTGCGGCAGGAAGTGACCGAGGAGGACATCGCGCGCGTGGTGAGTACCTGGACGGGCATNCCGGTCGCNAAAATGCTCACGAGCGAGAAGCAGAANTNCGTGCAGCTGGAAAGCGTCCTGCACAAGCGCGTCATCGGGCAGGACGAAGCCGTCTCCGTGGTGAGCGACGCGATCCGCCGCAACCGTGCCGGGCTGAACGACCCGAACCGTCCGCTNGGGAGNTTCCTGTTCATCGGNCCGACCGGCGTGGGAAAGACCGAGCTTGCAAAGACGCTCGCGGACTTCCTGTTCAACGACGAGAAAGCGTTGACGCGGATCGATATGTCCGAATATATGGAGAAATTCTCCGTTTCGCGCCTGATCGGTGCGCCTCCGGGGTATGTGGGCTATGACGAGGGCGGGCAGCTCACNGAAGCCGTGCGCCGCCGTCCGTACAGCGTCATTCTGTTTGACGAGGTGGAGAAAGCGCACCCCGACGTGTTCAACGTGCTGCTGCAAGTGCTTGACGACGGCAGGCTGACCGACGGGCAGGGCAGGGTGGTTGACTTCAAGAACGCGATTATCATTATGACGAGCAACTTGGGGAGCGACCTGATCCTTGAGGCGGACACCGACGAGAAACTGCGCGCCGTGCGCCCGGGCGTGGACGCGCTTCTGAAGCAGACGTTCCGCCCGGAATTCCTGAACAGGATCGATGAAATCGTGATGTTCGGGCGGCTGGGCAAGGACTGCATTGGCGGCATCGTGCGCAATCAGCTGGAGCGCGTCAAAGCCCGCCTTGCCGAGCGCAGGATTGCGCTCACGTTCGACCAGAGCGCGATCGATTTTCTGGGCGACGCGGGTTACGACCCGGCGTTCGGCGCGCGCCCGGTCAAGCGGGCGGTGCAGGCGTATGTGGAGAACCCGCTGGCAAAGGAACTGCTCGGCGGCCGCTTTGCCGAAGGCGCGACGATTCGCGTGACGGCAGGAGACGGCGGCTTGGTATTCGCATAAATCGTACCGCACGGCGGGCGGCGGCAGCTGATCGCCGTGCGGTTGTTATCGTTTGGTCAGCACGTCTACCGTATGCGAGCTTGCGCCCAGCAGTTCCGGGCGTAAGCAGGTGGCGAGGTGATAGGCGATGAAATGCTGGAAATCAGCTTCCGAGAGCGCGTTCAGCTCGCGGCGCAGGTAATCGGCGGCACCGTCTGCGGCGAATATCTTGACGCGCTCCAGTCCCGCCTGCTCGTTCAGCGCGTTGATGTCCTCAAGGCGCAGGTAACTGTAAAGCTGGTCTTTGTCGGTCTTGGTGTGGAAATCCGCCGTCAGCCCGCCCGTTGCCATCACTTCGCCGATGTGGTTCTGCCTGAAGCAGTAGGTCAGCACGCTGTATTCGTTCATCACATAGGCGGTAAAAATCAGTCCGCCGCGCCGGGTAATCCGTTTTGCCTCGCGCAGTGCCTGAAGCCGGTCGGCATCCGTGTGCAGGTGGTACAGCGGACCGAACAGCAGCGTGATGTCGAACGTTTCGTCGGCAAGAAAATGCAGGTTCCGCGCGTCTCCCTGCCAGCAGTTCACTTTTTCGTGCTTGCGTTCCAGCACCGAGAGGTTTTTTGCCACCAGTTCCACTGCCGTGACGGCGTGTCCTTCCCGCGCCAGCGCCACGGCGTATCGCCCCGTTCCCGCGCCGATGTCCGCAATCGTCGCGCGTCCGTCTGCCCGTGCGACCGAGGCGATGCCTTCGTGGATAAAATGCATGGTCGTGGTGAATTCCACCTGCCCGTGCCGCGTGGTGAGCCGGTGCTCTTCGTCGAACGTGTGATAATACTGCTCCAAAGGGGTCATAGTTGATTGTAGCGGGGCGGCGCGCTTATGGCAAGCGGTTGGACACGCCGCCGTTTTTCCGCTATACTGACCGCATGAGATTCCTGTGTGCCGTCATGCTGTCGTGCCTGTTTGCCGTCGTTCCTGCCGCCGCGCGGGTCGGCATGGGCGCGCAGGGCGACTTGTTTTTGGGCAGCGATTTCCCCGCGTCGGATTCGTTCACGTTCAAGGACGGTGCGGTGCGTCCGTTTGTGGGCGGCGCGCTGACGGTCGCGTCTGACCGTTCGCCTTGGGTGTTCGCCGTGCACCTGAAAGGCGACCCGTGGTATGCGGGCGTGACGGCAGACAACTGGTTCGTCTACAAGGCGTTCGGGCGCGATGTCGCCTGGTTCTTGTTCTGGGGCATTTCGGCCGGCATGGAGCTGGAAGGTACGTTCGGTCTTGACACGGGCGCGCGGGCGGGCGCGGGCGTGAACGTTTTTCTTGCCCGCCGTCACCTTGAGCTGTACGCGCAGCTTGCGTGGAATCCGTCGGTCGGCGTGTATCTCCGGCATGACGACGATCTTTTTTTCGTCCGGCCGCTCTATTTTCCGCTGCATGCCGGATTCCGCGTGTGGCTGTAGGCTTGCGGCGTTTTCATCTTGCTACTGCCTTGAAAATGCGGTATATTGTCAGTTATAAAAGGGCAGGTCGTGCGGCAGACGGCACGACAAGGAGAAAGTAATGGGAATGACTATCACGAAACAGGATTTAGAGCAGGCGCAGGAGCGGATACAGTCGAGAATCAGGCAGGACAGCGTGTTGTGCAAGGAGCTTATCCTTGCCCGCCCGAAGAACGGCGGCGCGGACATTGCGGACATTGCCATAAAGATTGCCGCGGTTGACATCACGAATGAGACGCATCTTTCCAGCGCGCGGGAGACTTTTTTCCTGCAAGGGCTTGCCGCCGTCATTCGCGACGCGGAGGACATCGACGGGCGGATTGAGCGGGGCGACGGCACGCTGGTGGAGGATCTTTCGCGGAAGATAAAGGAAGAATTCGGCTACAACGCGTTCCCGTTCGTCTCAAAATACTGTAGCTGCCACAACCGGTTTGTATATGGAAAGTCCGACTTTTCGGTCTATGACAACCGGGTTCATGCATGGCTGCTCGAATACTATAAGGGTACGCCGGTCAGACGGGAAATCAACAAATTCCGCAATATGTGCGATTATGTCGCGTTCAACAGTCGTATGTGGCAGGTGATTGTGGACAACTCGCTGACTGATGTCGAAGCCGTCCGCACGAAACTTGACGGCTATATTTCGGTGGTCGCCGGCGGTCTGAACGGGCAGGCGTAATCGTCTGTCGGTCGGAGGCTTGGCGGGGATTTATCCGCAGGTCTCCACCGACCATCGTGCGTGTTCGTTTCCTAAGGCTGCCGCCAGGGCGGGGAGTATCGTCCGCATCTGGTCGTCCAGCTGATACGGGAAGCGCACCACGAGCATGCCGCTGCCGTACAGTTTTGCAAGGCCGGTCTTTTCGGCGGGGGACTGGACGGCAAGCTGGATGTCGAGCACGATTGGCTCGGTCTGCGTGGCGGCGGCGCATGATACAATCTGCTGCTTCATGCGCGCCGTCTCCGTGGCGCGGTGTTCCAGCAGCGGATACCACAGCGCGATGATGCCGTTCGGCCATCGTTTGTGCACGGCGCAGATTGTGTCCGCGCATGCAGAAAAATCACTCGTATCTTCAAAACTCGGATCGATGAGCGCAACGCCGCGTCCTGTTGCGGGCGGGGTGAGTGCGCGCAGCATTTCATAGCCGTCGCGGAAGTGGACGTGCGGCTTGACGGCGGTGTGCGCGGCGGTTAGGGGCGGGGTGCGCATCGTGTCGCGGAGTACGGCGATCGCCTGGGGATGCCGTTCCGACAGCAGCAGGCGGTCGTTGCCGCGCAGCATGGCGCGCGCGATTTCCGGCGATCCGGGGTATCGTTCCTGCGCGGNGTAGATNCGGCACAGCGCAAGGTAGGGCGCGAGCAGTGCGGCGGCTTCCGCGCTTTGTGGCGGCGTGTGTTCCGTTGTGGCGGGGGCTTCGTCGGCAAAGGCGCGCAGCAGCCGGCGTATGCCGCTCTCCGCTTCGTTCGTTTTCTGCGCGCGCGTGTCGGTCAGGTCGTAACAGCCGAATCCCGCGTGGGTATCGTACACGGTGATCGGCGTTTCTTTTTTCAGCAGCCGTCCGAGTATCAGCGTGAGCGTCGCATGCTTGAGGATATCCGCGTGGTTTCCCGCATGATAGATGTGTTCGTAACTCAGCATTCGAGGGCTTCCGCCTGTTTGAGCCACAGCCGTGCGCTGGCATCGCTCGGCATCCGCCAGTCGCCGCGCGGGCTGAGGCTCACCGTGCCGACTTTTGCCCCGTCGGGCAGGCAGCTGCGCTTGAACTGCTGGGCGAAGAACCGCCGGTAAAACGACACGAGCCATGCCTTGATGGCGGCTTTGTCATACGGCGGCTTTTCTCCGCGCGATTCGCTCTGCGTGATGAATGCCTGTTCGGCAAGGAAAAAAATCTTTGCGGGCGAAAAACCGAACCGCAGCGCGTAGTAAAGGAAGAAATCGTGCAGCTCATACGGGCCGACCAGTTCTTCCGTCTTCTGCGCGATGTCCGTTCCGTCGGGGGGCAGCAGTTCCGGGCTGACGGGCGTGTCCAAGATGTTGCGCAGCACGGCGGCGAGCGCGGGTCGTGCCTGCGTCTCTGCCTCGTCGGCGAATGACGTGACCAGGTGGCGCACGAGCGTCTTGGGGACGGAGGCGTTCACGCCGTACATGCTCATGTGGTCGCCGTTGTAGGTCGCCCAGCCCAATGCCAGTTCGCTCAGGTCGCCCGTGCCGATGACGATGCCGTTGTATTTGTTCGCCACGTCCATCAGCACCTGCGTCCGCTCGCGGGCCTGGCAGTTCTCATAGGTGATGTCGTGCACGGTTTCGTCCTGCCCGATGTCCCTGAAATGCTGGCGCACGGCATCCGCGATCGGGATTTCCATGAGCGTCGCGCCGGTCTCTGCGGCGAGCGCGCGGGCGTTGCGGTGGGTGCGGTCGGTCGTGCCGAAGCAGGGCATGGTCACCGCGCGGATGAGCGACGGCGCAAGCCCGCAGAGGGCAAACGCGCGCACCGTGACGAGCAGGGCGAGCGTGCTGTCAAGCCCGCCGCTCAGGCCGATGACCGCGCACCGGCAGTTGAGGTGGCGCAGCCGTTTTGCCAGCCCCTGCGCCTGCAACGCGATGACGGCGCGGCAGCGTTCGGCGCGGCATGTCGTGTCGTCCGGCACGAACGGGCGGGGCGCGACCGTCCGCAGCAATACCGGCGCGCTGTCCGCCGTTTTTGCGCCGCTGCTGTCTATGGTAANNGTCACAAAATCGTGCGGCNCGTTGCGGGCGCAGTCGGCAAAGGTCGTCATGCGNTTGCGTTCCTGCGCAATCCGCTCCAGGTCAAAATCCGTNTACGTTATGCCCTGGGAGAACAGGGACGATTCGGCAAGGACGGTGCCGTTTTCCGCGAGCAGGTTGTGGGCGGCAAAGACAAGGTCCGTGGTGCTTTCGCCGTTCCCGCTGTCGGCGTAGAGGTATGCCGCCGCCAGCCGTGCGCTCTGGCTTGCCACGAGCATCCTGCGGTAGTCGGCTTTTCCGATGACTTCGTTGCTCGCGCTCAGATTCGCGATGACCGTCGCCCCGGCAAGCGCGGCGTGTACGGACGGCGGGAGCGGAACCCAGAGATCCTCGCAGATTTCCGTTCCCAGCACGAAAAGCGGATTCGCCGTGTCCGCAATCAGGATATTCGTGCCGAACGGAACGCGCGCGTTTTCGCCGTCGATATACGCATGCTGTATTCCCGGCGCGGCGGGCGCGAAGTGCCGACGCTCATAGAATTCGCCGTAGGCCGGAATGTAGGATTTCGGCACGAGCGCGATGACTTTTCCCCGGAAGAGCAGGGCGGCGCAGTTGTAGAGCGCGTCCTGATGCACGAACGGCAGTCCGACCAGCACAAGCGCGTCGGTGTCGGCCGTCTCCCGCAGAATCGTCTTGAGCGCGTCCGTCGCGCCGTCCAGCAGGGTGCGCTGCAAGAACAGGTCGCCGCAGGTGTACGCGGTGATGCACAGTTCGGGAAAGACGACCAGCCGTGCGCCGTGTGCCGCCGCTTCTTTTGCAAGCGCGACGATTGCCGCCGCGTTCGCGCCGCAGTCCGCCACGGTCACGGCAGGGCTTGCGCACGCGGCGCGGAAAAATCCATGGTTCATGCTGCCAGTATAGCGGATTTNCCGCGCTGTTGCAAATGTCAAGACATATCGCTATAATCGTCTGCATGAACAAAGCACTCGAAGCACTCAAGGCGCGCGGTTTTTTTGCGCAGTGTACGGACGAACAGGGACTTTCGGACCTCATGGACAAAGGACCGGTCGCCTTTTACGTGGGCTGCGATCCGACCGGGCCGAGCCTGCACATCGGGCACATGGTGCCGTTCTTTGCGCTGCGCCATCTGCGCGCCCACGGGCATATCGGCGTGGCGTTGATTGGCGGCGGCACGGCGCGTATCGGCGATCCGTCGGGCAAGACCGAAATGCGCAAGATGATTTCTTACGAGCAGATTGACAGGAACGTGGAGACGATTGCCGCGCAGCTTGATGCGTTCATCGGCTTTGACGGAAAAACGGCTTTTGCCGCGAACAATAAGGACTGGCTTGCCGGCCTGAACTACATCGACTTTCTGCGCGACATCGGCTCGTGCTTCAGCGTGAACAAGATGCTTTCGTTTGAGGCATACCGGCAGCGGCTTGAGCGCGGGCTTTCGTTCATCGAATTCAACTACCAGCTGTTGCAGAGCTACGATTTCCTGTGCCTGCACCAGAAACACGGGGTGCGCCTGCAAATCGGCGGCGACGACCAGTGGGGGAACATCACCGCGGGCGTCGATCTGATCCGGCGCAAGCTCGGCGGCACGGAGGAGCTGAACGCCCGGCATACGGTGTTCGGGCTGACGTTCCCGCTCATCACCCGCAGCGACGGCAAGAAAATGGGCAAGACCGAAAAAGGCGCGGTGTTCCTGGACAAGAACCTGACGAGCGTGTACGACTTCTTCCAGTACTGGCGCAACGTCGCCGACCCCGACGTGCGCAAATTCTTCCTGCTGTTCACGTTCCTTTCGGTTGAGGAAATCGACGAAATCTGCGCGGGCGACATCAACGCGGCAAAGGAGCGGCTCGCCTACGAGGTGACCAAGGAAATCCACGGCAAGGAAGCCGCTGACGGCGCGCTTGCGGGCGCAAAGGCCGCGTTCGGCGGCGCGGGGGACAAGAGCCAGATGCCGACCGCCGAGGTGAGCCGCGCAAAAATCGAAGCGGGAATCGGGGTCATCGACTTGTGCGCCGAGGCGCGTTTTGGCGGCTCAAAGAGCGACATCCGCCGCCTCATTCAGGGCGGGGGACTTGCGGTCAACGGGAACGTCGTTTCGGACGTAAAGGCGACCGTGACGCTCGCCGATGCCGATGACAGCGGCGAATTCGTCCTCCGCGCGGGAAAGAAGAAATTTGTCCGCGTGGTGCTTGTGTAAAAATCAGTCGAGCAGGAAGTTGTAGTCGGGCGCGATGCCGTCCTCGTCAAGCGGCAGCGCGGTGCTGTCCGTAAAGTCGCCGCCGTTCCCCGCATTGATNTTCAGGTTGTAGCGCAGCGGCTCGGTGTCGCGTATCAGCAGGTCGCTGCCGAATCCCGCCTTGTACAGTTCCCGTTCCAGACGGTAGAGCGCGATCGTGCGCAGGCTCGTNGAGTTGGTGTGCACCGTGCAGATGTCGGTCGGCTGCGTTCCCTCAAGATACCATGCCGTCACCTTGTTGTCGCCGCAGTCGGGCGTGAGGATGCCGCCGCTCACCGAGCAGACGGTCGCCTGTATCAGCCCGGTCGCCGGGCGGTCAAAGTTCTTGAACGGCAGCCCNTCGTTCGCTTTCCGCATGAAATCCGCCCAGGCGTAGCCTGCCAGCGTCGAGCCGGTCAGCGTCAGNCCCAGCGACTGCCCCGGCTTGTCAAACCCGAACCAGAANACCGACGTGATATACGGCGTGAAGCCCGCGNTCCAGGCATCCGCCCAGTTCTGCGTGGTGCCGGTCTTGCCGCCNGCGGGCATCGTGTACCGCTTGCCGTTCTCGTCCGTGTAGCGGAATTTGCGCCCCCAGTCGGACGGNTTGGCGAGCGTACCGCCGTTGGAGACCGTGTTCTGCAACAGGTCGGTCATAATGAACGCCGTCTGCGGGGAAATCACCTGAATGCCCGCGCCCTTTGCCGCCTGCGCCTCGCGGAGTTCNTTTTCGGGATTGAGGAAGACGTTGCCGTTCTTGTCCTCCACGCTGCGGATGGCGATGGGCGTGATTTCCTTGCCGCCGCTGGCAAAAATGGCGTAGGCGCGCGCGATCTCAATCGGGCGCACGGAGCAGACNCCCAGCCCGATCGGGTAGCCGGGGACGAAGCCGCGCGACGGCAGCTCCTGCTCCGAAATGCCGAGCAGCGACACCGCGCGGCTGATTGCCGCGTCAAAGCCGATGCCGTCCAGCACCTTGAGCGACGGTATGTTCATGGAGCGGCAGAGCGCGTACCACAGCTGCACGTCGCCCTCGTACTCGCCCCTGAAATTCTGCACGATGTAGGGGCGGCCGTCCGCCGTGTAGAACACGACGGGCGTGTCGGAAATGGCGGTCGTCTCGGTGAAATTGCGGCTTTCGATTGCCGCCGTGTAATACAGCGGCTTGAACGACGANCCGGGCTGGACNCGCGCCTGCATCGCGCGGATAAACTGGTTCTCGTTGTCGTACTTGCTGCCGCCGACGAGCGCGGTGATGTACCCCGTCTCGTTCTGCAACGCGACCATCGTGCCTTCGATCGTCGTCTTGCTCACGTTCTGCTTTGCCAGCGACGTGGCGCGGTTCACGACGGTCAGCTTCAGCCGGTCAAGCCCGAACATGAGCGATGCCACGTCGATGATCGGGTTGATCGTGTTCGTGTAGGCCGCCCGTGAGATCGCCTCGTTGCGCTGCTCGGTCACCTTGATTTTGCCCAAATTGAACGTGAGCGCGAGCAGCTCGGAAAGCGGCGCGTAGACCCGCGCGGCAACGGAGCGGCGCGCGTTGGTGGAAGCCTGGTACTGCTGGTTTGCCCAGCTGATGTAGTGGTCCATCGTCTCCTGCGCCGCCTGCTGCTGGCGCAGGTCGAGCGTGGTGTTCACGGTGAAGCCGCTCGAATAGATGTCGTCCGTGCCGTAAATCATATCTTTCAGCTCGCGGCGCACGTATTCGCTGAACCAGGGCGCTTTGTCGTTGCGGTTGGAGACCGTGGTGGCGCTCGTGCGCGTGTAGTCGAACGACCCCCAGTATTCGTTGAACGAGTCGTCCGCCTCTTCCTGCGTGATGTACCCGGCGGCGACCATGCTGCGCAGCACGTCCTCCTGCCGGTCCATGGCGCGGTTGGGGTTGTCGAACGGGTTGTAGTACGTGGGGTTTGACAGCTGGATGACGAGGATGGCCGCCTCCGCCGGGGTGATTTCCTCCGCGCCGTGCCCGAAATAATACTTGCTCGCCGCGCTCACCCCGTACGTGCCGCCGCCAAAATAAATCTTGTTCAGGTACAGCTCAAGGATTTCGTCCTTTGAGTAGCGGCGTTCCATCTGGATTGCCCACCACAGCTCCTTGAGCTTGCGNGNGTAGGACATGTCCTTNCGGTCGCAGTAGAGCGTNCCCGCAATCTGCTGGGTGAGNGTNGAGCCGCCGCCGAGCGAACGGTGCGTGAGCTTGCCCACGATCGCGCGCAGGATTGCCTTGACCGTAAAGCCGTGGTGATGGTAGAACACGCGGTCCTCGCGCGAGACGAGCGCGTCAATCATGTGCTGGGGCAGCTTCTTGATGCTGATGATTTCCCGCCGCTCCTCGCCCGCAAGCTCNGTGATAAGCTCGCCGTTGATGTCCAGCAGCTTGGTGGGCAGCGCGGTGGAGAACTCGGTGAACTGCTCGTTGTCGCGGATGAACTTTGTCTGCGCGAGCGCAAGCCCCAGCCCCGCGCCGCACAGCACCGCAAAAAAGAAGAGACCGAAGACAAGCGCGTAGGTGGATGCCCTGATTTTTGCCATGGTTTCTATTGTACCTTTTGCCCCCGTCGCTGTCAATGCGCCCGCCCGCTTGCCACGGGCGGGGGCGGTATGCTATACTGCGGGACATGAGACAAAGCCTTTCAGCCCTGCCGGTTGCGGCGGGAAAGACAGCAGCGGACGCGANGCACCCCCAGACGGGCAAGAACCGGGTATGGGGGGGGGTATTGTCTCTCTGATAGTAATGTAACGAGTGGTAAGGTGACGCGTTGTGCGGGGATTTTCCCGCGCGGCGCGTCTTTTTTGTTCCCTATTCCTTTTNCCCATNTTTCTTTTTTCTCTCTCAAANNAAGCCCCGCGTATGCGGNGNCNGATTATTTTNNTNTCNNTCTACAAGGAGGGAGCGTATGCTCAANTATTCNTTGCGTGAGAATTTGCTCACGGCNGACCCGGACGACTGCATGGCNCAGGTGCAGGACGTGCGGTCGTANNNNCAGGANGAGNTNATNGANNTGATGATGAGGCGTGGCACGACCTTGACNNGNGCNGANGTNGCNGCNGTGNTGCANGTNTACACNGAGGTTNTNGGCGAGCTGACGGCGGACGGGNNNGCGGTGAACACGCCNNTGTTCAANACNTCGTTCAGCGTGNCNGGNGTGTTTACCAGTATGTCGGATTCNTTNGACAAGAGCTCGNCA
>JAAVAM010000038.1:0-1858 GCA_014804085.1 Treponema sp. | reverse complement strand
TNNGCGTGAANGTGAACGCGGGGACTGCNCTGCGCGATGCGGTCAAGTCCGTAANGACGGAGAANACCGANGGCGCGNNNACCGNNCCGTACATCACNGAGNTNGCGGACGTGGTNNNCGGNGCGGTCAACGCTACGCTCACGGCGGGCGGCATTCTGCGGCTCACCGGGTCGCGGCTCAAGTTCGACGCGTCGGACGAGGCGCAGGGCGTGTTCCTCGTGCCGGAAAGCGGGGGCGAGGCGGTGCGCTGTGCCGTGGTGGCGGAGAACAAGCCCGCGCGGGTCATGGTGATGATTCCCGCGGACATCGCGAGCGGCACGTACTATGCCGAGGTGCGGACAAAGTTGCTGGGAAACGCAAAGTCCACCAAGTCGCTCAAGGCCGGGCGGTTCGGAAAGCCGCTCCAAGTTTCCCCCGGCGCATAGGGGGCGGCGCACTCCCCCACAGGGGAGAACGGAATTCCCTTATAAGGGAGCGGCGATTTCCCTTATGAGGGAGAAGTGCGCTCCCCTATAAGGGATCGCAGATTTCCCTTATGGGGAGCGGGGGCTTAGGGTGACTGCCCCGCTTTTAAGCAACAAAAAACGTCGGCGGACGAAGAACGCAAGAGGAGTTTTTTATGAACAAGAAATGGGTTGCCGTGGTTGCGGCACTGGCAGTGACGGCGGCGGCGTTTGCGGCGAAAGAAAAATTCCCCGCATACCTAAAAGTGAGAGGAACGACGGTGAAAGGCTATACGGGCGACGTACCCGCAGACCTCATCATCCCAGACGGCGTGAAGGAAATCGATGACGAAGCATTCCGGGACTGCACCTCGCTTGTTAGCGTGACTATTCCCGGCAGCGTGAAAGAAATCGGCGATGAGGCGTTCCGGGGCTGCACGTCGCTTAAGAGCGTTACGATTGGTAATGGCGTGAAAGAAATCAGCGGAGGTGGGAATTTCTGGACAGGTGAGTGTACGGGTGTGTTCGAGGGGTGTACGTCGCTTGCGAGCATAACCATTCCCGGCAGTGTGACGGAAATTGGCGATATGGCGTTCCATGGCTGTACATCGCTTAGGGAAATACAATTTAAAGGTACAATCGCGCAGTGGCAGGCAATCCAAGGAAGTGACAATGTGGAGGTCATGAGCGTTCAATGTAGCGACGGTTACCTAGGCATTAAAGAGATTCCTGCGTACCTCAAGATAGTCAAGACAGGCGAAAAACGCGGCAGGGCAAGGGGAGAGACTTCAGAGATATACGTGATGGGATATACCGATACCGTTCCCGCAAACCTTGTTATTCCTGACGGCGTGACGGCAATCGGCTATTTTGGTCAAGAGGAAAGCGGTGCGTTCTGGGGCTGCACGTCGCTTGAGAGCGTAATCATTCCTAGAAGCGTAAAAAAAATCTATAACAGGGCGTTCGAGGGTTGCACGTCACTTGCAAGCGTGACGATTGCCGACGGCGTGACGGGAATCGGCGACCGTGCGTTCGGCGGCTGCACGTCACTTGCGAGCGTGACCATTCCCAACAGCGTGACAGTAATCGCCGACCGTGCGTTCTCCGGTTGTACGTCGCTTGCGAGCGTAACCATTCCTGCAAGCGTGACGGCAATCGGCAATGAGGCGTTCCGTGGCTGCACGTCACTCAAAGAAATACAGTTCAGCGGCACGAAGGCGCAGTGGCAGGCAATACGAGGAAGTGACCGTATAGAGGTTACGGGCATTCGCTGTAGCGATGACCGCATAGGCATAGGTGCTGAAGCAGTTCCCGACTACTTCAAAATGGACGGTACGAAAATAACGGGATATACCGGCACGCTCCCCGCGAACCTCGTCATTCCCGACGGCGTGACGGAAATCGAGCGCGGCGTA
>JAAVAM010000005.1 GCA_014804085.1 Treponema sp. | reverse complement strand
AGAACGGGAAATTCGTCGAGCAAAAAAAGACATGGGATTTTCAGTTTGACCGAATTCGCGTTCGTCGCTCCGTCGGAGAATTTCTTGATCATAAACGTGATGAGCATTCTGAACACGGGCGCGATCCGCTGAATGTGCGCGTAAGGCACGATGAGATAGAGCGAAATTCCGTTCTTCCCGTTTATGAAGTCGTCAACGGAAAAGTCCGAGAACGCCGTCGCGTTCGCGATCAAAGGCGACTGGAACAGCGAGATTTTTGAAAACACCGTCGAATAGGTTGACGCGCGTTCTTTTGGCGTTTGGATTTTCGAGCGGTTCGCGGCTTCCGTTATGATTCCGTTAAGCAGCGCGCTCTCTTCCAGCTCGCCTTTTCCGTTCCTGCAAACGTGGCGCGTCTCAACCATTTCCCTTAGCATTTCCGCGCCGCATCCGCCCGATTCCCCGTCATCGCCCGCATCCTCTTCTTCCATGCTCGCCTGTGAGAAAGTCTTCAAGACTTTTGCGAGATTCTTGTCCTTCCATGCGATGTCGGGCGAAAACCTGACGTGAAGCACGACACCCGAAAAAATGTCGCGGGCGGTGTTGTTGAAGTAAGCCGTGGTATCGTCCCCGCCGCCTTTCTTTTCCGCGCCGAAGAAAATCGCGCCAATCATATCAGCCCAGTCAAAGGCGGTGTTCGGGTCGTCAGGAATTTCATGTATCGGATTGTAATGGGCGGTGTTGCCGTCGGGGTCGAGCGGGCGGAACGGAATCACGACGGAAAACTTGCTCCTGTAGCCCGCAGTCGCGTCGAAGTTCTCGCCTTTGGGATCGAATATGACCATTGAACCGCGCCCGTCAATTTTTTTCCGATTGGTTTCCTTGTCGCGCGACCAATAAGGAATTCCGTAGTTCAGGCACGTCGGAATGATAGTCGAAACGCCCTTTCCGCTTCGGGTGGGCGCGATCATCCAAGTATTCGTCGCTCCCGAATGGCAAACCAAAGGCGAAATCCTTTCTTTTTTTGTCAGGAAATTCTTTCGTATGTGAAGGACGAGGTTTCCTTTTTTCGGATTGATTTTCGAGTACACGTCTGCCTTTGCCAATTCTCCGCAGACAACGCCGTATTGCTGCAAATGCCCCAAGTCGCGCAAGTCCTTTATCGTCGCCCAACGCGCCGTTCCATGAATGTGCTGGTTCTTTTGGTGGGAATTCAAAATCAGCGCGGTTATGAAATACAAGGAGAACGCGATGGCAAGCGAAAATCCTGCGGGCGGAAACGCCTTGAAAAAATAATCCGAATAGACGCTGTTGAACGCATATTTGAAAACGCCCATCATAAAAACGCCGGGATTGTAAAGCCGGTAGCCGCTGGAAAAAACATGGATCGGCTTTCCTATGACGCTTTCGTCATAGTTCATCATCGGCGCGAATTTTTGCGTCGTGATGAACAGCCCTACGGCGACGACGCAAATCGGTATGAGCCAATTCAGAATGCGCAGGATATAATATTTCCCGTAAGATTTCGGGTCGTCTCTTGAGAATTCCTCTTTTTTGGCGAACAAAACTTTTCCCTTTTGGGCGGGCGAAAGTTTTATGGTGATTATAATGCATTATTGTATTTTTTGCAACATCAATTTTGTAAATTTTCATGCAATAACTTGAAATTAAGATTGACACAATCAAAATAACGCGCTATGATTCTATCGTGAACGAACGGAACTGGGGCGGAAAACGGCGGGGCGCGGGTCGAAAAAAGGGAAACGTCAAGTACAAGACTTTTTCGGTCGTCCTGCCCGAAGAGGAAGCCGCCCTGCTGAAAAGAATCGCCGAAAGGCAGAACAAAACCGTGAGCCGCTTCATACGCGAATACTTGCAGCTCGATGTCGCGGCGGAAATCGAAAAGAATGCGGAAAAAATGGAGAGATAAAACGTATGATAGTTCTTTTTATATCAATTTGCCTGGCACTTTTAGGCGGCATCGCCTGCGGATTTATAATTTTAGCACCGTTCACGCTTCCTGCCGCGTTCAGAATTTGGTCGCGTCTGCCGATTGCGACAATTTCGGCATGCGAAGTTTTTTTGGTGTGCTTTTATTTGGGTTTCCTGCTTGTTGACAGGCTTGCGCAAAAATTCTCACGGCGGAACGGCGACAAAATTGCAAAGGCTGTTTATTTCGTTGTCGTTTTGCTGTTTTCATACCTGATTGTTTACACAATTCGTGAAGATTATTATCTTTGCGACATTCCGATTTTAGGGGAAATTTCTGATGTGGTTGAAACAGTTTATGAAAAAGTCCATTCATTTTTTGAAAGCATAACTACGGGCATAATGAATTTCCTTTTTCCCAACGGAACTTTGTAGAGGAATTGGGGAAGAAAAAAATACACAGGAGGTCAGAAATGACGAACAATGTTGATTTTCTCTCGCTGGTGAGAGAAGAATTTTTGGCTCGCGGGATTCCCGACGGCGACAAAGTTTCTTTCTGCAAGGTCAAGAAGGAATTGTCGAAAGAAAATTTCGAGGGAGACTTCATGGACAGCCTGATTGACGACAGGGACTTGCCGAAGGGCGAAGCGAAAGTATGGTGGCTGCCGATTAACGCGCAAAGGTTTCCTAAAGTTTGCGCCGCCATGACTGGAAACCAGGCAGGCTACTATGCAATCAGAAAGTGCCATGAACAGGAGTGGGACTTCCTTCAAGACTGGAAATCTGTCCTTGTCAATCTTGAAATGGAAATGTAAAACCGTTATAATTTCTTTCAAATCCATGCGCCTTGCATGGTCGGTCATTACGGCCCGCAAATCCCGCACCCAAAAAGCCAGCGGATGGAAGGCTTCTCAAAGCCTTCGTAGTGCAGCTGGAAAAATCTTTTTTATCGCAATCAGGTTTTCCTGATGGGGAAGCATTATGGTCAAGTTCAAAATCGGCAGGATTCTTTTGCCCGCCCTCGCGCTGGCGGCAACGGTCTCAAGCTCATTCGCGCAGGTCTCCATAGGTGGCGTGACGGTGCAGAACGCGCAGGTCTCACGCGAGAAAGTCGAGACGAAATACGGCACGTTCTACGTGAAGGGCGGCTTTCCCGTGGAACGCTACGAGTCGGGCGCAGTGAAGTCCTTTTACATCGAGAACTTCGGGCAGCTCACAAGAATTTATGACGCGACTTTCGGCGAACTTTACATCGAAACGCCGGTTCCGGGAATCGACTACCTTTCAAAGAAAAACGCCCAGCCCATAGAGTTTTATGAGGACGGAACTTTGAAGGCCGTCCGCCTTGCGGACGTGAGATACGAGTCCCTGGGCGGCGACGGCTACAAACACATCGCGTTCAAGAAGTACAAGGAATCGCTCGCGGTCTTTCCGAAAAGCACGATCCATTTCCATGAGAACGGGAACATCAAGTCGATGAAAGTCGCCCACGACCAGTCGTTCAAATTCCTGCGCGAACTGAAAACAAGCTCGAACAAGAAGCCCGTATTCAAGAACCAGTCGGAAATCGTCTTCTACGAAAGCGGCGCGATAAAGGAATTCATACCCGATAACGCGAGGCTCTTAAATCCGTTCGGCTTCGGGATGCGCCCGGGATATTCCGTCGTGGTGGGCGAGGACGACCCGAAGAAAGTCCTCTCGTTCTATCCCGCCGCAGGCTCGGCACTCACCTTGGGCGACGGAATAAAAGTCACCTGCGTTCCGAAAGAGCCGGTCGTCTTTTATGGGGACGGAAAGACGCTGAAACAGATTTCATGGTGTTTCGAGGGCGCGAATTTCACGCTCGGCAAGGCGAATTTTTATTCGAGTTCCGAGGGCGGCGCGACGAGCCAGACCGTTTTCTTTTCGGAAACGGGCGGCGTGAAAAGCGTCCGGGGAATTTTCGCGGTTTCTCCACTCAACGGAGAAAAGACGCTCTCAAGCTACCCGGCGATGGTGGACGGCAAGCCCGCGTCCGTCCGCCAAATTGACTATGACGAAAACGGCGAAATCGCCATGGTGGATTTCGCCATGCCGCAGCCGGTTTCGGAGGATGAGGTCAAGGGCGGAACGCAAATCCTTTCCGCCCGGAAAATTTACTACAAGGACGGGGCGAGGGTCGCCGCGATCGGGAACGCCGCCTTGCGAAGTTCGATGGGTTCTTTTCACGACACGGACTACGACTGCGTTCTGATTTTTGACGGCGAGAAAATCAATACGGTAAGAGTGGACGGAAGGCTTTCCGCCGACAGCGCGATTGTNTTCGACGAAAGCGGAAAGGNGACGGCCGTTTTGTTNGACGGCGGCAAGATTCTTGAGATAAAATAAGGCAGTTTTTTTCAGACGATGAACAANCCCGCCCTAAAAGGGCGGGCTTGTTTTTTTAAGTTCTCTTTTTAGTCCATTCTACGAGCAATTATTTCTGCGTACAACTGGAATTGCGCACCTCGACGTAAATCGGATAGTATTTTTTCTGCTGCTTCCCGTTGTGCTCAAACGTCACGACAAGGACATCCGCTTGCGATGAGCTCACGACCGCCGTGTCCGTCGTCACGGTACAGTATGTGGCATCAATGTGGTCAGTGTCGATTTCCCCATACTCGTGAACAAGATGTATCTCGTCGGTATCGCCGCTATCATATTGAAACGCAGGAACATAATACCACAGATATTTTTGGAATTCCGCCACGGAATAACACGTTCCATCAAGGCTCGTGTCTCGGACGACTCCCCAGTCTCCGTTCTTCTCATCCTTGTTGCTCAGCGTCCTTTTATGCGTTCCGCCTTCATGCCAACCTGTTGAAATAGCATATAGATTGCTCGAAACCTTGTCGTTCCGCACAAAATACTTGATTATCCTGTCATAATTTTTGCCCCAGTCCCAAAAATAATCACAGTCGCTCCAAGTATAACTACTGAAGTCAGTCAGTTTTATCGGCGTTCCGTCAGGGTATGACGTTGAGCCTTTGAAAGTCGGGCGGTATCCCTTGTTTATCCTGTATGCCGGTACCTGCGTGTCCGCCTTATGGCTCAAAATAAACTGCCCGTCCGTCGCCCCCGGCGCAAGCAGGATGTTCGCGTCCCGCTTGCTCTGAAGGCTTGCCGTTATGGACAGACCTTTCGTTTTTGCCTCCGCGACCTCGAATGCGAACGTCATCTTCTCTCCGTCGCCCAGGGTAATCACGTCGTTCTCGAAACTTGACCACCATGCGCTCTTCGTGTTGTCGGCGTAGGATACGTCGCCCTGCTTCTTGTAGCGCACCGTGAGGGAATCGTAATAGAACGAGCCTGCCACTGTATAGCTTCCGATTTCCTTGTTTCCGTCATTGGGGTTACTTGCCCTGACGATGATTGAATCAGTTCCCTCCGTGTGCGGCATAATCTCAATCTTTCCGTTGCCCAGTCCGTCAGTGGTATGTGAGAACTCGCACAGGCCGTTCCCACTTACTTCGACCTTGGCATCAGTCGGCTTCACGGAATATTTGAGCTGGTATGACTTGTCGGGACTTCCTGAAAATTGTCTCGTGTCTACGGTAAACTCGTAGTCCCAGTTTACCGTGACCGTAAGCTGTCCTTTTGCGCCGCTGTCGGTGACGCAGATGAGCGTCCCGTTCCCCTCTTTCTGAAGCCCGATGATTTCGACCTGGCCGTTTCCGTCATTGTCGCATCCGAGGTCGCTATACGTGAAGTAGTCGTCCTGCTGAATCATCGACCAAGAGAGGACGGCAGACGGCGGACTTACTTTGTACTTCACCGTCTTTGAGTGCTTCGGCTCAACGCGCTTACTATTTACCTCGAATGCGAAGCTCTTTCCCGCCTCCACGCGCACCGTGCACTTCGCGAAGCTCGCGCTGTCCGGCAGCTGTGCCATGACGGTCGCCTCGCCGACTGCAAGCGGGTATATGGTGACGCTCTGTCCGCTGCCCATGACGCGGGCAATTTCCGCCCCGTTCGCTCCCTCGCATGTCCAGATGAGGTTGTTGTAGTCCGAGTTGCTCTCCGCGTTCTCTATCGTCGCCTTCAGCGTCGAGCCGCTTGAGCCTTTCGTCAGCGTCATGTATGTCTTGTTCAGCGTGACCGTTTTCTCGCCCGTGCCCGGCACGACCACATAGAACTGCAAGTCGCTCGCCGCTTTCTCATGCGAGCAGGTTATGAGCGCCTCGCCCGCCTTGAGCGCGGTGACGTAAATCGACTGCCCGGTTACCGTTCCGTCCGACTTGATTCCCGCAATCTGCACCACGTCGGTGTCGCTTGTCGT